>JAZKZS010000039.1:0-50045 GCA_045612765.1 Acutalibacteraceae bacterium
GGGGTTTATCTATGCCTTCCCCTTGAGGGGAAGGTGCCGAGTATACGAGGCGGTTGAGGTGGAAAACCGTTCAATTACTGCAAATTACACCTCATCCACCGCAAGCGGTCCCCCTTCCCCTCAAGGGGAAGGCTTGCCCGACAAACTATAATTTGAAATAAATCCATAACATTGTTATGGATTTATTTTTTACTTGAAAAATACGGTGTGGGGGTATATAATGTTGTTGGTGATATTATGAAAACTCAACAATATAACGTCAGTGGTATGTCCTGTGCGGCTTGTTCGGCATCGGTACAGCGTGTAGTTACACGCCTAAAGGGTGTTGAAAACTGCGATGTAAACTTAATAACAGGTACAATGACCGTAACCTTTGATGAAGACTTGGTTTCTTCGGCTGATTTTTTCAGGGTTGTGCAAAAGGCGGGGTTTGGTATAACCGCCGAAACGGTAAAAAAAGAGGTTAAGCAAAAAAATAAAAGCGCAATTCCTGTAATTGTGTCACTTGTTTTTGCGGCAGTTTTACTTTACGTTTCAATGGGACAAATGGTTTTTGAAAATTTGCCGTTACCCAAAATGTTCAGCATGCACCAAAACCCATACAATTTTGCATTTTTGCAGTTTTTGTGTTGTTTGCCGATTTTATACTTTGGGCGAAGCTTTTTTATAAAGGGTATACCCCTTTTGTTTAAAGGGCATCCCAATATGGATTCGCTTGTGGCAATTGGGTCGGGAGCTTCGCTTATTTACAGCATAGTTATGACCTTTACGCTTACAAACAATCCACACGCTGTGCATAATTTATATTATGAATCGTCGGCGGTGGTGGTAGCACTTGTAATGCTTGGCAAGTTTTTCGAAAGAAAAAGCAAAGCCAAAACTGCAAAGGCTTTAGAAAAATTAATGGAGCTAGCACCCGATACAGCCCTGCTTTTTAAGGACGGGCGTGAATATGAAATTCCAACAGCTGAAATTAAGGTTGGTGATATTCTTGTTATAAAGTCGGGGGCTAAAATACCGCTTGACAGTGAGGTTATAGATGGCACAAGCACCGTAAATGAAGCAATGCTTACGGGTGAAAGTATGCCAATTGATAAAAAGCAAGGCGATAGGGTATATGGCGGCAGCGTCAATTTAGACGGTGTGCTTTACGTTAAGGTTACCCATGTTGGACAGGATACCACCCTTGCAAAAATAATTAAGTTTGTAGAGGAAGCCCAGTCTAAGAAAGCTCCTATTTCAAAAACAGCTGACAAAGTTGCGGGTGTTTTCGTGCCTGTGGTAATTGCAATTGCAGTTATTACGGCAATAATTTGGCTTGTGGTGGGTAAGGATATTACCTTTGCACTAAAGGTATTTACCTCGGTTTTGGTTATTGCTTGCCCTTGTGCTTTGGGCTTGGCAACCCCCACCGCTATAATGGTTGGTACGGGGCTTGGCGCTTCAAACGGTATATTAATCCGCAATGGCGAGGTGCTTGAAATCAGCCATAAAGTAAAGGCGGTTGTATTTGATAAAACCGGTACCTTAACGGTTGGCAAGCCCACCGTTACCGATTTTATTGGTGATAATGGGGCAATAGCTTTAGCCGCCGCTTGTGAAGCGGGGTCTAACCACCCACTTGCAAAAGCAATTATGGGTTATGCTGATAAATTAAATATTCAGTACGCTAAACCCGAAGAATTTAAAACCTTTTCGGGCAAGGGCGTAACCGCCATTATTGAAGGTGAAGAAATTGCGGTTGGTAAAAAAGAATTTTTAGAAGAATTAGGCATTATCACCGAAAAATTTACAAATGATTTTAATGGGCTTGCCGCTGAGGGTAAATCGCTTTCCTTTGTGGCAGTAAACGGCAGTGCCGTTGGCTTATTTGCAATTGCCGACACTTTAAAGAAAAACGTAGCCAACACAATTAAAAAGCTTAAAAAACAGGGTGTTAAAACTGTTATACTTTCAGGTGACAACCGCCTTTCTGCCGAATATATTGGTAAAAAGGTTGGCGCTGACGAGGTATATGCCGAGGTATTGCCCGACGGCAAAGCCGAAATCATAAAGGAAATACGCCAAAAATACGGCACGGTTATGATGGTTGGTGACGGCATAAACGATGCGGTTGCTCTTTCCGAGGCCGACGTTGGCTGCGCGGTGGGTAACGGCAGTGATATTGCAATTGAATCGGCCGATATTGTGCTTGTGCGGTCGGATATTGACGACGTTTCAAAGGCGATAGCCTTAAGCCGACTAACCATTAAAAACATTAAACAAAATTTGTTTTGGGCTTTTTGCTATAATACCGTTTGCATACCTGTGGCGGCAGGGGTTTTGTTTGCCTTTGGCGGTCCACTTTTAAACCCAATGCTTGCAGGGCTTGCGATGTCCTTTAGTTCGGTATTTGTGGTTGGTAATGCTTTACGTTTAAGGGGTAAAAAATTATGAGTGAATGCTGTAAAAAAACAAAGCACCGTGACAATGCGGAATATAAGGCGCTTATAAACCGCCTTAACCGTATTGAAGGTCAGGTGCGTGGTGTTAAAAATATGCTTGAAAGCGATGCTTATTGTGTAGATATTTTAACACAGGTAACCGCAATTAATGCGGCGCTTAACGCCTTTAACAAGGAACTTTTGGCAAATCATATCCACACCTGTGTGGTAAATGATATAAAACAGGGTAAAGAGGACACGGTGGATGAGCTGTGCGAAACCCTTAAAAAATTAATGAAATGAGGAATTAAAAATGGAATTTAAAATTAAAGTAACCGATATGCATTGTGAACATTGTGTTGCAAGAATTGATAATGCACTTAACGAGGTGGCAATTAAGCACCAAATTAATTTGGGTGAAAAGGTTGTAATTATTGAAGGATGCGAGCATTGTTTAAATACCGCATTGACTGAAATTGAAGACCTTGGCTTCAGCCCCGAAAAAATATAAAATTTTTCACAATTAAAAATATATATTAAACGGTGTAATTTTTGCCATAATTTTGTGATAAGTAACTATTGAAATTTGAAAAATGTGGGTGTATAATCTTATGGTTGAAAATTTATTATATCGAGGCGTATAAATTATGCAAATTTTAATAACTCTTGCAGTGGCTATTGTAGCCGGACTGTTAATGTCGCGTGTTACAAAGCTATTCAAATTACCTGCGGTTACAGCCTATCTTCTTGCAGGGCTTATTGTTGGTCCTTATCTTTTAGGTGGTATTGATTTATCATTTTTAGGTATGGGGTTTGACCATATTGGCTTTTCGGGTGCTGATTTTGGCCTTTCAGGCGGTGAAAAAAGTGCCGCTTTGGAGGTTTTAAGCAGTGTTTCACTCGGCTTTATTGCTTTCGCAATTGGTAACGAGTTCAGAATGAACGATATTAAAGCTATCGGTAAACAAGCTTTTGCTATAGGTATTTTACAGGCGGTAGCGGCAACACTTTTGGTTGACCTTTCACTTATTGGATTGCATTTTTTAATGCCTAACGTTTTGTCAATTCCAAACGCAATTATTTTGGGTGCAATTGCTTCGGCTACCGCACCTGCTGCAACCTTAATGGTTGTAAGACAGTATAAGGCAAAAGGCCCGTTAACCGATTTGTTACTTCCTATCGTTGCGTTGGACGACGCTGTCGGTCTTGTTATTTTCTCGGTTTCTTTCGGTATCGCACGTGCTATTGAAAACGGTAAAATCAGCGTAATTTCAATGATTGTTAACCCATTAATTGAGGTTACCTTATCTTTGGTGCTTGGCGCAGTTATGGGTTGGATATTTACCGCTTGCGAAAAGATTTTCCATTCAGGCTCAAAGCGTATGTCATTATCTATTAGCTTTGTGTTACTTACTGTTGCAATTTCAATGATTAAAATTGAAATTGGCGAAGTACATATTGGCTTTTCGTCACTTTTGGTTTGTATGATGCTTGGCACAGTATTTTGCAATTTATGTGATTTTTCAGCCGATATTATGGACCGTGCCGACAAATGGACAGCGCCCTTGTTTGTAATGTTCTTTGTTTTAAGCGGTGCCGAGCTTCGTTTGGATATTTTGGCTGACGTTTGGGTGCTCGTTATTGGCGCAGCATATATTATCACACGTTCAATCGGTAAATATGTTGGTACCTTCTTCAGTGCTAAAATGGTTAATTGCGACAAAAATATTCAAAAATATTTGGGTATTACCTTGCTTCCACAAGCAGGTGTTGCACTTGGCATGTCGGCTATAGTTATTTCAACCTTAGGCAATGAAGGTGTACTTGTACGTAATATAATTTTATTCTCGGTTTTAGTTTATGAAATTGTTGGTCCTATGCTTACTAAAATTGCTCTTATCAAAGCGGGCGATATTAAGGAAAAGACCACCGAAGGCTTCAACCGCAAGGAATTCCTTGAAAAACAAAACGCAAAATAATAACAAAAATCCCGCAACGAAGGTTGCGGTATTTCTTTATACATTATACATCAAGTAAGCAAAGGTCTTCAATTGTTTCACGCTTCACTGCAACGTAATCGCCTTTGTTTGAAAGCATTACAACAGGAGGTCGGGGAATACGGTTATAGTTTGAAGCCATTGAATAGTTATAAGCGCCAGTGGTAAGTACGGCTAAAATTTCATTACGCTGGGGCTTGGGAATTAAAACGTCGTTTTGAATAATATCGCCCGATTCACAGCACCTACCTGCAATGGTTGCCATAAAATCCGCCTTGTCGTTTGCACGGGAAGCAAGCATTACCGTATAGGGAGATTCGTAAAGCGCAAAGCGTGGATTGTCGGGCATACCGCCGTCTATTGAAACATAATTCTTGTACCCCTTAATCTCCTTAACCGAGCCAACGGTGTAAAGTGTCATACCGGCATCTGCAACAATGCTTCGGCCCGGCTCCATTGCAATTTTGGGAACTTTAATTTTAAGTTCATCACACTTTTCGTTAATAGCGGTTGCTACTTCACCAATTTTTTCGTCTAAGTTAAGTGCGGGTTGGCTTTCTAAATATTTAACGCCAAAGCCGCCGCCTAAATTTAAAATGTCAGCGGTGTATCCGTGTGTGGTTTTAATGTGAGCAATAAAATCAAGCATTAACTCAGCCGCAGTAATAAATGGGTCGGACTCAAAAATTTGTGAGCCAATATGGCAATGAAAACCGCAAAGGGTAATGTTTTCGCATTTTAAAACCGCTTCTACCGCTTCGTCTGCCATACCCGTTGCAATTGCAAAGCCAAATTTAGAATCAACATTACCGGTTGAAATTTTTTGGTGGGTATGTGTGTCAATACCGGGGGTTATGCGAAGCAAAGCCTTTTGGTTAATGCCTTTTTCCTTGGCAATAAGGTTTACGGCTTCAATTTCTTCAAAATTATCAATTACAAAATAACCAACGCCGCTGTCAATTGCAAAGGCAATATCATAATCGGTTTTGTTATTGCCGTGGAAAAAGCAATGCGCCATATCAAAGCCTGCCGATTTTGCGGTGCAAATTTCACCTGCCGAAACGGCGTCTATGCACATATTTTCCTGTTGCATAATGCGGTAAATTTGTTTGCAGGAAAAGGACTTACTTGCAAATTCGGGGTTTGAGCCCTTGGGGAAATATTTTAAAAAAGCGGACTTATATTCTTTAATGTGTTCACGTATTTTGTTTTCGTCCATAAGGTAAAGGGGTGTGCCGTATTTTTGGGCTAAATCCACCGTGTCAAAATTCGCAAAGCAAAGGTGACCCTTTTCATTTACCGTAATGTTGTTGCAAATCATTTAAAAACTCCTAAATTAAATGTTAATTCCTGCTTTTTTCATTTCTTCAAACAGAACGGCACGGTGTGCGTCTTCCATAGGTGTTAAGGGAAGACGTAAATAATCTTCGCACCAGCCCATTTTAGCCATTGCCGCTTTTACGGGAATGGGGTTAACCTCGCAGAAAAGGGCATTGATAAGGGGAATGTAATCAAGCTGCATTTTAGCCGCAGCCTTAACGTCGCCTTCAAACCATTTTTTGCACATTAAAGCACAGTCCTTGGGTAAAAGGTTTGAAAGTACCGATATACAACCCTTACCACCAAGTGACATAATGGGGATAATTTGGTCGTCGTTGCCTGAATAAATATCAATTTTATCGCCACAAAGGTGAATTGTTTCAGCAATTTTTGAAATATTACCGCTTGCCGCTTTAAGACCAACAATGTTGGGGTGTTCAGCCAATTTTGCAACGGTTTGAGGCTCAAGCCCTACACCTGTACGTGAGGGTACGTCATATAAAATAACGGGAACTGTCGAATAATCGGCAATTTGGGTAAACATTTTAATAAGACCGTTTTGGGTTGCCTTATTATAATAAGGCGTAACAACCAAAATAGCATCGGCACCTGCCTCGCAAGCGCAACGGGTAAGGTCAAGTGCGTACAATGTATCATTTGAGCCGGCACCCGCAATAATAGGAACACGCTTGTTTGCATGCTTAACTGCAAAGGCAATAGCGTCACGGTGTTCGTCATCTGTCATGGTTGAAGCTTCCCCTGTGGTGCCGCAAACAACAATAGCGTCAATACCTTGTTCAATTTGCCAGTCAATAAGCTTTGCAAAAGCTTCATAATCAATACCATTTTCGGTAATGGGAGTGATAATGGCGGTAGCCATACCTTCAAAAACTGTTTTTTTCATTTTTAAACACATCCTTAAAATAATGAATAAAAAAATAGCCGATTGCTCGACTACCAAAAAACACAACAAAACATAAAGATATTGTTATAATTTTGATAGCACTCCGCAAATGCGACAGTAAAGCGGATATTATTCCGAATTACCAAGAAGCCGCCTGCCGACAGCAACTTTCGGCGGTTGCCCCTTTCACAGCTACATTTTTCTGCCGAAATTAACATTAACTGCTACTGATGACGCACCGCGCCTCTATCTTAATGTCAACAATTTACCATACAAAAACCACTTTGTCAAGTTAAAGTGATATTTTTAGCAAAAAAATTTAAAAAAATAATAAAAAAATGTAGATTTTGAAATAAAAATGTGTTAAAATATCTTGTAAAAATTTTTTTGATTTAAGGTGAAATTAATGGAAAGAAAAGTCGGTACAGTTTCTCGTGGTATTCGTTGCCCCATTATCCGTCAAGGCGATAATTTAGCCGAAATCGTAACCACAAGTGTTATTGAAGCAGCCGAAAGCGAAGGCTTTGAGCTTCGCGACCGTGACGTTGTTGCTATGACCGAATCTATCGTAGCACGTGCGCAAGGTAACTATGCATCTATTGATGCTATCGCAAAGGACGTTAAAGAAAAATTTGGTGATAATACTGTTGGTGTTATTTTCCCGATTTTGTCACGTAACCGTTTTTCAATTTGTCTTAAGGGTATTGCAAAGGGTGCAAAAAAAATAGTTTTAATGCTTAGCTATCCTTCTGACGAGGTTGGCAATGCATTTGTGACCTTAGACCAAATTGATGAAAGCGGAATTAATCCTTACAGCGACGTTTTAACACTTGAACGCTATCGTGAGGTTTTTGGCTATCCTGTTCACGAATTTACAGGCATGGATTACGTTGCATATTATAAGGAATTGATTGAATCTTGCGGTTGCGAGGTTGAAATTATTTTTGCAAATCAAGCAAAGGCAATTTTACAATATACCGATTGTGTTCTTTCTTGTGATATTCATACCCGTGCTCGTACAAAGCGTATTTTGAAGGCAAACGGTGCTAAAATTGTTTACGGTTTTGACGAAATTTTAAATAAATCGGTTGATGGTAGCGGCTATAACACCAAATACGGTCTTTTGGGCTCTAATAAATCTACCGAAGATACCATTAAGCTTTTCCCCAACGAATGTCAGGATTTAGTGCTTGAAATTCAGGCGAAATTCCTTGAAAAAACGGGCAAGCATATTGAAGTTATGGTTTATGGCGACGGCGCATTCAAGGACCCCCAAGGCAAAATTTGGGAACTTGCAGACCCTTGTGTTTCTCCCGCATATACCGACGGTCTTATCGGTACACCTAACGAAATTAAGCTTAAATATCTTGCTGATAACGACTTTAAAAACCTTTCGGGTGAAGAACTTAAGGCTGCAATTTCTAACAGCATTAAGTCCAAGCAGGATAACTTGGTAGGTAATATGGCTTCTCAGGGTACAACACCCCGTCAGCTTACCGACCTTATTGGCTCACTTTGCGACCTTACAAGCGGCTCGGGTGATAAGGGTACCCCCGTTGTTTTGGTACAAGGCTATTTTGACAACTATACAAACTAATTTATCCATACCGAAAGAGGTGCTTTATGTCAGGTAATATTCGTCCCGAAAATATGCAAAGAATTACAAATTTTGAACTTGCAAACGCTTTTATTGATGAACAGGTAAAGGAAATTCGTCAACAGGTTGGCGACAAAAAGGTGCTTTTGGCACTTTCAGGCGGTGTTGACTCATCGGTTGTTGCGGCATTGCTTATAAAGGCAATTGGCAAACAGCTTGTTTGTGTGCACGTAAACCACGGCCTTATGCGTAAGGGTGAAAGCGAGCAGGTTATTGAAGTTTTTGGTAAAGAACTTGACGCTAATCTTATTTATATCGACGCAACCGACCGTTTCCTAAACTTATTACAGGGCGTATCTGACCCCGAAAAGAAGAGAAAAATCATCGGTGGCGAATTTATTAACGTATTTGATGAAGAAGCTGCAAAGCTTGAGGGTATTTCCTTCTTGGCTCAGGGTACAATTTACCCCGACATTTTGGAATCTGACGGTGTTAAGGCTCACCACAACGTTGGCGGTCTTCCCGAAGATATGGAAATGGAGCTTGTTGAGCCTGTAAAGCTTCTTTACAAGGACGAAGTTCGTGTTGTTGGTGAAGCGTTAGGTCTTCCTCACGCAATGGTTTATCGTCAACCCTTCCCTGGCCCCGGTCTTGGTGTTAGATGCCTTGGCGCAATTACCCGTGACAGATTGGAAGCTTTACGTGAAGCCGACGCAATTTTAAGGGAAGAATTTGATATTTGCGGCTTGGCTGAAAAGGTTTGGCAATACTTTATTGCTATTCCCGATATGACAGCAGTTGGCGTTATCGACGGCAAACGTCTTGACGGTTGGTGCGCAATTATCCGTGCGGTCAACACCACCGACGCTATGACAGCAACAATTGAAGAAATTCCTTACGAAGTGCTTCATAAAATTACCGCACGTATCACAGGCGAGGTTAAGGGCATAAGCCGTGTGCTTATGGACATTACCCCCAAGCCCGTTGGTACAATTGAATTTGAATAAAATCGTAACCGACCTTTAAAACGGGTCGGTTATTTTTTGTCAAAAACGATACTTTGGTTTACAAATAATTTTTATTTTTCTTTATACTTAATAAGCCGAAATATATGTACGTAAAGGGAGAACGTATTCGGCAAAAAAGTGTAAAGGAGAATAAAAAATGTTAAAAATAGAAATATTTGAAGACGGCAGTATTGATAAGTCACAGGATGTTATTTCTGACGGAATAAATTTTGAAAAAGTTGTTTTTAAGTTTCCGAATACTTGGGACGGATATGTTAAAACTGCCGTTTTTAGTTGTGAAAATGCAGTTTACAGCGTTGTTTTACAGCACGGAAATCCTTTGTATATTAACGAAAACGAGTGCTACATACCTTTTGAGGTGTTAAAACCGCCAAGCTTTTATTTGTCGGTATTTGGGGTTAAGGGCGAAAGTAGGGCAACCACAAAAAGTGTTTATGTTGGGGTTTTAAAAAGCGGTTATGCCCAAGGGCAAAAGCCAAGCGAGCCCACCTTAACTCAATATGAACAGCTTGTGAATTTAGCAACCGAAACCAAGGCAATTGCACAATCGGTTAGGGATGATGCAGACGGCGGAGCATTTATTGGTGAGCGTGGGCCACAGGGCGAAAAGGGAGCCCCGTTTGTATATTCCGATTTTACAACCGAACAGTTAGAGGCGTTGCGAGGACCGCAGGGCTTACAAGGTCCGCAAGGGCCTAAGGGTGATAAAGGTGACGCTTATGTTATAACCGAAGCTGATAAAACCGAAATAATTGCAGGTGTGCTTGCTAACTTTATTGACGTTTCGGAGGTGGGACAATGAACAATTACGCAGTAATGCCGAAGACTGATTATATAAACGCTTGTGATGTTATACGAGAAAAGACCGAAACAACTGATAATATAAAGTCGGGTGAGCTTGGCAATAAAATCAATGATGTTTATAATGCGGGCGGTGCATCGGTGCTTAAAAACAGCCAATATATGCATCCAACAGTTAGTGGTGAGATTATCCGTATTGATGACGTGGCAAATGTTCCACATAAGGTGGCAGTTGGTAAGCGAAGTAAGAATTTAATTCCTTATCCGTATGTTGAAACCACTAAAACCAAAAACGGTGTTACTTTTACCGATAATGGTGACGGCACAATTACCTTAAATGGAACAGCAACAGCAAATACACAATTTAGTCTTAAATATTATTTTGATGTTCCAACCGATAGTGCATATACTTTAAGCGGTTGTCCTGCAGGTGGTTCGTACAGCACATATTTTCTTGCTTTAAATTATTATGATAATGGTACTGCAACAACGGGGTTAAGAGATTTAGGAAGCGGTGCTACAAAAACATTCCAAAAAAATACTAGGGTAGAGACATATATGTACATATACAGCGGCACTGCCTTTTCAAATCTTACCTTTAAACCTCAGCTTGAATTAGGCACAACTGCAACCTCTTACACACCTTATGTAGAAAACTTGGAAGCCGTAAAGATTAGGAAATATGGTAAAAACTTGGTGAGTTTTTCTCCTACAGCGGTAGGCAGAACTGACATTGTAATGACCTTAAAAGAAGATGGTGAATGTATTTTTAACGGTACTGCGACAAGTGATTATGCCGTAATTGTTACATTAAATTTACCAAGAAATACTTATACTTTTTCTATTAATAACAATGTTGGAATTGGCACAGGTACTTATACTGATACCCCGTATATAGCATTAAGGGGTAAAAGTAGCGATGGTATGCCTTGGTTTACAAGCGCTAAACTTAATAACCCTAATACTACTGCGGTGTTATATAAAACAAGCCCTGTTTTTGATACTACAAATCTTTATGATGTGATTTTTGTTATTCCAAAAGGGGTTACAGTAAATAATTTTAGTATTAAGCCACAATTAGAGTTGGGTAATGTTGCGACCGAGTATGAGCCATACCAAGAGCCACAAATACTTGAAACAAATGAAGGCGACAGCTTATACCCAACTATGACCTTGTATAGCGACAATCAAGGTGTGGTTTTGGATTGTCAGTATTTAAGAGATATTGATAAGTATATCGACAAAAGTTTTAATTAATAGGATGTAAAAAGCGATTAATATTAAGTGGCAGGCAGTTTTGTCTGCCGCTTTTTTGCTTAATATGTGTTGACACTTGCTGGTAGGTATGCTATTATATATTAAATATATATTATTTATTATAATGTTTGGGGTGCGGACTATGTATAATAAATTTTTTAAGCGATTTATAGATTTTTTTATGTCTTTAATTGGGTTGGCGGTGCTTTGGCCATTGCTTTTAATAATTGTTATTGTTATTAAAATTGATGACCCGGGTCCTGCTTTTTTTAAACAAAAAAGGGTTGGTATTAACAAAAGCTATTTTAATCTTTATAAATTCCGCAGCATGAAGGTCAACACACCCGACGTACCGACACATTTACTTAAAAATCCCGAACAGTACATAAGCAAGGTTGGAGCTTTTTTACGTAAGACAAGCCTTGACGAGCTTCCGCAAATGTGGAACATTTTAAAGGGTGATATGAGCATTATTGGCCCGCGTCCTGCACTTTGGAATCAAGACGATTTAATTGCTGAACGTGATAAATACGGTGCTAATGACGTTCGCCCAGGTCTTACAGGTTGGGCGCAAATCAACGGTCGTGACGAGTTAGAAATTCCCGTAAAGGCAAGACTTGACGGCGATTACGTTGAAAATTTAAGCTTTGGTTTTGATTGCAAGTGTTTTTTTGGCACTATAAAATCGGTATTAAAGTCTGACGGTGTTGTTGAAGGCGGAACCGGCGCCATCGGTAAGGAAAAGGAAAAAGTATAAAATATTTTCAAAAATTAGGGAGTAGCTCATGAAAAAGCATATACTTGTTGTTTCACAATATTTTTTTCCTGAAAACTTTAGAATTAACGATATTTGTAAGGAATGGGTAAATCAGGGGTATGAGGTAACGGTTGTTACAGGTATTCCCAATTATCCTGAAGGAAAGTTTTTTAAAGGGTATGGCTGGTTTAAAAAGAGAAAAGAAATCTGGAACGGAATAAATATTATAAGAATTCCGCTTTTTGCACGTGGCAATACTACAATTGGCACAGTGCTCAACTATTTTTCTTTTGTGTTTTTTGGCTGGTTTTGGAAATGCTTTACAAAACTAAAAGCCGACAAGGTATTTATATTTGCGGTTTCACCGATGACACAAGCGTTGGTGGGTGTGTGGTTTGCAAAACGTCGCAAAATACCTTGCAGCATCTACGTGCAGGATTTGTGGCCTGAAAATGTTGAAATTGTTGGCGGAATACATAACAAAACTGTTTTGGGTTTAATTTCAAAAATGGTGGATTACATTTATAAAAATTGCAAATCGATTTTTGCTACCTCGCCAAGCTTTGTTAAAAAAATTGAAGAGCGTTCGTCGGTTGGTGCGGGCAAGGTTTGTTATTTGCCACAGCACGCTGAAGAAATTTACAAGCCTTCAAGTAATAAAAGTGACAAGGTACCAAACGATAGCTCCTTCAAAATTGTCTTCACAGGGAATATAGGCAGGGCGCAGGGGTTGGATATTTTACCAAGAACAGCTGAAAAGCTTATTGATAAAGATGTTGTTTTTGTAATTGTTGGCGACGGCCGTTACAAGCAAGAACTTTTAAAGGAAATTGAGTTGTTAAAGGTTCGAGAAAAGTTTTTGTTTATAGAACGCCAACCGGCTGAAAATATACCCGATATTTTAGCGGCTTGTGATGCGGCATTTGTTTCGTTTATGAATAACGAATTATTTGCTAATACAATACCAGCTAAGGTACAGTCATATATGGCGTGCGGTATGCCTGTAATAGCAGCCGCTTGTGGCGAAACAAAGCGCATTATTGATGAGGCAAATTGCGGCGTGTGTTCCCCCAGTGGCGATGCCGATGCCTTGGCGCAAAATATAATTGAGCTTATGAAAAACGAAAATATTGCCCAAATGGGTGAAAATGCAATTGTATATTGCAAAAACCATTTTTCTGAAAAAATGTTTTTCGAAGTTTTGAATAATACTATGGATATTTAATTTTTAAAAGCAAGTTATAAAAAGGTGGAGGATAGAAAATGAAAAGATATTGTTTGGTTAGCTTTTGTAATATATACGTGTTGCCGTATGCCAAATTATATATTGATGCTATTCTTTCATCGGGTGCAGAATGCGACTTGGTGTTTTGGGACCGTGATGCACTAAATGGTGAAAAAGACGGTTTTGAAAACTGCCGCAAAATTTGTTACCAAAGAAAAATGACCCAAGAATCTTCCGCTAAGGACAAGCTTTTGGGATATATTGAATGTCGAAGCTTTATTTTAAAAGAGCTTAAGAAAAACAATTATGACGGCATAGTTTTTTTGCAAACCCATGCGGCTGTTGCGTGCAAGGGTATTTTGAAGAAAAAATATAAAGAAAAATATATTGTTGACGTTCGTGACTTCACCTTAGAAAACTATAGCATATATAAAAAAATGGAAGAAAGCGTAATTACAAATTCGTTTGCAACGGTAATTTCTTCACCGGCATATAGCAAGTTTTTGCCAAAACGCGATTTTATAATAGCTCATAATTATTCACCGTTTCCAAATGAAATGGTAGATGCTATAAGGCAGTCGGCTGATGAAAAGAAAGAGGTTATTCAAATTTCTTTTGTTGGCACAGTAAGATTTATTGATATGAACGAAAAACTGTTAAGGCTGTTTGCAAATGATAAGCGCTTTAAGCTTAATTATTTCGGAACAGGCTCAGACGTATTATCCGATTTTTGTGCGAAAGAGGGTATTACAAACGTGGGATTTTACGGAAGCTTTACACCCGATATGACGGCTTCTTTCTATAAAAAGACCGACTTAATTAACAATTTATATGGTAATCATAACCCATTTTTAGACTATGCATTGTCAAACAAGCTGTATCATTCCGGTCAATTATATATTCCCATTCTTGTTTGCCCTGACACATATATGGAGGATGTATCTATTCAATATAATATGGGTTTTGTTTTTGACGTTGACCGACCGGAAGCAAAAGAACAGCTTTATGAATGGTATAATTCTCTGGATAGAAAGGCACTTGCGAAGGGTTGCGATGCATTTATTTCATCTGTAATAGAAGAAAATGCCGGATTTAATAGAATGCTTGAAGAATTTTTAATGTAATAATGGTGGAATTGTATGAGAATATTGGAAATAACGTCAGAGCTTGACGGTGGCGGCGTTGATAGACTTTTGTACGATTATTGCAGTCGTATGACAGATGACATTAAATTTGATTTTGTGGTTACTTCAAAAACTGAAGGAATATTAGAGCAACCGTTAAAGGATTTAGGGTGCAATGTTTATCATATTTCTCAAATTAGAGAAGGATTAAAGCAACATAATAATGAACTGAGAAAAATACTTACGGATAATCATTATGACATTATTCACGACCATAGCGGTTATAAGGCATGGTGTAATTTAAGTGTGGCAAAAAAATGCGGTGTAGCTGTAAGAGTTGCACATTCGCATCAAGCGTTTATGACAGAAACGTTAAAGCAAAAAATTATGAGAATATTATCCACACCAATTACCAAAATGTATGCTACCGAACTTTTCGCTTGCGGAAACGATGCGGCAAAATGGATGTGGGGTAAAGCTGCCTTTAATCGTGGTAAAGTATATATTATGAAGAATGCTATTCGTGCCGAAAGCTTTGAATTTTCAGCAGAAAATAGGGAGAGTATTCGACAAGAATACAATATTGCTGATAAATTTGTTATTGGTAACGTTGCACGGTTTACATATCAAAAAAACCATGAATTTTTAGTTCAAATATTTGCCGAAATTAAGAAAGTAAGAAACGATGCAGTTTTAATGCTTGTTGGACGTGGTGAATTAGAAAATGACGTAAAGAAACAAGTAGAAGAACTTGGATTAAGCGATTCTGTTTTGTTTATGGGAGTTCGTAACGACGTTCCCGATTTGTTAAACGCTATGGATGTGTTTGTTTTGCCTTCTCGCTTCGAGGGGTTGGGAATGGTATATGTAGAGGCTCAATTTAATGGATTAAAGACTTTTGCATCCGATGTGGTCCCAAAAGAAGTAAATATAACCGGAAATTTGCTATTTCTTCCGTTGGATAATATTAAGTTGTGGGTTAACGCTATAATTCAAAGTGATTACAAAAGATGCGATTTTGTTTCAAATGAAATTGCAGAATATACCATTGATGTTGCTGTGTCTAAATTAAAAAAGAAGTATAGTGATTTATGTAATAAAAATTAAAACATCATGCTGTAAATTAACATTTTACATTTGTAAAGGAAAAAACATATGAAAACAATAATGCTTGTCTTCGGCACACGCCCTGAGGCTATAAAAATGTGTCCGTTGGTTAATGAGTTAAAATCAAGAGAAAATATTAAAACCGTGGTATGTGTTACCGGTCAGCATAGACAAATGCTTGATATGGTGCTTGATACCTTTAAGGTTGTGCCTGATTATGATTTATCGATTATGAAATCGGGTCAAACCCTTTTTGATATTACTACAAATATTTTGAATAAAATTGGCGAGGTTTTAGATGAGGTAAAGCCCGACGTGGTTCTCGTTCACGGTGATACGTCAACTACCTTTGTAACCGCGCTTGCTTGCTTTTATAAGCAAATTGCGGTGGGTCATGTTGAAGCCGGACTTCGTACATACAACATTTATAGCCCCTATCCCGAAGAATTTAACCGTCAGGCTGTATCAATTGTTTCTAAGTATAATTTTGCCCCTACACAAATGTCTCGTGAAAACCTTGTAAAAGAAGGTAGAGACGAAAGCAATATATATATTACGGGTAATACCGCAATAGATGCTTTGAAAACCACCGTTCGTGATGATTATACTCACCCCGAGCTTGAATGGGCAAAAGACAGCCGTTTGATTATGATTACAGCACACCGCCGTGAAAACCTTGGTGAGCCAATGCATAATATGTTCCGTGCAATTCGTCGCGTATTGGACGAGCACCCCGATGTAAAAGCTATTTACCCAATTCATATGAATCCTGTGGTGCGTCAGGCAGCAGATGAGGAATTAGGCGGTTGCGACCGTATTCATATTATCGAACCGCTTGAGGTTTTGGATTTTCATAACTTTCTTGCGCGCAGTTTTATGATATTGACCGATAGCGGCGGAATTCAGGAGGAAGCTCCGTCTCTTGGCAAGCCTGTTCTTGTTATGCGAGACACAACAGAGCGTCCCGAAGGAATTAAAGCAGGAACTTTAAAATTAGTTGGCACCGATGAAGAGGTTATTTACAATAATTTTAAACTTTTGTTAGAAAACGAGAATGCTTACAACGCTATGTCACAAGCCAGCAACCCGTATGGTGACGGCTTTGCTTGTAAGAGAATTGCAGATATATTAAGTACTTAAATTTTGGAGGCGCAACTCTTGGTTAGAATGGATTACGTGGTTTCACAACAAAATTATGTAAATCCCGCTAGTGTAATTTTTGCAATGGTAACATTTATTACTAGTACTGTTGGTGGAACGATTATTCTGTTATCAGAAAATGCGGGCATATATACTTCATTGTTTGTTTTGCCCTTTTGTTATGGATTGATTTCCTTTATGGCATTAATTTATCTAGGTGGAAACATATTAAAAAGCGTAGTTTCCATTATTATCTTTGGCGGATATTTTATTAAAATGGTATTGACGCCGTGTCTGTTTGCCTTGGGAGGTTATGAATCGTTTCTAGGCTCATGTGTAACAAATCAGGGAATTAACAAGGCAATTATTTATATGTGTTTGGAAACAGCAGTAGTGCTTGGATTAGCAGCTTATTTAGGAAAACGAGCACATAAAGAACAAGAAACAAAAATAAACTTTCCACAATATAATACTAAGGTTTTTAATTTTGCGGTTGGACTTTTGTTTTTGTTTTTGATTACAGCATATATTGCTATTCCTGTAATTTCTGAAATTTATATTTTTCTTCCATTTGCGGATTTTAATGAGATTGCTGAAATTCAATGGGACAATGAAACAATTGTTGCTCGTGGTTCTATTCAACGATATATATATTCACTATTTTGCTTTATTTGGCCTGTTTTCCGTATAATTATGCCTTCATTAATGATTACGCATTTTTATAAAAAATATGGTATGCAAACCAAGGGATTGTTATGTTCTTTTCTTTGTCTAATTCTTCCAGCAATTTTGTTAGGTGGCGATAATATTGCACCGTTTATTGGCATTTTTGTTGGTATAATTGTGATAAATAAATTGTATAAGAAGAAAGCAAGAACATATTTAATATTAATTGGCTTTGTTGCTTTGATATTGTTAGGTGTAGTATTTGCCTCAAAAGTAACCTTGATGTCTGAGTGGAAGGGAGCGACCGGCATTTCCGTTATTGCTCAAATGTTTCATAATTATTTCCCGGGGTTTGATAATATGGCTGTTGTGTTTGATATGCAACAGGACAATAAGAGTACAACATTATTTTTTGACTTATATTATGCGATACCATTTAGAGAAACACTGTTTGGATTGAAAGGCGAATATATACAACAGATTTTTTTGAATTATACTAAAACAGGTGGACAAATTGTGCCATTTATGGGGCAATTAACATACTATGTTGGTCCGTTTGCATTAATGTTGATTGTTCTAGTTGTTCGTTTTGCATATAGTATGGAATATAAATCAAGGCTAAGCGATAATTTTTGGATGTATTTCATTTGTATGTATGTATCGGTATACACAGCAATGGCATTGTCTATTTATTCTGTTTCTATATATATAAGCGGAATAATAAATGTTGTGCTACCGGTTTATATAATCATAAAATTGATTGAAAAAAAGCGAGGTCAGCAAATTGGGGAAAAATAAATACAAGGAGCTAGTAATAAATATTCTTATTTTTGCTTTGGGAAGTTTTGGCTCTAAGCTAATAACCTTTTTCCTTGTTCCGCTTTATACAAATTATATGACAACAGAACAGTATGGAACGGCGGATTTAATTACAACCTGTGCCAATTTGTCTGTCCCGATTTTTTCTTTAGTTATTCAAGATGCGGTGCTAAGGTTTGGATTGTCGGGAAAGTATAAGATGGGAGCTATATGCAAAAATTCGTTTTTTGTATTACTTGTAGGTTCTATACTTTCTATTTGCATTATTCCAATAGTAGATTTGAATCCGGCATTATCGGAATGGCGTTGGTATGTATATATTATAGCAGTTACTAATATGTTTAGTAACGTTCTTTATGCCTATACAAGAACCATAGAGAAAAACAAATTATATGCAATTGCAGGAATTATAAATTCTTTAATTTTAGCCGTTGCTAATATTGTTTTCTTGGTGGTTTTAAGGTTAGAGGTTAAGGGATATTTACTGGCAAATATTGGCGCACATGTTTTTTCAATGGTAATCCTTCTAATTTTTACAAAAGCTTTGAAGGATATGAAAAAAGAAAAGTTAGATTTTGTTTTATTAAAACAAATGGTGGCTTTTTCAGCCCCTTTAATTGTAAATAATCTTTCGTGGTGGATACTTAATTCTTCAAATCGAATTATGATTCAACAATTTTGCTCTACTGATGAGCTTGGTCTTTTTACTGCAGCTTCCAAAATCCCAAATCTTTTAAGTATAATTACCAGTATTTTTTCAGTTGCGTGGACAACCTCGTCAATTAAAGAATATGAAAAAGATAATGACAAGTCGTTCTATTCAAATATTTTCAAGGCGTATAGCTTTATTATGTTTGCGGGGCAGTCGGTTATTTTGCTAATACTGAAATGGTTTATGAGGTATTATGTTGGTCAAGAATTTTACGATTCTTGGAAATATGTGCCACTAATATTAGGCGGAACAATCTTTTTTGCGTTTTCAACATTTTTCGAAGCAATTTACCAAGCCTTAAAAAAGAGCGTGAGAGCTTCGATTACTACAGTTGCGGCAGCAGCTATTAATTTGTTGGTGACATTCTTTTTAATTGACAAATATAAGGTGATGGCGGCGTGTGCAGCGTTTTTTATTAGTTACATAGCCTTGTGTATAGTTAGAATGATTGATTTAAGAAAATATTTTAAACTAAACATTAATTATATAGGTTTTGCTTTAAGTGCTGTAGCGGTAAATGTACAGGCAATTTTGGTGACAATCGGTTTCAATGAAATTATTTGTTTTGTAGTTGCTATGTCACTGTTATTATTAATTAATATGTCCAATATAAAGATATGTGTTGACGTTTTAAAAAATCGTATTTTTTCAAAAAGGAGATAATAAAATGCAAAAGCAAATGACTTTAGATGAATTACATCAAAAACAGCTTGATATGATGATAGCCTTTGATGATTTTTGTCAAAAGCATGATTTACAATATTTTCTTGCTTATGGCACTCTAATAGGTGCAGTAAGGCATCACGGTTTTATTCCCTGGGATGATGACGTGGATATATTGATGAAGAGAGAAGACTATAATAAGTTAATATCTTATAGCCAAATAAATGACACGTTAAAAATTGTAACAAAAGAGAACAGCGGTGAATATTATCACCCTTACACTTATTGTAACGTGGCCGATACTGAGACAATTATGGACGAGCACCTAGCAAAGAAACCTACCGGCAAGGGTGTGTTTTTAGATATTTTCCCTTTAGACGTACTTCCAAATGATTATAATAAGGCATTGAGATTTTTAAATAAATGCCATTTTTTCTCAATAATACAGCAATGTTGTTTAAGTGTTCAAAACAACTCGCTTAAGGGAATTGTAAAAAAAGCAATTTCGGTTTTTGTGAATTGGGATAAATTTTATCCCGTTTTTCAAAAAGAAGTGCAAAAATATTCAAAAATCAAATCAAAATATATCGGAATGTGCGTACTGGTATCAAATGCGAGAAACGCAATATTAAATACAAAAGATTTCGAAACTGCAATTGACGTAGATTTTGAAGGTGTAAAATTAAAAATTCCGTGCGGCTATGATGCTATATTAAAAACATGCTATGGCGACTATATGACTCCACCAGATATTTCGGAACAGCAGGGTCACCATATGGTAGATTATTACATTAAGGATTTTTCAAATGAATGATTTAAACGTTTGAATAGGGTTATTGCCGTATAAGATATAATTATGGGTTCGATGTTTTAATGTTTTAGTAATGGGAGGTAAATCAATAGTGGATTTATACGAATTAATGATTCGTTTAATTAAAAATGAAATAAATAAATTCGATATAAAATATGATTTATATCTTTCTAACCATGAATTAGAACAACTTTATAAGATATCTAAACAGCATGATTTGGCGCATATAATCGGTAATGCTTTGATAAAAAACAAGGTTTTACAGCAGGAAACAAAATTTTATGACGTCTTTAAAAAATGTACAATGCTTGCACTGTACCGATATGAAAAGTCAAATTATGATTTTAATCAAGTGGTACAATTTTTTGAAAAGCAGCAAATAAAATTTATTCCGCTTAAGGGTGCTGTTTTGCGTAATATGTACCCTGAACCATGGATGCGGACTAGTTGTGATATAGATATTCTTATTGAAAAAGAAAATATGGACAAGGCAAGTAAATGCTTGCTTGAAGCGGGTTTTAAAATGGGCGCTGAAAGTCCGCACGATATAACCTTTATAACACCGTCAGGCAGTCATATCGAGCTGCATCACAGTTTAATTGAAGAAGACCGCGTACATAATTTAGATTGTGTTTTAAGCAAGGTTTGGGAAAACACCACAGCTCATAATGGTTATTCGTTTTGGTATGATATGAATGATGAAATGTTTTATTTTTATCATATTGCGCATATGGCCAAGCATTTTTTGTATGGCGGTTGTGGCGTTAAACCATTTATAGATTTGTGGATTTTAGATAATCTTAATGGTGTTGACCTTAGAAAACGGAATAAATTATTAAAGCAAGGAAGCTTATTAAAATTTGCAAATTCAGTACGTGCTTTAGCTCGAATTTGGTTTGGCGATAATGAGATGGATTTAATTTCAAAAAGCCTTGAAGCCTATATTTTAAAAGGTGGCGTTTACGGTAGCGCTGAAAACCGTGTTTCTATACAACAACACAAGCAAGGCGGGCGGATTAAATATATACTTTCAAAGGTGTTTCTTCCTTACGCCCAGCTTAAATTTCAGTATCCAATTTTACAAAAGCATAGTTGGTTGACTCCATTTTTTGAAGTTTACAGATGGTTTAATTTGATGTTTGGCAGTAAATCCAAACGAACAATGAAAGAATTGAAATACACACAAAACATATCGTCTGACAAGGCTGATGAAATAAAGGACTTTTTATTAAGTATAGGGTTATAAGTATATTATCAGCAAGATATTTAACATGCTTGCAAAAGAATGGTGTTTAAGTTGAAAATTTTACAAATTAACAATTGGAATTTTGGCAGCACGGGTAAAATTATGCGAAGCATAGAAGCAAAGGCTTCTGAAAATGGGTATGAGGTTGCTTCGGCTTATTCTAAATGTCGTGTTAATCTTAATGGCAAAAAAACTTCAGATATCCCTATTGGAAATAGGATGACTAATAATTTACATCCGATTTTTGCGAAAATTACCGGTTTAAACGGTTGTTTTTCATTTTTTGCAACCCTTAATTTTTTGCGTAAGGTTAAAAAGTTTTCGCCCGACGTTATACATTTGCATAATTTGCATAATTGCTATATAAATTTGCCATTATTGTTTAGATTTATAAAAAAGAACAACATTCGTACTGTTTGGACATTGCACGACTGCTGGGCATTTACGGGGCATTGTCCGTATTTTACACTTGCCAAATGTGATAAATGGAAGAACGGCTGTTATGGCTGCGCCAGTTATATGGAATATCCATACTCACTTTTTGATAATTCAAAACTTATGTACCGTTTAAAGAAAAAATGGTTTACAGGTGTTAGTGATTTAACAATTATAACTCCATCACAGTGGCTTGGCGATTTGGTAAAGCAGTCGTTTTTGGGAGAATATCCTGTAAAGGTTATAAACAACGGTATTGATTTATCGGTATTTAGGCCCACCGACAGTGATTTTAGAAAAAAATATAACTGTGAAGATAAATTCTTAATTTTAGGCGTTGCGTTTGCTTGGGAAAAACGTAAGGGTTTAGATGTATTTATTGAGCTTGCAAAACGTCTTGATGAAAGGTTTCAAATTGTGCTTGTCGGCACTGACGATAACGTTGACAAGCAATTGCCAGAAAATATAATTTCAATTCACCGTACTCACAGCCAAGCCGAGCTTGCTGAAATATATTCGGCGTGTGATTTATTTTTGAATCCCACCAGGGAAGAAAATTACCCAACGGTTAATATGGAAGCAATTTCTTGCGGTACGCCAGTGTTAACCTTTAATACGGGTGGTAGCGGTGAAATACCCGATAACACCTGTGGTAATGTTGTTGGTGATAATACAGTAGAGGCGATTTTTGAAAAAATTAATGAAATTTTCAATAATAACCCATTTGCCGAAGCAAATTGTCTTAAACGCGCACAAAGCTTTGCGGCAGAAGAAAAATATGCTGAATATATAAAATTGTACGAAGGTTAGATAAATGATAAAAAACAGGTTTATAAAAAATACGGCGTGGATTATTTTCGGCCAAGTGTTCCGAATGTTAGTGTCACTTGTAATCGGAATCATTACTGCCAGATATTTAGGGCCGTCAAATAACGGTGTAATTCATTACGTTAGCTCGTATATTGCTTTTTTTACCGCCATAATCGGATTAGGCTTAAACGGTGTTGTTGTACATGAATTTGTCACTAATCGTGAAGAAGAAGGCAAAATACTCGGCACGGCAATATGGTTAAGGTTTATTGTTGGCGTAATTTCGTTATTTGCGTTTATGGGGATGATAATCCTTATAGAAGGTAATGACCAAACCATAATATTGGTTGCGCTTTTACAGGCTATCCAAATGCCCTTTAACTGTTTTGATACTATAAACTATTGGTATCAATCGCATATGAAGTCTAAATATTCGGTTATTTCGCAAAATATTGCTTACGTGGTTATAGTTATATACCGCATTATAATGCTGGTTACCGAAAAAGACGTTGTTTGGTTTGCTTTTGGCGTTTCGCTTGACGTTATTGTGCTATCGGTTTCTTATTTGATTTTTTACAGCCGCCACAAAACCAAAAAATTAGGCTATTCAAAAGCTATTGCTAAACGATTACTTACGGGCTGTTTGCCGTTTATATTGGCCAACATAATGGTTGTTATTTATGCCCAAATGGACCGTATAATGATCAAACATTTAATGGGCAGTACCGAAAAGGTTGGACTATATTCGGCGGCAATTACTATTTGCGGTTTTATAAGTTTAATTCCAATTGCCATTTTAGATTCAGGGCGTCCGCTTATTTCTGAAGCGAAATTAGAAAGTGAAGAAAAGTACAAATTAAGATTCAAACAATTAGCTGCAGGAATTATATGGACCTGTGTGCTATATTCGGCTTTTATAACGCTGTTTTCAAAAATTATAATATATTTACTTTACGGTGAAGATTATTTGGGCGCTAACGTTTGCCTTAAAATTGCGGTATGGTACACGTCGTTTTCATATCTTGGCAGTGCAAGAAGCTTTTGGCTTATTTGTGAAGACAAGAAAAAGTATGTATTTGTTTTTTCACTAATAGGTGCAATTTGTAACGTTATTATGAACTTTGCGTTTATTCCGATTTGGGGAATAAACGGCGCGGCAATAGCCACCCTTATAACACAAATTTTGGCTAATTTTGTAGTGCCGCTTATGTTTAAGCAAACGCGTGAATACGGCAAGCTGGTCATAGAGGCATTTATATTAAAGGATATTCAACTTAAGGATATGATAAGCTTAGTTTTGAAACGCTTTAAAATTAAGTAGCAATAATTGAGGTGTGTTATGGAGCTTACACAAGAGCAAATTAAAGCTTTAAAGGTAATTGAAATAGATATGCTGCGTGTCTTTATTGACATTTGCAAAAAAGAAAATATTCGCTACTTTTTGCTTGGTGGCACAGCCTTAGGAGCAGTTCGACATAAGGGCTTTATCCCGTGGGATGATGATATTGACGTTGGCTTGCCCAGAGAAGATTATAAAAAATTTTTAAAGGTTGTTAATAAATATTTGCCTGAATATTATTTTATTCAAAACGCTTTTACCGATAAAAATTTTCCGTTTAACTTTTCAAAAATGCGAGATTCCAGAACAACCTTTGTAGAGACGACTTGCCAAAACATCAAAATGAACCACGGGGTTTATATCGATATTTTTCCCATAGACGGGTATTCGTCTTCAAAAATATCGCAATGGGTTTTTAAATTTCAAAACCGTTTGTTGACAAGACGAATTATTGAAGTGTTTGTTTTGGATAATAGCTTTAAAACACTTAGAAGCAAAACGGTTTCAAATATATTAAGAATAATTTATCCCGATTACAGAAAAGCTGTAATGAAAAGGCACAAGCTATATCAACGCTTTAATTACCAAGCTTGCGAATATGCCGCTAATTTTTGCGGTGCGTGGGCGGAAAGGGAAATTATGCTTAAATCTTGCTTTGGCGAGGGTGTAACGGGTGAATTTGAAGGTATAGAAGTAATGCTTCCTGAAAAAATCGACCAATACTTAACCAACGTTTATGGTGATTATATGACCTTGCCTCCCGAAGAAAAAAGGGTTGGACATCATTATGTGGTTGTTGCCGATTTTGAAAATCCTTACACTAACTATATAGAGGGTGATAAGAAATGAAGTATGGTGCAATAATTTTATCCGCCGGCAAGGGAACAAGATTCGGCGGTCAGAAACAATTTATAAAATTCAAGGGCATGCAATTGTGGGAAATTGTTAAAGAAAAAGCGGCCCAAGTAATTACAGATAATCTTGTTGTTGTAGGAGTGGACGTAGAAGGCGGCTCCACAAGGACCGAATCGGTTAGAATTGGTTTAAATCAGTTGGCTGCTGATACTGATAGGGTTATCATTTTGGAAGCGGCTAGGCCCCTTGTTACGATAGAACAAATTAAAACCTTGCTAAATGATGAGGCAAAATCGGTATCATTTGTTATGCCTTTGGTAAATACCGTTATATACAAAAACGGTGATTACATTAACAGAGAAGAGGTATACGAGCTATTGACACCTCAAGCATTCGATTATAAACTTTTGAAAGAAGCGTATGATAAGGACACAAACGGTGTGTTTACCGATGAAACCCGTGTAATTTATGAAACCTTTGGTATTAAACCTAAATTTATTGAAACTACACAAAATTTATTTAAGGTGACATACAAACGAGACATTAGTATAATTACCGAAATTGATAATCTTATGAAAGAAGAGTTAATATAGTGAAAAGGGTATTGATTACGGGGGGGAGCGGTGACATAGCTCAAGCCATCAAGCGCCTGTTAGAGCAAAGCGGTTATGAAGTATATGCGCCTTCCCGAAATGAAATGGATGTAACAAATTTAAAAAGCATCCAAGCGGTTGTTGAAGAATACAAACCCGATGTTTTGGTAAATAACGCAGGGTATGTAGTGCCACAATCGGTTAAAGAGGCAGACCTTGAAATTACAAAAAAACATATTGATATAAATCTTTTGGGCGTTTTTTATTGTACCGAAGTTTGTTTGCAGCACAACAAAAATCTTGACATTGTAAATATTGGTTCGGCTGCGGCGATAGAAACACACGCCACTTGGAGTGAATATTGCGCAACTAAGGCGGCGGTTTTAATGGCAACAAAATGTTGGGCTGAGGATGGTCTTTATGCAGTGTGCATATCCCCAGCAAGAACAAGAACTAAAATGCGAAAGTTTTTGTTTCCGGTTGAAGACCAATCCACTCTATTAGAACCGGACGATTTCGCAAAGGTTGTTTTGAAGGCAGTTGATAAGGAATACGTTTCCGGAACACACATAGTTGTGCGAAAGCAAAACGTACAACAAGTTTTAAGAGGTGAATATTAAATTGAATTGTTCTGAATATTTGGTTGATTTTTTAATTAAACAAGGTGTAACAGATGTTTTCGGTTATGCCGGCGGATATATAGTTCCATTTATGGATGCGTTGTATATGCGCAAAGATGAAATAAAGGTGCACGTTTGCTATAACGAGCAGGGCTGCGCGCTAGCCGCTAACGGTTATGCCAGAACCAGCGGTAAATTGGGCGTGTATTTTACTACATCAGGCCCGGGTGCTATAAATGCTCTTGGCGGTTTGGCTGACGCTTGGTTTGACAGTATCCCAATAATGGGTATTTGCGGCAATGTGCCAACAAATGAAATGAAGGGCTTTTCGGGAATAAGACAAAACGGATTTCAGGAAATGGATTTAGTTTCAATAACCCGAAACGTTACCAAATATTCGGTAACAGCTAACAGCAGCGAAGGCTTTGCCGATATTATTGACCGCGCGTATAATATAGCGTTATTAGGACGAAGAGGAGGCGTTATTATTGATTTTCCGCTCAACATACAGCAAGCCGATATTATTAGTAGGTAACGGTGCAAGAATTGCTAAGGCTGAAAAATTAATTTTAGAATTTTCAAAAAAGACTAATATTCCGATACTGACAACCATGATAGGCGTTGACCTTGCCCAAGATGAAAACCATATCGGCTATATAGGCACTCACGGAAATAGAATAGCAAATATGATTTTGAATGAATGTGATTTGGTTATTTCGGTAGGTGCTAGATTAGGTTTAAGACAGGTTGGCAGATATAAAGAAAAATTTGCGCCTAATGCACATTTAATCCGTGTTGATATAGACCAATATGAATTAAGCCGTAACATTAAAGAAAATGAAGAAAAGTATTTAATGGATGCACAGGATTTTATGCTACGACTTGTAAATGAGGATGTGCCTGATTATTCTGCTTGGAAAAACAAATGCATAAAAGCCAAGCACCTACTTGAAAATTATGATAAAACAGAAGGTAATTTGGCGGTTGAAAAAATATCATCGCTATTGCCTGAAAATCCAATAGTTGCTACCGACGTAGGACAAAATCAATGCTGGTGCGCACAGTCGTTGACGCTTAAGGGTCATGATGGTCGAATTTTAATTGGTGGTGGATACGGTACTATGGGCTGTGGCTTGCCATACGCCATAGGCGCTTCAATTTCAATGAATAATTCAATCGTGTATTGCATTACCGGTGACGGTGGTTTTCAAATGAATATTCAGGAATTAGAAACTGTTAAAAGAGAAAATTTACCCATTAAAATTTTTGTGTTAAACAATAGGGTATTAGGTAAAATCAGTGAAACACAGCATACGAATCATAATGATAGATATGCGCAAACAACGGCCGGTAGCGGATATTCGGTTCCTGATTTTCAAAAAATTTCACAGGCGTATGGTATAAAGGCTGTTACGCTTGATTCCTATACTATGCTTGATGAGTATTCTGAATGGTTGACCGATAACGACCCGTGTTTGTTTAATATAATGCTTTCGGAAGATAGTGTTCTAGTGCCGAAAATCAAGTGGGAAACCCTTGTTATTAATCCGGTATTATCGGAAGATGTTTATGAAAAAATAAATCAAATCTTGAATGAAGAATAGATGAGAGGCGAAAAGTTATGTCACTTTTTGAAAACAAAACATTATTAATTACAGGTGGTACAGGCAGTTTTGGTAACGCCGTGCTTAATCGCTTTTTGGCAACCGATATTGGTGAAATTCGTATTTTGTCTCGTGACGAGAAAAAGCAGGACGATATGCGCCATGAATTTCAGGCAAAAATGCCGCAGGTTTCTGAAAAAATCAAGTTTTATATTGGCGATGTTAGGGATTTGCAGTCGGTAAAAAATGCAATGCACGGGGTGGATTATATCTTCCACGCTGCTGCTTTAAAGCAGGTGCCTTCTTGCGAATTTTTCCCTGTTGAAGCAGTTAAAACCAACGTTTTAGGCACCGAAAACGTACTTACCGCCGCAATTGAAGCGGGTGTTAAAAACATTGTTTGCCTTTCTACCGACAAGGCGGCTTATCCCGTTAACGCAATGGGTACCTCTAAAGCTATGATGGAAAAGGTTATTGTTGCAAAGTCACGTACAATTTCACCCGACGTTGCAAAAATTTGTTGTACCCGTTACGGTAACGTTATGTGCAGCCGTGGCAGTGTAATTCCTCTATGGATTGAACAAATTAAGGCAGGAAACCCAATCACTATTACCGAGCCTTCAATGACACGCTTTATTATGTCACTTGACGAAGCAGTTGACCTTGTATTATTTGCTTTTGAAAACGGCGTAAGCGGTGATATTTTAGTGCAAAAAGCACCCGCCTGTACAATTGAGACCTTGGCAAAGGCTGTAACAGGTTTATTTAACCCCGATACTGAAATTAAGGTTATAGGTATTCGCCACGGTGAAAAAATGTATGAAACTCTTTTAACTAATGAAGAATGTGCAAATGCAATTGACCTTGGTGACTTTTATCGTGTACCTGCCGATACACGTGGTCTTAATTATGATAAGTATTTTAAAGACGGCGATAAGGATAGAAACCCCCTTACCGAATTTAATTCAAACAATACCGAGCTTTTAAATGTTGAAGAAGTTAAAGAAAAATTATTATCACTTCAATATATCCGTGATGAATTAGCCGCTTGGGAGAATAAATAAAATGAAAATTTTAATTACGGGTGCAAACGGTTTTGTGGGTAAAAATCTTACCGAAGCGTTAAAAAATATTCGCGACGGTAAGGATAAAACTCGCAATTTAACAATTAGTGAAATTTATTGTTATGATATTGATACCGATGTGTCGGTGTTAGAAACTGCTTGCCAAAATGCCGATTTTGTATTTAATATGGCAGGGGTTAACCGCCCACAAAACAATGACGAATTTTTGATGGGCAATTTTGGTTTTGCAAGTGAATTGCTTAATACCCTTAAAAAGTACAATAACACCTGTCCTGTAATGTTGGCATCGTCAGTACAGGCAACCCTTATCGGACGTTACGACAGTGATTACGGTCGCAGTAAAAAGGCAGGGGAGGATTTGTTCTTCAGCTATGCCGAAAATACGGGCGCAAAGGTGCTTGTATACCGTTTCCCAAACCTTTTTGGCAAGTGGTGTAGACCCAACTATAATAGCGCTGTGGCGACGTTTTGCAATAATATAGCAAATGATTTGGAAATAACCGTTAACGACCCGTCAGTGCAGTTGGAACTACTTTATATTGACGACCTTATTACCGAAATGCTTGATGCATTAGAGGGTAAAGAGCATCACTGCGAATTTGACGGCATAAACACTGTTTTGACCGAAAATGGCAAATTCTGTGCAGCTCCCGTAAGCCATAAGGTCACCTTGGGCGAAATTGTTGATTTGCTTTACACCTTTAAAAAGCAGCCCGAAACACTTTTGGTGCCCGAAATTGCAAATAACAGCTTTGCTAAAAAGCTTTATTCAACCTATCTTTCATATTTACCTAAAGAAAAGGTTAGCTTTCCCTTAAAAATGAATATTGATGCAAGGGGAAACTTTACCGAGCTTATTAAAAGCGAAAAATGCGGACAGGTTTCGGTTAATATTTCAAAGCCTGGTATTACCAAGGGTCAGCATTGGCACAACACCAAGTGGGAATTTTTTATTGTTGTTTCAGGCAAGGGTCTTATTCAGCAACGTAAAATCGGTACTGACGAGGTTTTGGATTTTTATGTTAGCGGTGATAAGATTGAAGCGGTACATATGCTGCCGGGCTATACCCATAATATTATTAATTTGAGCGAAAATGAAGATTTAGTAACGGTTATGTGGGCAAATGAAAGCTTTGACCCTAATAAACCGGATACATTTTTTGAGGTAGTGTAGTATACGAAATTAAAAACTTTATTGGCAGTTTAAATTGCTTTAAAAAAGGAGAATAAAAATGGCTAAATTAAAGCTTATGACAATTGTTGGCACACGTCCTGAAATTATACGACTTGCCGCAGTTATTAAAAAAAGCGATAAATATTTCGACCAAATACTTGTTCACACCGGTCAAAATTATGATTACACCTTAAATCAAGTGTTCTTTGAGGATTTAGGCCTTCGTGCGCCTGATTTTTACCTTAATGCTGTTGGTAAGGATTTGGGCGAAACCATTGGTAACATTATTGCTAAATCTTACGAGCTTATGGTAAGTGAACAACCCGATGCATTACTTATTTTGGGCGATACTAATTCCTGCCTTTCGGCAATTGCGGCAAAGCGCTTGCATATACCTATTTTCCATATGGAAGCAGGTAACAGATGTAAGGACGAATGCTTGCCCGAAGAAACCAACAGAAGAATAGTTGATATTATAAGCGACGTTAATTTGGCTTATAGCGAACACGCAAGAAAATATTTGCACGAATGTGGACTTCCTAAGGAACGTGTTTACGTAACAGGCTCACCCATGGCGGAAGTGCTTCACGAAAATATAGAAAGCATTAAGGCTTCAACCATTCACAAAAAATTGGGACTTCAGAAGGGTAAATATATGCTTTTGTCAGCCCACCGTGAAGAAAATATTGACACCGAAAAGAACTTCGTTTCACTTTTTAGCGCTATTAATAAGTTGGCCGAAAAGTATGATATGCCGATTTTATATTCTTGTCATCCACGTTCACGCAAGCGCTTAGAACAAACAGGCTTTAAGCTTGACAGTCGTGTAATTATGCACGAGCCTTTGGGCTTCCACGATTATAATTGCTTGCAAATGAATGCTTTTGCGGTTGTGTCGGACAGCGGCACCTTGCCTGAAGAAAGCAGTTTCTTCACAAGTATTGGCTCACCAATTGCGGCTGTTTGTATTCGCACCTCTACCGAACGTCCCGAAGCGCTTGATAAGGCTTGCTTTGTGCTTGCAGGTATTGATGAAAACAGTCTTTTGCAGGCAGTTGAGTTGGCGGTAGAAATGAACAAAAACGGGGACAATGGTATTCCCGTGCCCGACTATGTTGAAGAAAACGTTTCAACCAAGGTTGTAAAGCTTATTCAAAGCTATACAGGCGTTGTTAATAAAATGGTTTGGCGCAAATTTTAAAAATTAAAGAGGCGGTATAAAACCGCCTCTTATTTTATTTCCTCAATTTTACAGCCTTGGTAGTAATGGCATAAAATCTCACTAAAATCGGCACCCTGCTGTGCCATATAATTTGCGCCGTTTTGACTCATTCCAACCCCGTGTCCATAACCGTATACCGTAAACTGAAAAGCGTCGTTTTCATATTTTACCTCAAAGCAAGCCGACTGCAAATCAAGCCTTTTTCTAATTTCGCTTCCGCTTATTTCGTTGCCGCAAACAGTCACGCTTTTTGTGGCGCCGGCTTCGGTTTTGTGTGGGCTTTTAAAATAATCGGTCGGGTTATCTGAAAGGTTAAGCTCTGAAAAAGCGGATTTAAATTCCGCAAGGGTTACCGTTTTTGTTGAAATATAATTGGGTGAAAGCTTATCACCTATGCTAGAAACCGATACTAAATATGGCCGCCCCTCACCCCAAACGTTTTGGCAGTCCTCGGTTTTGCCAAATGATATTGCATGATAAACCGAAAGGGCAATTTCGCCGCCATATGTAAGTGCAAGGTTTTTGGTTTCATTAACGGCTGTTTTAATTTTTTCTATATATTCGTCGGCCTTATCGCCCCATTTTTCACGGGCGGCGGCTTCGGTTATAAATGCCTGGTCAATGGTAAAGTCGTTTGTTATATCATATTCCTTGTCACTGTTGGTGTTTTTTCGGTGTAGCGCAAAGGTGTGGGCGGCAACTGCTTGTGCTTTAAGCGCTTCAATTTCATAAAGGGCGGGCATTTCGGCTGCAACCACGCCAAATATATAATCATTATATGTAATTTCGGTTATTTCATTTGTTTGTGTGTCTAAAATTTTAAAGCTTTTTGCGGGGGTTATTGCTTCGGCTTTTACTGTTTCTTCGGTTGGGATAGATGGTTGTCCCAAAACGGTTAAGGGCAAAAGCAATAAAAATGTTATAATTACTGCTGAAATACCAAAAACTTTCTTCATTTTAAAACCTTCCTTTTAAATAAAGTTGACATTTATATAAACACATATTATTATTAAATATATCTTATATATTAATATTACATTTAATTATATGCATTTATGCTTGGTTAAATTACTTGGGAGCATTTTTTAAGTTATGAAACAAAACAAAAGTACGCCAATTGTTATTGGTTTAATAATTGGTGCGTTTTTAGCACGGTTGTTCCAAATTTTTTGCGCGGTTGATTTTAAAACAGGTTTCTTTAAGCCTGAATTTAATGCTTTAGGCATAGGCTTTACTATCATCACCATTCTTTTTTGTGGTGGGGCGGCGTTGCTTGCGCATAATTCTTTAGATATTAACGAAAACGGCTGGGCTATAAGCAAGCTAACCTCTGTGGCTGCGGGCGTGTTGTCAATATCCCTTTTTTATGAGCTTTTTGCCGAAAGGTTTGTAATTCAGGGTGCGACATGGCAAATTGTTTTAATGAAGCTTATGGGTGTTTTAGCGGCAGGCTATTTTTTAGCCTTTGCTTTGGCACGCACTTTAAATTTCAAAATGCCTGAAATTTTGCACACAATCCCTGCTTTTTATATGATAATACGAATTATTTGTTCGTTTATAAACATTTCGTCACTTTCCTTAATTGCAGAAAACGTTTTTCTTTTGGCTTCTTATTGCTGTGCATTGTTGTTTTTCGTTAGCTATGCGGAATATTACTGTACTGATTTACAAGAAATTCGCCCCTTGTACACAAAGTCGGTTTTAGCCTTTTCGCTTTGTTTTACAACCTCGTTTTCAAATATAATTGCTAACATAGTGGGCGGCTATACCCATATTTCACTTTATTCACAGGTTGGTTTAATGGCTTTGTCCTTGTTTGTGCTTGGTTTCACCCACGAAAAATTCTTTAAACCAGAATAATTAAAAAGAGTATATTCCGTTTTGGATATACTCTTTTTTAAAGTAAAATATAAAGCAGGGCAAAAAGAAGGCGATTGTCGGCTTTTTCATTTAAAAGCAAAAGAAGTAAGCCTAATACAAGGGTTAAATCCCCGTCGGTTTTAAGGCGGTTTAAAATGGGGATATCTATCCCTAAAAGTGAGTTGCTTTGCGGTTTTGGCGGCGTTTTTTGGGGTGCATTTTGCTGCATTTTTAAAATTTCATCAATGGCACGCTGTTTTTGACTGTTAAAGGTTTCATTCATAAAAGCTTACCTAAAATTCCGCTTTCTTTAATAAGCGGTAATAAATCTAAAAGGCGCAAAATTTTAATGGCGGTGTCCACTTTTTCACGCTTAGCTTCACTTAGGTGTGGCTTTAATGCCGAAAGTAAAGCGGCGCGGGGGTCGTCGTTATGGCTTTGCAGCTTTGAAACCAAACCCATTATTTGTGAAATTTCGCCAATATCAGCAAGGGAAGCAAAATCGGGCTTTTGCGGTTCGGGCTCGGGCTTTTCACTTAAAATGCTTTCGGCCATTTCACGCACACGGCTCATACTTTCGGGGTCGGACAGTATTTGTGAAAGCTTTGCGCTTAAATCATCCATTCTTACCACCGAAAAGCTTTAAAATTGCTTGCGCCTCGGGACTTTTTAAAATATCGTTCATTGCCTGCTTGTCGGACATAATATTTAAAAGCTTTTGCTTGTCGTCTTTCGAAAGGCTGTTTACAAGGCTGTCGGTGTTGCCTGTCTTTACAGCATTTTCAACCGCTTTTTTATCAATTTTTCCATTGGCTTTTAAAAGGTCGTTTAAATGGTTGTGTTGGTTCAAAAAATCATCTCCCATAATATATTTATGTTAAAATTTGTTTTTTTAGAATAGAGGTGTAGTCTTTGCGAATTTTAGTTATTTCCGATTCGCATAAACGCAGTGATATAATTGAAAAAATTTTATATGCACAGCCAACTGCAAATCACGTTTTCTTTCTTGGGGACCTTGCAAGCGACATTGAAGACTTAACCTATATTTTTCCTGAAAAGCAGTTTCATATTTTGTCGGGCAATTGCGATTATTTTTCTAATTTTCCGTCAACCAGTATTGAAAAAGTAAATGGCAAAAATATTTTTTACACCCACGGGCACACCTTGGGGGTTAAGTCCTCGACAGAGCATTTACTTAAAACCGCAAAGGCACAGGGGTGCGAAATTGCCCTGTTCGGTCATACGCACCTGCCTTTAACATTATATGAGGACGGGGTATGGCTTGTGAATCCTGGCTCAATCGGTCACCCGCGTGGAAGCAAAGCTACTTATGCTGTAATTGATATTGAAAATAACGGCATTATGCCGATAATTATTGAGGTTTAAAATGAAGGTTTTATTACACACTTGTTGCGCACCTTGTTCGCTTTCTTGTATTGCTCCATTACAAAGCGAGGGAATGGAGGTTGAGCTTTTTTGGTTTAACCCAAACATTCACCCTTATACCGAATATAAATCTCGCCGTGATTGTCTTTTAAGCTATGCCGAAGAAATCGGCTTGACTGTTCGGGTAAAAGAAAATTACGGTCTTCGTGAATTTGTAAAGGCGGTTGCAAACGATATTGATAACAGATGCAAATATTGTTATTACATTCGTATGTATGAAACCGCAAAATTCGCTAGTGAAAACGGTTATGACGCTTTTACAACCACACTTTTATGCAGCCTTTACCAAGACCATGACGGCATAAAGGCAACGGGGGAAAGGTTGGCAAAAAAATTTGGGGTAGAGTTTTTATACCGCGATTTTCGACCGAATTTCAGACAAAGCAACAATATTGCCCGTGAAAAAGGCTTTTATATGCAAAAATATTGCGGTTGTATTTTTTCGGAAGAGGACCGTTACCAAAAGCAAATTTTAAAGGATAAAGAACGCTTGACAAATTAAGCTTTAAGTAGTATAATTTGGTTGCAATTAGGGAGCTGGATGAAACTCCGGCTGAGAGGATGCCCGTTATTTAAAATAACTATGGCTTCGACCGATTACCTGATGCCGATAATGCGGCCGTAGGGAAATACAGCACGTGTATTGCCGCAGGTTAAATTGCCTGCGGCTTTTTGTTTTGGCCAAAACAAGATGTAATATCTAAAAACATTGTATTTCGGAACTGATTGCAAATATGTAATAAGGAGAAAAACAAAATGAAAGAAAACGTTAAAAAACCAATTTTCAGACTTACGTTAAGTGCGATATTTATTGCACTTGCGACAGTTCTAAGTATGATTAAAATTTACGAACCACCACTTGGTGGAGGAGTAACGCTTTTCAGTATGTTGCCCATAATTATGCTGTCCTGTATGTTCGGTATGAAATGGGGACTTGGGGTTTCCTTTGCTTATGGTATAGTGCAAATGATGTTAAGCTTTGCCGAGGTTTGCAGTTGGGGACTTACCCCTTGGGTCTTGGTAGCAACCTTTGTGTTTGACTACGTATTGGCATATTTTGTACTTGGCTTTGCGGGTGCATTTCGCAAAATGGGTTACGTTGGTATAATTCTTGGCACGGCAGTTGTGCTGTTATTAAGATTTTTATGCCACTTTGGCACCGGCGTATTTATTTTTGATATTTGGTGCGAATGGGATAGCGTATGGCTTTATTCGCTTTGCTATAACGGTGGTTATATGCTGCCCGAGCTTGCGCTTACAACTGTTGCGGCGGCGGTTATATTCCGCTTACCACAAACAAAAAGGTTAATGCAGTAAAATAAAAAAAGGACTTATCCCAAACGGATAAGTCCTTAACTATTTTATATGTTATCATTTTTGAAATTTTTATAGCAAAAATCAAATATTTCTTTTTTAACCGAACTAAAGGTTTTGTCCTTGTGATATACAAGGTAAGAATTTCGGGTAAATTCATAGTCGGAAACGTTAATTTTACGAAGACTGCCGTTTTTAAGCTGACGCGTCATAAGGCTTTCGGGCATAATAGTAACACCAAGATTTTGCACCGCGGAAGAAATAAGCGCTTGGTTACTGATAGATTCAATAACAGGGGTTACGGTTATGTTGTGCAGTGCAAAAATATGGTCTAAGAACTCACGGGATACGCTTTCGTCCTCACGGAGAAGCAGGTCGTAACTACAAAGTTCTTTAAGGGTAACGGTTTCGGGTATATTGTAATCCTTGCCGCAAGCGGCTATAAGAGTATTGCAGTCTACCAAGCGGGATTTAATATTATTGTCCGAAAGCTTGCCCTGAATGAAGGCGAAGTCTAATGCGCCGCTTAAAATTTTGCGTTCTATTATTGCGGTTTGATTTATGGAGATTTGAAAATCAATATCTTCAAAATTTTCTTTTAGCCTTCTTAAAAGATTGGGTAATTTTTGCTTACCAATTGTAAGTGACGAACCAATTTTAAGTAATGGCTTTTTTGAAGAATTCAGTGCTTGCTCTTCAAATTCGTTAAAGGCGGACACGGCTTCCTGTGCTTTTATAAGCAAAATTTTACCCTCGTCCGTTAAAAACAGACGTTTGTTTATGCGTTCAAACAGTTTTACGTTATAGTTTTTTTCAATTTCGGCAATAGTATTACTAACCGCGGGCTGAGCAATAAATAATTCTTCTGCAGCTTTTGTCATACTTCCGTGCTTGCATACACAAATAAAAACCTTAAGATGTCGTATTGTCATAACAGCTTCCTTATAACTAAAATCATATAAACTTTATAATATTATACTATTTTACTTATTAAAAGTCAATTGGTATAATTATCCTTGTAAAAATAAAAAAGGAGTAAAATTATGTTATCTACAGAAGAAGTAATGCAGTTAATACAAAGTCTTATTTGGCTGCTTGCAGGTGTTGGTGTATTTATCGTTGGTATGAACTTTATGAGTGACGCCTTGGAAAAAAGCGCGGGGGAAGGTATGAAGCACTTGCTTGAAAAAATAAGTAATAACCGTTTTTCAGGTGTAGGAATCGGCGCTGGTGTAACGGCAATTATACAAAGCTCGTCTGCAACCTCGGTAATGGTTATTGGTCTTGTAAATGCAGGTGTTATGACGCTTATGCAGGCGACCCCAATTATTATGGGTGCAAATATCGGCACAACAATAACCGGTGTGCTAGTAGCACTGAAAAACGACTATTTTAATATGGTGATGTATTTATTAGCCTTCGCAGGCGTAATGATGGGCTTTTTAAAAAATAAAAAAGTCAGAAATATAGGCAGTCTTTGCTGTGGGTTAGGACTAATTTTCGTTGGTCTTGAAGTAATGAGCAGTGAACAAGCATTTGGAAATCCGTTAGTTGAAAATATGTTTACAAACATTTTTCAAAGAATAGATTTTCCGTTGCTTTTAATCTTGGTGGGCGTTATTTTTACCGGTCTTATACAAAGTTCTTCGGCGGCAACCGGTGTTGTAATTACAATGGTTGGCACAGGTGTGCTTCCGCTTGATATGGCGTTGTTTATTATTCTTGGTGCAAATATCGGTACTTGTGTGACAGCCTTGCTTGCTTCGGTTGGAGCTAATGCGAATTCAAAGCGTGTAGCACTTATTCATTTTACCTTCAACACAATTGGTACGGTTTTATTTACTGCAATAATTTGGATTTTCAAGGAACCTTTAGTGAATGCTTTGGTTTTGCTGTTCCCTGGAAATGACCCAATGTCTCTTCAAATGAGGGTTTCTGTTTTCCACGTTATTTTTAACGTAACTACAACCTGCATATTGCTTCCTTTCGTAAAGCAATTAGTTAAGTATTCATGTGCTGTTATAAAGGATAAAAAAGAAGACAAGGAAGACCTTGCCCTTAAATTTGTTGATGACCGATTATTGACAACACCCCCTGTAGCACTTATGCAGGTAAAGAAGGAAATAAACTATATGCTTGAGTTGGTTGAGCAAAACATCAGGCTTTCCTTTGTTGCAATTGACAGCGGTTCGATAGAGTATGATGAAAAAATCCGAAGCAATGAGGAGATTATTAACTTTACAAACCGTGCTTTGACACAATTTTTAATCAAACTTACAGCAAATGTGGATGAGGGTGATGAAAAGGTAATCGGTGCATATTTCCACGTGCTTAACGACCTTGAGCGTATAGGCGATAATGCTGAAAATTTCCACGAAATTGGTGTAGAAATGCTTGAGAAAGAAATAAGATTTTCTGATACAGCGCACGAGGGTATTGTAGAAATGCGTGAGCGTATTATGCAAATGTTTGTTATCTCTAAGGATGCTTTTGAAAAGCTAAATCGCGAAGAACTGTCAGAGCTTACTATTTTGGAGGAAAGCGTTGACGGCATGAAGAAAAATCTTATAGCAAGTCACTTTGCGCGTCTTGCAGAAGGAAACTGCAGTGCAGACGTAAGCCCCTATTATTCATCTATTATATCCGGCTTGGAACGTGTTGCAGACCACCTTGTTAACGTTGGCTTCAGTATTGTTAATCCCACCGGCTCACAAAATTCTGATGCTTAAAAAGGCGTAAATTTGGTTTTAATATAACAAAAAGCTGTGTAGAAATTATCTACACAGCTTTTTAACTGTTTTTATAAAGTTGGGCTAAAGCATTTAAAAATTATTTAATTGCTGTGCCTGCTTCCTTTTGGATAACGTCGTGTGCGCCGCCTTCAACAATACTTGTTGCTGAAACTAAGGTAAGCTTAGCTTTTTGCTGAAGCTCGGGAATAGTCAACGCACCGCAGTTGCACATTGTAGACTTAACCTTTGCGAGTGAAATTGCAACGTTGTCCTTAAGGCGACCTGCATAAGGTACGTAAGAATCAACGCCTTCTTCAAAGGAAAGTTTCTTATCACCGCCCAAGTCGTAACGTTGCCAGTTACGTGCACGGTTAGAACCTTCGCCCCAGTATTCCTTATAATAATTGCCGCCAATAGCAATTTTATTTGTCGGGCTTTCGTCAAAACGGGCAAAATAACGGCCAAGCATCATAAAGTCGGCACCCATTGCAAGCGCTAAGGTAATGTGGTGGTCGTGTACGATACCGCCGTCAGAGCAAACGGGGATATAAACGCCGGTTTTTTCAAAATATTCGTCTCTTGCCTTGCAAACGTCGATAAGGGCGGTAGCCTGTCCGCGACCGATACCCTTAGTTTCACGGGTGATACAAATTGACCCGCCGCCGATACCAACCTTAATAAAGTCCGCGCCTGCTTCAGCTAGGAACATAAAGCCGTCACGGTCAACAACGTTGCCGGCACCTACCTTTACAGTATCGCCGTATTTTTCACGAATGAAAGCAATTGTGCGTGACTGCCATTCGCTAAAGCCTTCGGACGAGTCGATGCAAAGCACGTCAGCACCTGCTTCAACCAAAGCGGGAACACGTTCAGCATAGTCACGGGTGTTAATACCTGCGCCTACAACGTAACGCTTTTCACTGTCTAAAAGCTCGTTGGGGTTGGACTTGTGTTCTTCATAGTCTTTTCTGAAAACGAAGTATTTTAAGTTGCCGTCTTTATCAACAATAGGCAAGGAGTTAAGCTTATTGTCCCAAATAATGTCGTTAGCTTGCTTTAAGGTTGTAGCTTCGTCAGCAGTGATAAGCTTTTCAAGGGGGGTCATAAATTCTTTAACCTTAACCTCTTCTGACATACGGCTAACACGGTAATCACGGCTGGTTATAATACCTAAAAGCTTACCATTTGCAGTACCGTCTTCAGTAACGGCAACGGTAGAAAAGCCGTTTTGTGCCTTAAGCGCTAAAACGTCCTTAAGGGTGCTGTCGGGTGTAACGTTAGAATCGCTTACAACAAAGCCTGCCTTGTGGTTTTTAGCACGTGCAACCATTGCTGCTTCAGATTCAATTGATTGTGAGCCGAAAATAAATGAAACGCCACCCTCTTTAGCAAGGGCAACTGCCAAGCGGTCACCTGAAACCGACTGCATAATTGCAGAGGTCATAGGAATGTTCATCATAATTGCGGGTTCTTCACCCTTTTTAAATTTAACAAGCGGGGTTTTAAGCGAAACGTTTGCGGGAATACATTCGCTTGAAGAATAACCCGGCACAAGCAAATATTCATTAAAAGTGTGTGAAACTTCGTTAAAATAATAAGCCATAATTTATACTCCTTACTGAAATATTTCTAATATTATATATTTTTATATTAAATATGTCAATTGTATTTGCTTTGGTTAAAATAACGAAATTTTTCATAAAAAAACGTGGTAAAAAGTGCAAAAAGTAGAGTTTTTTAAAAAAGGCATTAAAATTGGGTAAACCACCCAAAAAATGCTTGATTTTTATAAATTATTATGATATAATTTATCGGCTACTGAAAAGGTAGCAAATATTATAACACACATTCCGCTTATATCGGGAGGGTGTCGCTTTGATACGGCGATTCTCGAATCCACTGTGGGATGGAGGTAAAAACCTTAGGAGGAAATTAAAATGGCAGTAGTATCAATGAAACAGTTGCTTGAAGCCGGTGTTCATTTCGGACATCAGACAAGACGCTGGAACCCCAAGATGGCAGAGTACATCTTCACAGAAAGAAACGGTATCTATATCATCGACCTTCAGAAAACCGTTAAGAAGCTTAACGAAGCTTACATGTTCGTTCGCGACATCGCAGCTGACGGTGGTGACATCCTTTTCGTAGGTACCAAGAAACAAGCTCAAGATTCTGTTAAGGAAGAAGCTGAACATTGCGGCATGCCTTACGTAAATGCACGTTGGCTTGGCGGTATGCTCACAAACTTCACAACAATCAAAACCAGAATTGCTCGTCTTAACCAACTCCGCACCATGCGTGACGACGGCACATTCGAACTTCTTCCCAAGAAGGAAGTTATCAAGCTAAACCTTGAAATCGAAAAATTAGAAAAATTCCTCGGCGGAATTCAAAATATGAAGAAGGCTCCTGCAGCTCTCTTTATCGTTGACCCCCGCAAAGAAAGAATCGCAGTTGCAGAAGCTAAGAAGTTAGGTCTTCCTATCATTGCTATTGTTGACACCAACTGCGACCCTGACGAAATCGATGCTGTTATCCCCGGTAACGACGACGCTATCCGCGCTGTTAAGCTTATCGCTGAAACCATCGCTGCTGCTGTAATCGAAGGCAGACAGGGTGCTGAAATGGGCACAGCTGCTGTTGAAGAAGCTGCTGAAACCGCTGACGCTGAATAATTAATTGGAGGAAACAAAAATGGCTTTTACTGCTAAAGACGTACAGGCATTAAGAGAAAAAACCGGTTGCGGTATGATGGACTGTAAAAAGGCTCTCGTAGAATGCGACGGTAACATGGATGCTGCAGTTGACTATTTGCGTGAAAAGGGTCTTGCTTCTCAAGCTAAGAAGGCTGACCGTATCGCTGCTGAAGGTACTGTAGCTGTTTACACCGCTAACGGTGTTGGCGCTATCGTAGAACTTAACAGTGAAACCGACTTCGTTGCTAACGGTGACGGCTTCAAGGCTCTCGCTGCTGAAGTTGCTGAAGTTGTAGCTGAAAAGAACCCTGCAGATATGGACGCTCTCCTCGCTGCTGAAAAAGACGGTATGACCGTTGAAGCTAAGGTTCAAGAATTGTTCCTTGCTATTCGTGAAAACATCAAAGTTCGTCGTTTTGACCGTTTTGAAGGTAAGGTTGTTTCTTACGTTCACGCTGGCGGTAAAATCGGTGTTCTTGTAAACTTTGAAACCGAACTTGATGCTGACAATGAAGGTCTTGTAGCTATGGGTAAAAACGTTGCAATGCAAATCGCTGCAATGAACCCCGCTTACCTTGACCAAGCTTCTGTTCCTGCATCAGTTATCGAAAAGGAAAAGGAAATCCTTATCGCTCAGATGAAGGAAGACCCCAAGATGGCTAACAAGCCCGACGCAGTTCTTGGTAAAATCGTTGAAGGTAAAATCGGCAAATACTATAAGGAAAACTGCCTTGTTGAACAGGCATTCGTTATGGATGGCGACCTTACCGTTGGTAAGTACATTGATAAAACCGCTAAGGAACTTGGCGCTGATGTTAAGCTTGCTGCTTACGTTCGCTTTGAAAAGGGCGAAGGCATTGAAAAGCGTGTAGACGACTTTGCTGCTGAAGTTGCTGCAATGGCTAAATAATTGCTATAAAATTTTAAAACCCAAAGCTTCGGCTTTGGGTTTTTGTTTTTAATTATTTAATTGCTATTGATATTTCATAACAAATTAGTGCGGCAAGAAGAAAAATAACAAAAATTGCAAGTGAAATTAAAATATCAAAGCCGGCGGTTTGGGTAAAAGGAATAAGCAGCTTGTATTTGCGCTTAATTTTACCTATTTTGTACATTTTTTTGCAAATTCTAAAAAGCACAACAAATGCACCAAAAAGAATAACGCCTATGTATTTTAAAATTTTAAGAATAATTTTAAAGGCTTTTTGACCTTTTGTTTCTTCTGTAAGGTCGTCTTCAACTTGTTCGGCTTTTTTCTTTTTGTTGTTTTCAAGCATTAATTTAAATGCCGAAATATCAAGAATTATGACACCTAAAATAAGTGGAATTAATCCCCAAAGGTTTGCAAATACCAAAAGGCAAATGCCAACTGCAAGTAAAGGCCAGCCAGTTATGCAAAATGCAAGGTTTCTTCTAAGCTGTTTATGCATTTTGGCATATTTTTCAAAGCCTTCGCATAAGGCGTCATAAAAAGGGGTACCATCTTTTTCAATTTTCTTTTCCTTATAGGCACGCTTTAGGCATACGTCAACAAGTGCGCCGCAGTTTTCAAAGCGTTCCTTTAAAGCTTTGGCTTCGTTAAAGGTTTTGGCGTATGCAATACTGTATGGCTTGCCGTTTTCAATGCGCTGTAAAATAATTTCAATGTCGCTGTCGGCAGTGCCGTATGAAATTAATTCTTCCTTAACCTTTTCGGGATTTTTGCCTAAATTCTTTAAAATAATAGCGTATAAGTCCTTTGCCATTTTCAGTCCCCCTTAAAATAGGAATGTTTGTATTATAATTATACCAATTAATAGCAATAATTTCAAGTGGGGTATAAATCGGTATGAATAACATGTCAATTTTTTCTTGACAAAAGCACATATGTATAGTATTATAATTGTATACATATATACAGGAGGCAAAAAATAATGAAAAAGTTTTTAATCGCTTTACTTTCAATTATCATGGTTTTAACTATGGTGGCTTGCGGTGGCACAACCGAAAAGGGTGAAACTAAAATGACAATGGGTACAGGTGGTACTCAGGGTACATACTTCGCTTATGGTAATGTTCTTTCACAGTATATTAAGGACAAAACCGACATTTCTGTTACCGCAGTTTCTTCTGACGGTTCAAAGGCAAACATTCAAAGCATTGACGTTGGTGACTATCAGTTAGGTACTGTTCAGTCTGACGTTATGGCTTACGCTTGGGATGGTGTTCGTTCTTTCAAGGACGAAGGTAAAATCACAACCTTCCGCACAATTGCAGGTCTTTATGCTGAAGCAGTTCAGCTTGTTACTACCGACCCTAACATCAAGTCTGTTAAGGACTTAAAGGGTAAAAAGGTTTCAATCGGTGCTCCTGCATCAGGCGTTTACTTCAATGCTATTGATGTATTGGAAGCTGCAGGCCTTACCGAAAAGGATATTCAGGCACAGTACCAAGACTTCGGCCAAAGTGCAGACGCTCTTAAGGACGGCAAAATAGACGCTGCATTCATCGTTGCAGGTGCTCCTACACCCGCTATTGACGAACTTTGCATGACCAATAAGAATGCTCGCCTTGTTCCTATCGACGGTGACATTGCTAAAGCTCTTATGGCAAAAAACAAGTTCTATTCAGTTTATGAAATTCCTGCAAATTCTTACAAGAATCAGACTGCAGCAGTTCTTACCGTTACCGTTAAGGCAACTCTTATTGTAAGTGCTGACGCTTCAGAAGAGGATGTTTACAACTTAACAAAGACTATTTTCGATAATATTGAAGATATTAAGGTAAAGCACGCTAAGGGCGCTGAGCTTAGCTTAGAAAATGCTACCAATGGTCTTTCAGTTGTTCCCTTCCACGCAGGTGCTGCAAAATACTTCAAGGAAAAGGGAATTGAAGTAGCAACCAAGTAATTATTAACGGTTGGTTTTAAAACGTAATAGCTGCGACTGGTAAAGCCGCAGCTATTTTAGTGTGTTTAAGGAAAGGTAGGATAAAGTTGGCTTTGTTTAAGAAAAAGGCAGTTGCGGCTGAAGGTCCAATGGACGTTGATGCTGTAATGAAAAAGTATGACAGAGAATCTAACGTCCGTGTGTGGGAAGGCAAACCCAAAATTGCGGTTAACTGTATTCTTGCGGCTTTTTCTTTGTTTTGTATTTACGTAACGTTTTTTGCAACCTGGCTTGACCATATCCGTTTGGCAAGCTTTGTTGGTTGTATTGTTTTTATAGGCTTTTTGGTGTTCCCCGCACGAAAGGGTACACAAAAGGTAAATTATATTCCTTGGTATGATTACATTTTAATGGCTTTGGGCTCGGGCTCATTTTTCTATATCGTGGTTTACGCCCAAAAAATTATTAACCAAGGCATTAAGTTTGAAAATTACCAAATCATAATTGCGGCAATTGGCGTATTATGCCTTTTAGAGCTTTGCCGCCGCTGCGTTGGTATTCCTATTATTGTGGTTGCGGTTGCATTTATGATTTATGCGCTATTTTGGGGTCTTCAACAGCCCGATATGATGCGCCGCGTTGTTAAGCTTTTCAGCGGTATTTTCTATACCACCTCTACCGGTGTATTATCTACACCTATTGCCACCTGTTCAAAATATATTGCAATATTTATTATTTTCGGCGCCTTTCTTGAAAGAACAGGTATTGCCGATTTCTTTATTAAAATTGCCAACTCGGTTGTTGGCGGTTTTTCGGGCGGTCCCGCAAAGGTTGCCGTTGTTGCATCTGCGCTTGAAGGTATGGTTTCGGGCTCGTCGGTTGCTAATACCGTTGGTTCGGGCGCTGTTACCATTCCGCTTATGAAAAAAGCAGGCTATAAGCCTGAATTTGCCGCCGCGGCTGAAGCTTCGGCATCAACAGGCGGTCAAATAATGCCCCCAATTATGGGTGCTGCCGCATTCTTAATGGCTGAAAATATGGGCGTTTCATACAGTAATATTGTTGTTAGGGCAATTTTGCCAGCGGCGCTTTACTTCCTCGGTGTATTTATTGTAGTTCACCTTGAAGCTAAAAAGGAAGGTCTTCGTGGTCTTTCAAAGGATGAATTACCAAAGCTAATACCGCTTTTAAAACAGTCATATTTATTATTGCCTATAATTATTTTAATAGGTCTTGTAAGCAGTGGCGCACGTTCAATTGCTTTTGCGGCTGCGATTGCAATTATTGCGGCAATTATTGTCGGTATATTTAATAAAGAAAACCGCATTACACCAAAACGTATTTTTGAGGCTTTAGCAGCTGGCGGTCAGGGTATGATTACCGTTGCAGTTGCTTGCGGTGTGGCAGGTATTATTGCGGGTATTATTTCTATTACAGGTCTTGCTACCCAGCTTATGACCGCTATTGTTGGTCTTGCGGGTAATAATGTAATAATTGCTTTGTTCTTAACAATGCTTGCTTGTATTGTTTTGGGTATGGGTGTGCCTACTACTGCAAACTATTGCATTATGGCTGCAACCTGTGCTCCTATCCTTATGGAAATGGGCGTTCCTGCTATTGCGGCGCACTTCTTTGTGTTTTATTTCGGTATCGTTGCCGACTTAACACCTCCTGTTGCTTTGGCAGCTTATGCGGGTGCGGCAATTGCCCAAGCAAACCCAATGAAGACTGCATTCACAGCAACCAAGCTTGCTATTGGCGCATTTATTGTACCTTACATATTTGCGCTTAACCCTGCAATGTTGTTTGTAAATACCGTTTGGTATCAGGTTGTGCTTATTTGTATTACCGCAGTTATCGGTATGTTTGGTGTGTCTGCCGCGCTTGAAGGTTATCTCTTAATCAATATGAAATGGTACGAGCGTATTATTTCTGCGGTTGGCGGTTTGCTTCTTATTTACCCTGGTATTTTAACCGACAGTATAGGCTTAGGTCTTATTGTAATTGTAATGCTTATTCAAGTGATTTCTAAAAAAGCTCATAAGCAAATTAACGCATAGCTTAAAGCATCTCTTCGGAGATGCTTTTTTATTTTAAAAAAAGTATTGACAAAATAGAAAATTATGGTATAATGTCATAAGGTTAGCAAAGGCTAACTCATTTTAAAGGATAGGTGAATTTAATGAAAACCCTTAAAGACGTGAAGGTTGGGCAAACCGCAAGGGTTGTAAAGCTTCACGGTGAAGGCGCAGTAAAGCGTCGCATAATGGATATGGGCATTACCAAAGGGGTTGAAGTTTTTGTTCGCAAGGTTGCGCCCTTGGGCGACCCTATGGAGCTTGCAGTTCGCGGATATGAGCTTTCACTTCGCAAGGCAGATGCTGAAATAATTGAAATCGAATAGGCTTTAATTTTTTATCTAAAAGTTAGCATAGGCTAACTGATTGAAAGGAACAACTTGAATGGGTATTAAAATTGCGCTTGTTGGCAACCCCAACAGCGGCAAAACTACACTTTTTAATTTGCTTACAGGGTCTAACCAATACGTTGGTAACTGGCCGGGTGTTACGGTTGAAAAAAAGGAAGGCAAGCTTAAAAAGCAAAGCGGCGTTATAATTACCGACCTTCCCGGTATATATTCGCTTTCGCCATATACATTGGAAGAGGTTGTAGCACGTAATTATTTGGCTTATGAACGCCCCGATGTTATTTTAAACGTGGTAGACGGCACAAATCTTGAACGCAACCTTTACCTTACAACACAACTTATCGAGCTTGGCATACCTGTGGTTATTGCCATTAATATGATGGACGTTGTACGCAAAAACGGTGAAAACATTAACACTGCCGAGCTTTCCAAAAGGCTTGAATGTAATATTGTGGAAATTTCGGCCTTGCGTGGCACGGGTATGGATGAGGTTGTTGCAGCGGCAATAGCGGCGGCTGAAATTAAAAATAAAATACCACGTCACGTTTTTTGCGGTGACGTTGAACACGCCTTGGCACATATCGAGGAAGCGGCAGTACATAATATGCCTGACGAAAGGCAACGCTGGTATGCGGTTAAAATTTTCGAACGTGACCAGCACGTTTTAAAGGAATTAAACCTTAACAGCGACGTTTTAAGTCATATTGAAACCGATATTGCTTTTGTCGAAAAACTTATGGACGACGACAGCGAAAGCATTATAACTAACGAAAGATATGAATATATTGCACGTGTGCTAAACGGCTGTTATAAGAAAAAACCCTTAAACCGTTTAAGTGCTTCGGATAAAATTGATCGCATTGTAACAAATCGCTTTTTAGCATTGCCAATTTTTGCAATTATAATGTTTTTGGTTTATTACATATCAATCGGCTCAATCGGTAACTGGACAGTAGGCTTTATGAACGATACCCTTTTTGGTGAATGGATAATTCCTTGGGTTAGTAATATGCTTGCCGACTGGAACGTGGCATCTTGGCTGGTAAGCCTTATTGCCGACGGCATTGTTGGCGGTGCAGGCGCCGTGCTTGGCTTTGTGCCTCAAATGGTAATTTTGTTCTTAATGCTGTCATTGTTAGAGGATTGCGGTTATATGTCGCGAGTGGCCTTTATTATGGATAAGGTTTTCAGAAAATTTGGGCTTTCGGGCAAGTCATTTATTCCCATGCTTGTGGCAACAGGCTGTGGCGTACCCGGTATTATGGCAAGTCGCACAATCGAACAGGACCGTGACCGAAAAATGACAATTATGACCACAGGCTTTATACCCTGTGGTGCTAAAATGCCTATAGTTGGTATGATAGCAGGTGCATTGTTCGGCGGTAGTGCTATGATTGCTTTGCTTGCATATTTTGCAGGTATTGGTGCTGTTGTGGTGACAGGTTTAATGCTCAAGAAAACCAAGCTTTTTGCGGGTAATCCAGCACCCTTTGTAATGGAGCTTCCCGCATATCACGCACCTGTAGTAAAAAACACCTTCCGATCCACTTGGGATCGCGCATGGTCATTTGTTAAGCGTGCAGGTACCGTTATTGTTGCGGCAAATATTATTATTTGGTTCTTAAATACCCTTTCGTTTGAGGGTGGTATTCACTTTATTACCGAACAAAGCGGTGGCGCTTCGGTGCTTGAAGCTATTGGCGGTGTGTTTGCTTGGATATTTAAGCCCTTGGGCTTTGGTAACTGGCAGGCGGCCGTTGCAACTGTTTTAGGTCTTATGGCTAAGGAACAGGTGGTAGGCACCTTTGGTACTCTTTCATCAATGGCAAATGCGGATTTGGCAATTGAAGGCGACGCCGCAATGTATACTGTAATTGCTAAAGAATTTTTTGGCGACAGCGGTTTGGCGGGCATATCCTTTATGCTGTTCAACCTTTTGTGTGCGCCTTGCTTTGCCGCAATGGGTGCTATCAAGCGTGAAATGAACAACTGGCGTTGGTCGGTTGGTACAATTGCTTATATGTGCGCATTTGCTTATGCAATTTCGCTTATGGTTTATCAGTTTGGTTTGTTATTCGGCGGCACGCCCAATATAATTGGCTTAATTGCCGCAACGGTTGTGCTTGTGTTTATGCTTTATATGCTTTTTCGTCCTGAAAAAAGCTTAAAAAAGTAAAGAAAGGGGGCAAGTTATGCCTACAATAATTGTTGGAAGCCTTGTTGCAATAATGTTTGTTGCAATAATTGTTAATGAAGTTAAAAAGAAGAAGTCGGGCAAAGGCGGTTGCAGCTGCGGTGGTAATTGCGGTGCATGTGGAATAAATTGCCCGTCAAAGCAACAAAATAAATAAAATTTTAGCACTCACTTTAATGTGAGTGCTTTCTTTTTTCACGCCTTGCCTTAAATTGATTATGTACAAATTCAAAAATTTTAAATTTACTTTCTTTATTAACACATCTATACATTGTTATCAAATCATATTCACGTCTATTAAGTTGATAATAATCATCAGGTATTTCAATAATTACAGGTGTTTCGGGTATGTCGTCATATAAAAATGTTTTAACGTCAACCTTAAAAAAATCCGCTAAAAGCACCAATTCATCGCCGTTAAAATTTCCTTCACGTTCCATTTGTGAATAGGTGCTTGTTTTCATTCCAAGCAAATTGCCAATATTTTTTTGTGAATATTTGTTTTGCTTTCTTAATTTTTTAACACGCTGATTAATTTTATTCATAAAATCACCTAAAATATGGGGAATATATCCCCTTAATATTTAAGATTATAACCCCCATAATATAAAAAGTCAAGGTGGGGATTATATGATTATATTTAACAAATTATGGAAGACAATGGAATTAAAGGGTGTATCAACCTATATGTTGCGTGAGAAGTGTGGTATTGATAGTAAAACAGTACGACGCTTAAGAGCCAATGATAATATTGAAACAAAAACTTTAGATAAATTGTGTAACGTATTAAACTGTAAATTAGAAGATATTGCAGAATATGTTGAGGATTAAGGTTAAGAGTTGAATTAAAGCTCGTCGGCAATTCTTATAATTTTACGGATAGTCGAGGATGCCTGTCCCTACACGGTCCTGTAAATTGAGGGTTTGTCGGTGACTTTATTGATATAACTCGTAGGGGCGAACTGTGTTCGCCCGTAAAAAAATGTAGATGCAAGTAGGCGAACACAGTTCGCCCCTACGATGTGCAACCAATTAAATTGGGGTTTATCTATGCCTTCCCCTTGAGGGGAAGGTGCCGAGTATACGAGGCGGTTGAGGTGGAAAACCGTTCAATTACTGCAAATTACACCTCATCCACCGCAAGCGGTCCCCCTTCCCCTCAAGGGGAAGGCTT
>JAZKZS010000040.1:0-12581 GCA_045612765.1 Acutalibacteraceae bacterium
AAAACCGAAAGGAGTACATATATGAACTATTCACATGAAGTAGAAAATATGTGTCCTTTAGCAAAAGGCACATATCACGGTCCCGCTCCCATTCCGGAAGAGGGCAAATGGGTTCAGGTTAAGGAAGTTAAATACGTTTCAGGCCTTACCCACGGTATCGGCTGGTGCGCTCCTCAGCAGGGCACCTGCAAGCTTACTCTCAACGTTAAAGAGGGTATCATTCAAGAAGCTTTGGTAGAAACTATCGGTTGCTCGGGTATGACTCACTCAGCTGCAATGGCTTCTGAAATCTTAGTTGGTAAAACCATCCTTGAAGCACTCAATACTGACCTTGTTTGCGATGCTATTAACACCGCAATGCGCGAATTGTTCTTACAAATCGTTTACGGTCGTACACAGACTGCTTTCTCTGAAGACGGTCTTCCCATCGGCGCAGGCCTTGAAGACTTAGGTAAGGGTCTTCGTTCACAGTGCGGTACAACCTATGCAACTCTTGCAAAGGGTCCCCGTTATCTCGAGCTTGCTGAAGGCTACATCACCAAAATTGCTGTTGATGAAAACGATACCATTATCGGTTACAAGTTTGTTCACCTCGGCAAGATGATGGATATGATTAAAAAGGGCATGGACGCTAACGAGGCATTAGCTAAGGCTAGCGGCCAATACGGTCGTGTTGATGATGCTACTAAGCTTCTCGACCCCCGTGAAGAATAATTAAGGAGGAAATGAATAATGGCATTATTTGAATCTTATGATAGAAGAATAAATCAAATCAACGCTGAACTTGCAAAGCACGGCATTTCTTCCATTGAAGAAGCAAAGGAAATTTGCGACAAAGCAGGCGTTGACGCTTATAACATCGTTAAGGGTATTCAACCCATTTGTTTTGAAAATGCTGCTTGGGCTTACGTTGTAGGTTGCGCTATCGCAATTAAGGACGAAGTTAAGTCTGCTGCTGAAGCTGCTGAAAAAATCGGCGTTGGTCTTCAGTCATTCTGCATTCCCGGCTCTGTTGCTGACGACCGTAAGGTTGGTATCGGCCACGGTAACCTCGGCGCAATGCTTTTAAGAGACGAAACCAAGTGTTTCGCTTTCCTTGCAGGTCACGAATCTTTTGCTGCTGCTGAAGGCGCAATCGGTCTTGCAAGAAGCGCTAACAAGGCTCGTAAAGAACCTCTCCGTGTTGTTCTTAACGGTCTTGGTAAGGACGCTGCTAAGATTATTTCACGTATCAATGGCTTTACCTACGTTCAAACCAAGTTTGACTACTACACAGGTGAACTCACCATCGTTGAAGAAATCGCTTATTCAAACGGCGAACGTGCAAAGGTTCGTTGCTACGGTGCTGACGACGTTCGTGAAGGCGTTGCTATCATGCACAAGGAAGGTGTTGACGTTTCCATCACCGGTAACTCCACCAACCCCACTCGTTTCCAACACCCTGTTGCAGGTACTTACAAGAAGGAATGCATCGAACAGGGCAAGAAGTACTTCTCAGTTGCATCTGGCGGCGGTACAGGTCGTACACTCCACCCCGACAACATGGCTGCAGGCCCCGCTTCTTACGGTATGACCGATACTATGGGTCGTATGCACTCTGACGCTCAATTCGCAGGTTCTTCTTCAGTTCCTGCTCACGTTGAAATGATGGGTCTTATCGGTGCAGGTAACAACCCCATGGTTGGTATGACTGTTGCTTGTGCAGTTGCAGTTAACGAAGCGCTTAATAAATAAGGGTTTATGCGGTTTTTCATAACCTCATAAACTAACCCATTCGAAAAAATCGAACAAATAACAGTTGGACACATCATTTTAGGGTTTTACCCTGTGATGTGTCCAATTTTTTATCTTATGCTTTTTGTTCTGCTTTTATTATTTCTTCAGCCCATTTAATAGCATTTTTGTATTTATTGGTTTCGCGAACTGAATTAAACCATGCCCAACGCGGATCATTTAGGAATCCATATAAAAAGTTTATGTTATAAAAGGATAAATGGGAAATACCAAATAATTCGTATTCTTCACCGCTTTCATTTACGGCTGTTGTCCACGTTTTGTTTGCCTTTAAATTGGCAAACAATTCGCCACCTAAATCTAACCATTTATCGGAAGTGGTAAATATGTATTTATATTTATTTATAGCGGAATCAAAATGGTTCCAGCCCTCATCATATTTTCCCATATCGAAAAGGCAAGCAGACAATACCAACTGTTTATAAGCATAAAACAACTTCCAACCATCGGGAACTTCGGTTCCGTTACCAAAGCTTTCAATAATGTTAAGTATTTTGTAATGATATTCAGATTTTTTGGCAGAACCAAAACAGTCGGGAAAACGTCTGTCCAATTGATTTGAAAACTTTTCTAAATTTTCAAGACCTTGGTGAATATATTGTTTATCAACGGTGCTGGTATGTTGGCTATACCGTGATACTATACAGCCACGTCTATTAAACGTTGATGTATATGGGCATAAATCCAACCAGTTTTCAAGATCTTCTTCGCTACAAGCAACAACCATTCGTTCTATTGCCCAATCTCTGTATTGGGTATCAAGTAACTTTTCGGCATTTTCTTTAAGTATTTTATATATTTCTCCGTTTTTATCGTTGCCTATCAATATTTGATTAGAAGCGATATTTACTAAATGCCATTTGTATTGTGGGTCAGCAGGGTATTTATAACAATATTTTTTTGCTAAATTTAGTTGTTCCATATCTTGCCAATCAAGTGCATCCAATTTTTCGAAAAACAACTTTTTGTCTGTTTCTTTTGAAATATCGTCATTAGATAACAAACTATCAATTGTCACCTCGAAACAGTTTGCAATTATAGGTAACAATTCAAAATCAGGATAACAAACACCTAATTCCCATCTTGATACTGATTGACAAGATACACCTAACATTTCAGCAACTTGTTCTTGTGTTATTTCTCTTTGCTTCCTAAGTCTTTTAAAGTTATCTCCAAATTGTAATTTCATAACATTACCTCGATTGTTAATTTAGAAGGAGCGCTCTTCTGAGTTTATTTTATCAACTGTCAAACAGTATTTCAATATCGTATTTGGTGAGAGTATTTCACCATATTGGTGATTTTTAGAAATATAAAAGCAGTTGTTAAATAACAACTGCTTTTGATTATCACAGATAAGCTAATTGGCAGGTTGGCAACCCTGCATCTCTTTAAGACCTACTGGTAGGTAGGCGTGATAGCTGCCCGTTCTATCCTCAACTAACTTATCAAATAATAATATGCACTTTTAATAGAATAGTATACAAAATATCATTCCCCATGTTTATTATAGTAATAAATTTTCTGTTTGTCAATGTTTTTGTTGATTTTCTGTTTCGAATTTCCAAGCTCTGCCTTTTCGTATATAGTCTGATAACTGACTTTCGGTTATCGTATACATAGTTCGGAACGATAGACGACCTTTGTTATCTATTCTTACTGCTACAAGTATATTATCTTTATACCTTTTAATGAACTGTATGCTGGAATCTTTCTGTTTGATGCCTAAATAGTCAGGTTTATCAATAATTTCAGGAATGATTTCGCACATTTCCTCAACCGATAAATTTGAATTATCGTATGTATGCTTTTTGATGTGCTCAATTCTGTCTTTCCACATTATTATAGTTCTGTTATCTATTTTTTCTGAAAGCTCGGGACATTTTGCCTTTAAAAAAGCAATTTTTGAATTATCTATTTTACCAACAGACGTGCAATTTACATCTGTATTATCAAAAAAATTAAGAATATTATTGTATTGCAAAGAAATGTAGCACCTACCTTTTTCTACATTTTACAGCAATTTTTGTTATAAATCAATGGGACTTTTAAAAATAGTTAGATGTTAACTTGAATTTATTTTAAATTTTGAGATAGATATGTTATAATGTGTCTAAGAAAACTCAAAACGATGTGTTTAGTGGGACAAATTTTACAACAAAAAAGTGTTAAAAAGTAAGTTATAACAAGGGTTTCGGGCTATGTTCTGAAAAGTTATCATTTCTACTGATTCACAGTACGCCCCGATGATGGGTCTTATCGGTGCTGGTAACAACCCCATGGTTGGTATGACTGTTGCTTGCGCAGTTGCAGTTAACGAAGCGCTTAATAAATAATGCGTAATTCGTAATGCGTAATTTGTAATTAAAAGGACTTGAGGTTAACCCTCAAGTCCTTTTTTGTTTGGGTACCATCTATCAGTATGTATTCCCGATATTGAAATAAAATCTTCACATAAATTGTCATATTTTAGACGTATAACATTATACTTATTGCAAAGACCTTTGTGGTCGGGGAAATAAAAACTTTTATCTATTAATTGAATATAGTGTTGGCAATAACAACAAGGGCAAACATTTTTCTTATTAATAATTTTCATTATATCACCCAGAATAATTATAGAGTTTATAACTCTAATTGTCAATAGAGTTATTTATTCTAAATTATAATTTGTGTGAGGTGTTAATATGAAATATGCTGAGCGTATACGCGCATTACGAGAAGATAACGATTTTAACCAAACGCAGATTGCTGAATTATTAAATGTTGGGCAAAAAACATATTCTGATTATGAACTTGGCAAAATTAGAATACCAATTGATAGTATAATAGTGTTGGCGAAATATTATAATGTTAGTTTAGACTATATTTGCGGTATTAGCGACACAAAAAATGAATATCCTAAAAAATGAAAGTTCAAGTTAAAGACTTGAGCTTTTATTTTTACACATATTTAGCAATATTTTTCACATTTTGATAATTTGTAAGAATATGTTATAATTAAATAAAAGGGAGATATTATTATGAAACCAACAACTACTACCGGCGATTTTAGAGCCCATGCAAAAGACCAATTTGAATTGATTGATTTTGTTGCCAAAGCTGGTATTGACAATACCGTTATTCATTCGAAGCTGATGCAATGTTTAGCACCAATTTGAAGGGGACAACCGCCTTTTAAACGTACCGCTTGAAATTCAGCTTAAAGGTAAAAACCACCTTACGAAATTTGTAAATACACTTTAACGGCATATTACTGTTTTGAAGAACAAAATTAAAACACCCTGAAATATAAAGGCTTTATGGTGTTTTGTGAAAAACGATATATGTAAAATGCACCTTATAAAAGGCTAAATGGTATAATCATTTCATATACAATGCCAATTGAATAAATTTATGTGATATAATATAATATAGGTGTATTAAATTAGAGAAGGAAAAGTAAAATGGAATTATTTGCAGCAACCCTTAATCAAATGGCGTTTTTGTTCACCTTTATAATAATTGGTTTTGTGGTTTCAAAGCTAAAGGTTATTCCCGACGGTGCAGCGGGCATACTTTCAAGGCTTGAAAATTATGTTTTTATACCTGCGCTTGTTTTAGGAACTTTTATTAGCAACTTTACAACCGAAAAATTGTCATCTTCGTGGAAGCTTATTGTTGGCTGCCTTGTGCTAGAGGGTGTAGTTATCGGTATTTCTATGGGGGCTGTAAGGCTTATTGCTAAGGGTAAATATATACGTGATATTTATCTTTATGGGCTTTGTTTTTCAAACTTTAGCTTTATGGGTAATGCCGTTGTAAGCACATTGTTTCCTGATATTTTTCTTGAATATATTGTTTTCACACTTGTTTTGTGGACACTTATTTATATGTGGGGCGCACCTTCGTTGCTTGTCGATAACGATTCGGCTAAGGGTATCAGGCAAAAGCTAAAAAGCTTTTTAAACCCAATGTTTGTGTGTATGATAATTGGTATGGTAATTGGTATTTTCAAAATTCCAATGCCGGCATTTGTCGATTCGGCAATAAGCGCTACCTCAAATTGTATGTCGCCTGTTGCAATGCTACTAACAGGTATGACAATTGCAAAAATTGATGTTAAAAAGGTTGTTAAAATTAAAAGCATTTATGCCGTAACCTTTTTACGTCTTATTGTTTACCCATTATTGTTTATTGGCTTTATCATGCTTGTGCCACTTTCAAAAACCTTTGCAATTTGCGCTATTTCATCCCTTGCAATGCCTATGGGACTTAACACAATAGTAATTCCTGCGGCATATGGTAAGGACACTACAATGGCATCAGGTATAGCGCTTATATCACATCTTTTAGCGGTTATAACCATTCCCATAATTTTCTTATTATTTAATTTGGTAATATAAAAAATGACTTGGATTTTTCCAAGTCATTTTTATTTTAATTAAATTTTCTTAACACCAATATTAACGGTTTCGCCGTTGATATCCCATTCCTTAACAAAGCCGTCAGGATCGGTAACGGTAAGTGAATCAGCAAGGGTATCTACGGTAATGTCGCTAGCCTTTGCAGTGGCAATATTGCAAACGGTTTCGCTACCGCTAAGGGTAATTGCAATATGGTCAACCACATTAAATCCCGCTTCCTTACGCATGGTTTGAATCTTACTTACAAGCTCACGCACATAACCCTCGTCGATAAGGTCTTGGGTTAATACGGTATCAAGTGCAACGGTAATGCCACGGTCAGAAAGGGTGAAGAAGCCTTCTTTTTGAGCAGCATCAATAAGTAGGTCATCTGCTTCAACTGTAATATCGCCAGAGCTTAGCTTAAGTGTCAAGGTGCCCTTTTCGTCAAGTTCCTTTTTAGCGGCGTTGCCGTCCATTTCGGTAAGGTATTGACGAATTTCACCAAGCTGTTTACCATACTTTGGACCTAAGGTCTTAAGCTGTGGCTTAAAGGTATAGGTAACAAAGTTATCAACAACGTCGGTAAAGTCAACCTTCTTAATGTTAAGCTCTTCCTTAATAATGTCGGTGTAGGTTTCTTCAAGCTCGCCGTCAAGCTTAACGTACATAACGCTCAAGGGCTGACGATTTTTTCTTGATGAGCCGTTACGTGCCGCACGACCAAGAACAACAATCTCGAGTACCTTTTCCATTTGTTCTTCAAGCTTTTGGTCAATGAGGTTTTCATTAACTACAGGGAAGTCGCAAAGGTGAATACTTTCTTTTGCGTCCTTATCAACACTGCAAACAATGTTTTGGTAAATGTTTTCAGCCATGAAGGGTATCATAGGTGCAGCGGTTTTAGCTGTGGTAACAAGGGCGGTGTAAAGGGTCATATAAGCGGCGAGCTTGTCGTCGGTCATGCCCTGTACCCAATAACGCTCACGACCACGGCGAACGTACCAGTTACTCATTTCGTCTACAAATTCCTGTAAAGCACGTGCGGCTTCGGGAATTCTGTAATTAGCAAGGTTATTATCAACTGTTTTAACCATTGAATTAAGCTTTGATAAAAGCCATTTATCCATAACGGTTAGCTTGCAGTCGTTAATGTTATATTGTGTGGGGTCGAACTTGTCGATATTAGCGTAAAGCACATAGAATGCATAGGTGTTCCAAAGTGTGCCCATAAACTTGCGTTGACCTTCAACAACAGCTTTGCCGTGGAAACGGTTAGGAAGCCAGGGTGCAGAGTTGGTGTAGAAATACCAACGAATAGCGTCAGCGCCGTAGCTTTCAAGTGCGTCAAACGGGTCAACAGCGTTGCCCTTTGATTTACTCATTTTTTGACCGTTTTCGTCCTGAACGTGACCTAAAACGATAACGTTTTTAAAGGGTGCCTTGTCGAAAATAAGGGTTGAAATTGCAAGAAGTGAATAGAACCAACCACGTGTTTGGTCAACCGCTTCTGAAATAAAGTCAGCAGGGAACTGCGCCTCAAACAAGTCCTTATTTTCAAAAGGATAGTGGTGCTGTGCAAAAGGCATTGAGCCCGAGTCAAACCAACAGTCAATAACTTCGGGTACACGGTGCATTTGCTTGCCGCACTTTTCACACTTAATGGTTACGCCGTCGATATAAGGGCGGTGAAGCTCGATATCATCGGGGCAGTTGTCAGACATTGATTTAAGCTCTTCAATGCTGCCGATAGAGTGCATATGACCGCATTCACAGGTCCAAATATTAAGGGGAGTACCCCAATATCTGTTACGTGAAATACCCCAGTCTTGAACGTTTTGTAGCCAGTCACCAAAACGACCCTTACCAATGCTTTCAGGAATCCAGTTAATAGTGTTGTTGTTTGCGATAAGCTGTTCCTTAACGTCGGTCATCTTAATAAACCAAGATTCACGTGCGTAGTAGATAAGGGGAGTATCGCAACGCCAGCAGAAAGGATAATCGTGTTCAAACTTAGGCGCATCAAATAAAAGGTTTGCTTTTTCAAGGTCTGTAAGAACTAATACGTCAGCATCCTTAACAAATTTGCCGGCATATGGGGTTTCTTCGGTTAATACACCCTTGCCGTTTACAAACTGAACAAAGGGTAAATCGTACTTTCTGCCAACCTTCGAGTCGTCTTCACCAAATGCGGGTGCAATGTGAACTATACCTGTACCGTCGCTCATTGTAACGTAGCTGTCACAAGTAATAAAGAAAGCCTTTTTGTGTTGCTTTTCGCAAACGGGTGCTACAAAGTCAAAGAGGGGTTCGTATTCGGTATATTCAAGCTCCTTACCTGCAAATTCACTAATAATTTCATAAGCGGGTGTTTCTTCTGTTGCAAGCTTGCCAAGAACCTTATCCAAAAGCTCCTTAGCCATATAATAGGTAAAGCCGTCAGCAGCCTTAACCTTGCAGTAGGTATCGTCAGGGTTTACGCAAAGCGCAACGTTTGAAGGAAGTGTCCATGGGGTAGTGGTCCAAGCAAGGAAGTAAGCATCCTCGCCCTTAACCTTAAAGCGTACAACCGCACTGCGTTCCTTAACGTTTTTATAACCCTGTGCCACTTCGTGTGAAGAAAGGGGAGTACCGCAACGAGGGCAGTAGGGAACAATCTTAAAGCCTTTGTATAAAAGACCTTTGTCAAAAATTTGCTTTAATGCCCACCATTCAGATTCAATAAAGTTGTTGTCATAGGTAACGTAGGGGTCGTCCATATCAGCCCAAAAGCCAACGGTTTTTGAAAAGTCTTCCCACATACCCTTGTACTTCCAAACGCTTTCCTTACAGTGACCAATAAAGGGGTCAAGACCGTATTCTTCAATTTGTTCCTTACCGTCAAGACCTAAAAGCTTTTCAACTTCTAATTCAACGGGAAGACCGTGGGTGTCCCAACCGGCCTTGCGGGGCACCATATAACCCTTCATTGTACGGTAGCGGGGAATCATATCTTTAATAACACGTGTTAAAACGTGACCGATATGTGGCTTACCGTTAGCGGTTGGTGGGCCGTCGTAAAATACGTAAGGGGCGTTGTCCTGCTTTTCGATTATACTTTTTTCGAAAATTTGGTTATCGTCCCAAAACTTTTTAATCTTTTTTTCTTCTTCAACGAAATTAACGTTGGGTGAAATGTTTTTGTACACTTCATCTACTCCTTCCAAAATAAAAAACGCCCTTTATCCACAATAGGATAAAGGGCATAAACGCTTTATAACCACCTATTACGAAGAACTAACATTCACGGTTTTTGTAACGGAAAACAACCGGACTAAGCTTACTAAATTTCAGCCGTCTGCTCAGGAGTGATCCAGGCAACCAAAAACTGCAGAGCTTACACCAACCTCTGCTCGCTAAAAGTTTCAAACGGTTACCACTTTCTCCGTCAAAGCATTTTAATATAAAGTTTTAATTTAAAACCGAAAACCTATTATTCGTTAACGGTGGGAATTTGCTGTTTTAAAGCAGCGCGGGTCTTGCGAACTTCGCCAAGATTAGCGGTAAGACCTTCGTCTGCACGACGCATAATATCGTCAACAAAGTCCTGTGCGGCTTTGCGCATTTCACGGCTCTTGCCCTGTGCGTTAGCAATAATTTCAGCAGCCTTTTGCTGTGAAAGCTTAACGATTTCTTCCTGTGCTACCATTGCCTTTGCCTTTTCTTCAGCGTTGCGGATAATAGCATCAGCTTCACGCTTTGCGGTTGTGATAATTTCAGCACGGTCAGCAACAATGCCTTTAGCTTGTTTAATTTCAGCAGGGATGTTAAGACGGATATCGTCAACAACTGCTCTTAATTTTTCAATGTCAACAACAGTTTTCTTGCCGGGGATTTTAATACCGCTGTCAATAACTTCGTCAAACTGTTCTAATAATTCGTCAAGTGTCATTTTTTCTTCCTCCATAAACCTTTTAGGTATTATTTTTTAAAATTTATCCTGTCGATAATGTCCTGCTTAATAACCTCTGGCACAAAGCCTGAAATATCGCCGTTCATAGATGCGATTTGCTTAACCATGCTTGAGGAAAGATACATATTTTGCGAGGCTGTGGTTAAAAACAGGGTTTCAACGTTAGGATTCAACTTCTTATTTGCTAATGCCATTTGGAATTCATACTCAAAGTCCGACATGGCACGAAGTCCTTTAATAATTGCGGTGGCACCGCGGGTGGCGGCATAATCAGCAAGCAGACCGTCATAATGCACCACTTCAACATTTGTAAGGTATGGTATGCATTTTTTTATCATTGCAACACGTTCGTCGGGTGAAAAGCAATAATTCTTGGCGGAATTATGCGCAACCACAACAATTACCTTATCAAACATATTTGCCGCACGGGTAATAATGTCAAGGTGACCGTTGGTCACAGGGTCAAAGCTGCCGGGGCAAATGGCAATACCGTTTTTCATAAATTATAGCCCCTTTCGGTAAATTGCAGCGTTAATTTTACCGTAACGATAGGTGCGGTAAACCGAAAAACCGCCAATTTCTTCTGGTATTGCAACCTCGGGCGGATATTCGCAAACAATCATACCAAAGTCGCTCATAAGCGGTAGCACGGCTTTGATTGCGTCGGTTAATAAACCTGCTGCATAGGGTGGGTCTAAAAATACAATGTCGAAGGTGTCACGGCTCATTGCCGCAAAGGACGAAAAATCACCCTGAAAAACCTTTGCACTGTCTGAAAGACCTGTAATTTCCAAATTCTTTTTAACAAGATTAATTGAAGCACGGCTGTTGTCAACGAAGGTACAGCTTTGGGCGCCACGGCTTAAGGCTTCAATACCAAGCTGGCCCGAGCCTGCAAACAAATCAAGAACACGGCGGCCTTCAATATCAAACTGTATTACGCTGAATAATGCCTCTTTAACCTTGTCGGAGGTGGGGCGAACGTCGCTTCCGTCCGGTGTTACGAGGCGCTTACCCCGAGCAATACCGGTTATAACACGCATTTGCATCACCTAAAATTAAAATTAACAGGACACAATAAATCCATTGTCCTATTATTAAATTCATTATCGCACTAAACACCCTGTTTTGTCAATAGTTTTTTATAATATTGCAAAAATAATATTTATATTATATAATAGCGTTATGAACAAGATTTTTATATTTAAGGGCGAATGTGACCATTATGCCTTTATAAAGCAAAAAGCCGCCGAAAAATATAATAATACCGAAATAATTAAAACCTCAAAAGGCAAACCCTATTTTAAAGACATTCCAAATTTGTTTTTTAGCGTTTCACATACAGATGGGCTAACGGTAATTGCCTTAGGGAATAGCGAGGTTGGAATTGACGTTGAAAGGGTTAAAAAGGCCGATTTGCGCATTATAAAGCGTTTTTTAAAGGAAGAAGCCGACTATATAACCGAAAAGGACAGCAACCGCCGCTTTTTTGAAATTTGGACTAAAAAGGAAGCCTTTTTAAAGTATAAGGGCGTGGGTATTTCGGGCGGTCTTAATACTGAAAACGTTTTAAATTTGCCAATTAACACCTTTAATTTTGGAGATTATATAATTTCGATTTACAGTGAAAATGAATATGAAATAGAAAAATGACTTGCATTTAGCAAGTCATTTTTTATGCAATAATTTTTTCGTATGTATTTAAATGCTCTTTAAGTTCGTTAAGTCTGCCTTTGAAAACACATTCCAAGCTTTCAATTTTTGTATAGTCGTTTGGGCGCATCAAGGATGGTCTGTGCGGAAGCTCAACCGCATTAGAATTTTTAAGAATATGACTTACAAACTGTGAACAAAAATAATATCTCTTGCGGGTTAGGGGAATACGGCAACCGCAAAGCCAAAGTCCTATAATATTAAAGCGATAATAGTCGGCATTTTCAAGCATTTTTTCAACTTCGTTTTTTGCTTTTTGATATATTTCTTCTTCAACTTCAATTTTATAAACTGCACAGGGAATATGTGGATATTTGCCATAAATACCAACGTCAAACCCTTCACTATGAAGACCTGCGGGCAAGGGTGGAAAGGCCTGAAAACGTGAAAAACTGTAAAGGGGCTGCAGCTTATCTTCAAATGACATTGAAGCGTGTGTATAATCGGCACGGGTAATAACGTGTATAAATTTCGAAAGATAGGTGCCGCTTTTGGTAAGCACAACATAAATTGTTCGCATTTTTTCACTTCCTCTTCAAACTTTAATTATTATACAAAATTAAAGGAAAAAATGCAAGGTTTTTAAATATAACGTAAAATTGGGGTTTATCTATGCCTTCCCCTTGAGGGGAAGGGGGACCACGGCAGTGGTGGATGAGGTGGAAAACCGTTTAATTATTGCAAATTACACCTCATCAGTCACTTTGTGACAGCTTCCCCTCAAGGGGAAGCCTTGC
>JAZKZS010000041.1:0-2987 GCA_045612765.1 Acutalibacteraceae bacterium
GTGATAAGACCGCAAGAAATACCTGCAACGGGAGCCTTAAGCGGAACACCTGCAGCCATAAGAGCCAAGGTAGAGCCACAAATTGAGCCCTGTGAGGTAGAACCGTTTGAAGAAAGAACTTCAGAAACTACGCGAATAGCATAGGGGAATTCGTCAACGCTGGGGATAACGGGCACGAGAGCCTTTTCAGCCAATGCGCCGTGACCGATTTCACGACGGCCAGGGCCACGTGAAGGCTTGGTTTCACCAACAGAGTATGAGGGGAAGTTGTAGTGGTGGATATATCTTTTAGAAACTTCTTCGTCTAAACCGTCAAGCTTTTGAGCTTCGGAAACGGGAGCCAAAGTAGCAATTGAAAGAACCTGTGTTTGACCACGGGTAAACATACCGCTGCCGTGTACACGAGGGAGAAGATCAACCTTAGCGTCTAAAGGACGGATATCGTCAATACCACGACCGTCAACACGCTTCTTTTCATCCTTAAGCCAGCTTCTTACAACGTGCTTTTGGATAAGGTAAAGAATTTCATCAATCTTAGCTTCCTGACCTTCAAACTGTGCATCATACTTTTCGTGTAAAGCATTGCTGATGGGAAGTAAAGCAGCGTCACGAACGAGCTTATCGTCGGTGTCGAGCGCCTTCTTAACGTCTTCAATGCAGAATGCTTCCATTTCAGCGAAGAGTACGGGATCGGGATCGTTAGATTCAAATTCGAACTTAGGCTTGCCGATTTCAGCAACGATGCTGTTAATAAACTTAACAACTTCCTTATTTACTTCGTGACCTGCCATAATGCAGTCGAACATAAGGTCGTCTTCGATTTCGTTACCGCCTGCTTCGATCATAGCAACGAGGTCAGCAGTAGAAGAAACGGTTAAGGTAAGGGCAGTCTTAGCGCGCTGTTCAAGGTTTGGGTTGATAACGATTTCGCCATCAACAAGGCCAACGTTTACGCTAGAGATAGGACCAGCCCAGGGAATGTCAGAAATTGCGATAGCGGTAGAAACACCGATAGCTGCTGCAACTTCGGGTGAGCAGTCAGGGTCAACCGACATAACGGTAGCAACTACCGAGCAATCGTTACGCATATCCTTAGGGAACAAGGGGCGAATAGGACGGTCGATGCAACGTGATGCTAAAATTGCTTTATCGGTTGCTTTACCTTCACGACGGGTGAAAGAGCCGGGGAAGCGGCCTACTGAATACATTTTTTCTTCATAGTCAACTGAAAGGGGGAAGAAATCCACACCTTCACGGGGCTTTGCTGAAGCGGTTACGGTACAAAGCACACGGGTGTCGCCATAGCAAGACATAACTGCAGCGTTTGCAAGGCCGGCCATCATACCTGTTTCAATTCTTAAGGGGCGACCTGCAAGTTCGGTTTCATAAACCTTAAAATTTTCAAACATTTTTAAAAATCTCCTTTTTTGTTATTTTGAGACCTTCGGTTAGCAATAAATACAATACCCGATTTTTCAGATACTCTATTTACCGCTAAACCACGAAAATCCCTAATTTGTTTTTTGCTTTAAAAACTGCAACAAGGCAGACCGAAAAAATACGGTCTGCCTTACGGATGCCAAAATTACTTACGAAGACCGAGCTTCTTAACAATTGCACGGTATCTTTCGATATCCTTCTTTTGAAGGTATGCAAGAAGGTTTCTTCTGTGACCTACCATCTTAAGAAGACCGCGGTAAGAGTGCTTATCCTTGGGGTGAGTCTTAAGGTGTGCGTTGAGTTCGTTGATTCTTGTAGTAAGAAGAGCAATTTGAACTTCAGGCGAACCTGTGTCACCTTCGTGGATAGCGTAATCAGCTAAAATCTGATTCTTTAATTCCTTTGTCATCTCATTTTCACTCCTTTTTAAATTTCAATCCGTAAACCAAGCGAAAGGCCAAAGAGTGTTCCCTTTCGGGCAGACGCCAAGCGCATAGTACACGGTCGCCAAAAGATTATAACACAAACCTTTTAAAAAGTAAAGAACTTTTTTATTTTGCGAAATTACAGATGTTCATATATGGAAACAAGCTGTAACGCCCAATCTTTTTGCGCATCATATTTATAATCCGCAAAAATCGGCCCAACAATAGACCCTGCATATATCGCATAAAGTGCTTTTTCATAGTTTTCACATTGCTCGGCGTGATATTTTTCCCAACTTGTTTTCATATTTTTAATAAAGTTATGAAAATCGTCAGACGAATAAATACAGGTTTCATCGTTCTGAACAATGCCGTCATATTCCATTAGCTTATTGTAATATTCATCAGCAACATCTTGCCACTTTTTAGTGTATTTATCGGCTCTATCAACCATAGCACCGGTAGAGCTGTCCCCTTCAAAGCTTTCCTTTTTATATTCATTATCAATTTCACGAAGCAGCTTTTCGGTTAAGGTTTCGGGTATTGGATAATTGCTGATATCTCTAAGTAAAGTGCCATCAATAGGGTCTACACTTGCAAATGCAACCATTCGCTCATAACCACTAAAGCTTAATCGTTCGCTAAAGCTTACGTTTTTATAATACTTATCCCCCGCGTCCCAATAATTTTTTTCCGATACCGTATAGGTAATATTATCGCTGTCGGGCACACCTAAATTTTCTGCAACTATTTTTGCCAATTCTTCATCGTTTAATTCCTTAGAAGCAGTTTCGGTCAGCTTATTATCCTGCTTATTATTACCCTTACAGCCCGAAAATAAGCCCAAAATTAATGCCAAAACACAAAATAACGTTAAAAGTTTTTTCATAAAATCACCCTTTCTGCCATTATTTTACTTTGCGGTAAAATCCAAGTCAAATTACAAATATGAAATTATTATTACAAATAAGTAATTTTTGCAAATTATAGTTTATCGTTGCCTCCCTTGTGTAAAGGGAGGGGGACCAACACAGTTGGTGGAGGGATTGCAATAAGTCACAAATACAATCCCTCAGTCACTTCGTGACAGCTCCCTTTACACAAGGGAGCCATTTATTTGTA
>JAZKZS010000042.1:0-5635 GCA_045612765.1 Acutalibacteraceae bacterium
AAACGTTGCTATTGCTATTAAACGGCTTGTTGAAATTCCTGCTAACCCCAAAGCAGACGAGGTTGAACGTAATTTAAGATTTGCGGGCATTATAGGTCTTAAAGAGCCTATTCGTGAAGAAATTTATAAGGATATTAAAACCTGTCGTGACGCTGAAATTAAAGTTGTAATGCTTACGGGTGATAATATCAATACAGCAACATCACTTGCTAAACAAATTGGCTTATTAAGCGACGAAGGTGAAGCAATAACAGGCGCCGAACTTGATAATTTATCGGACGAGGAATTAAATAATTCAATCGATAAATACTGTGTGTTTGCAAGAATTTCACCTTTACACAAGGTGCGAATTGTTAAGGCTTGGCAGGCAAACAACGCCATTGTAACTATTACGGGTGACAGTCTTCAGGATGCTGAATCATTAGCCATTGCCGATGTTGGCTGTGCTATTGGTAAATTTGGTACCGACGTTGCAAAGGGTAACGCTGATGTTATTATTCTTAGAAACAACTTTGGCTTAATTGTTAAAGCAATTAAAGAAAGTCGTGGCTTTTTTGGTAACATCAAAAAAACTGCCAAATACTTATGTAGCTGCAATTTAGGTGAATTATTATTACTTCTTATTGGCTCTATAATTTTTAAATCGCCAATATTAATTGCCGTTCAGCTCTTGCTTATAAATTTATTAACCGACTGTGCCCCTGCCATTGCATTTAGTATGGAGGAAGCGGAAAAATCGGTTATGAAGGATAACACACTTAGTGGTGATAACAAGCTTTTAAATGTTAAGAATTTTATTAAAATTGCAATTCAAGGTGGATTTATTGCATTACTTTCTTTAGTGGCTTATATAATTGGTCAGTTTAGCTCGCCGATTGTTGGCACTACTATGGCATTTGTAACACTTGGTATTTCACAGTTGTTGCATTGCTTTAACTCGAAGCTTGACGGTAGTATCTTTAAGCTTGAGGTATTAAGTAACCGATTTATGAATTTATCGGTATTTGCAACTTCATTTATAATAATTTTCTTATCCTTTACACCTGTTGGTTTTATATTTGGCTTAACAATTTTAAAGCTATGGCAATTTATTGTTGCGTTTATAATCGCTTTATTAATTGTGCCATTGTGCGAGCTTCTAAAAAAGCTTTATAAATAAAATTGAAAATCCCTGTCATTGACAGGGATTTTTTATTTTAAATTATATTACGTAGCCACCGTTTACGCCAATTACTTGGCCTGTAATATAGTCGGCGTGTTCACTTGCTAAAAATAATATGGTTTGAGCAATTTCTTCAGCGGTGCCCATACGTCCAAGGGGAATAGTATCAACAAAATCGGTTAATTCTTCAATAGATAGGTTAGAATTCATAGAGGTTTCAATTATACCCGGTGCGACCGAATTAACAGTAATACCTGAAGGTGCAAGCTCTTTAGCAAGGGCTTTTGTCAAACCTATAACACCTGCTTTTGATGCGCTGTAAGCAACCTCACACGAGGCACCAACCTGACCCCACATAGAAGATACGTTTATAATTTTACCCGATTTTTGATTTATCATTACCTGTGCGGCTGCCTTGCAACAGTTAAATGTGCCTTTTAAATTAATATCAATTATACGGTCAAAATCAACCTCGTCAGTTTCGGTAATTAAACCTTCAAATGCGACACCTGCATTATTAACTATAACGTCAACACTGCCGTATTTATATAAAGCTTCTTTAATTAGTAATTCGGCTTCTAAACGGTTGGCAACGTTTGCTTTAATTGGTGTTACCGAAAAACCGTTTTGTGAAAGAGAACGAGCGAGTAGGGAAGCGGACTCGTATGAACTGTTGTAATTAAGTACAACGTTATATCCTTTTTGCGCAAATAAAATTGCGGTTGCGGCGCCAATTCCTTTTGAAGCGCCTGTTATAATGGCTGTTTTTTTCATATAATCATCTCCTTAAATAATATAACATATTTTTACAAAAAAATAAAGTATTAATTTACAATAAATAGGGTTTACATAATTGGGTGTTATCAAGATATTGTGTGGTTTACATAAATAGTTTACATAACATTTCGAGGCTAGCAAATTTGTGGTTGACATAAAACAAAATATATAGTATAAATAATATAAAGGCGTATTTAAAGGGCACTTCCGTTATTTTTGTGCCTTATTTTTATGTCATAAATTATATATTAATTCAACTTAGTTGACATAATATTGAATATTTTTCTATATCTTGTATACCGCGAATTTACTTAACTAGATATTGAATGGCATATCTTGTCCGTATTATGCATAATATTTTCTTGTAAAAGGAGATGTTACTATGCAACACGGACGTGTATTAAATTTATCTAAAAATCAAATTTTTTCTTTTGTTAAAGAAAATTTGATGTCGCTTATTTGTGTTTTACTTTTAGTTATAGGCGTATCCCTTGGCATTGGACTTAACGGTCGCTTTAAAATTGTTACATATTTTTGTGAATATATTTTTGAAGACTATATTTCACTAAGGCGGGACGCTAGTTATTTTAATATTGTGCTTGCCTCTTATTTTAAGTCGGTATTACTCTTTTTGTTAATTTTTATAAGCGGTACAACACTTTTCGGTGTTGTCGGTATACCGCTTATTATAGGGCTTGACGGTTTTGCCTATGGCTCGTTGGTGGCGTATTTATATTCGAGCTTTGCGTTAAAGGGTGTTGCATTTAATGCCGTGATTTTTTTGCCGTCGAATTTATTGCTGCTGATTTTCTTAATTTTTGCAAGTCGATATGCAATGGATTTCTCACTTTCTCTTTCTCGGCTAACTTTTCCAAATTCCTTTCAGGGTGATTTGTTTATACAGTTTAAGGAATATTCAATAAGGTTTCTGTTTTTATCCCTTGGCGGCGTTTTGGCTGCACTATTAGACGGGTTCACATCAACCAGTATGTTAAAATTTTTTGAATTTTAAGTTATAAGGAGGTGCAATAGTATGAAAAAGCAAATTGAAGCTTTTAAAAATTATTTAATTAATGATAAAAAATCTTCAAGCAATACGGTTGAATCCTATTTGCGTGATTTGCTTCAGTTTTCTATATATTGCGCTTCTATAAAAATTTCAAACGTTCAAAAGGTTAAAACCGATACCATAAACGGTTATATGGATTACTTGACAAGTCAGGGTAAATCAGAGGCTACAAAAGCAAGAATCACATCTTCTATTCGTGCTTTTTATAGGTATCTTATCAGTATTGGCGCTGTTTCGGATAATCCTGTTAATGCCGCCAATAAAAGCAGGGTAGAAAAGAAGCTACCCGGCGTATTGGATTCTTCACAAATCATTTTGCTATTATCACAGCCAAGCGGTAACGACTATAAATCTATTCGTGATAAGGCAATGCTTGAGCTTTTATATGCAACAGGTATCAAGGTTTCTGAGCTTTTGGATTTACGTGTTCATGACTTTAATATTCAGCTTGGTATTTTGCATTTAAATAGCGGTAAAAAGGAACGAATTGTTCCAATTTATCCCGCTGCTGTTAAATCAGTTACAGATTATTTAATTAACGTTCGTCCTACAATTGTTTTAGAGCCTTCACAGGACAAGCTGTTTACAAATATTAACGGCGCACCTATGTCACGCCAAGGCTTTTGGAAGCTTATAAAGCATTATGCTGTACAGGCAGGCATTAAGGAGGAAATCACCCCTCATACACTTCGTCACAGCTTTGCGGCGCACCTACTTGAAAACGGTGCAAAGCTGCAAGATATTAAGGAAATGTTGGGGCATAGTGATATTTCTTCAACCCAAATTTATGCGCAATATATTAAAAATAAATATGCCGCAAATTACACAAGGTTTCATCCGCTTGCAAAATAGTAAAAACACCCGTTTTTTCGGGTGTTTTTTTGCATTTTATTGTTGAATAAATTTATATAATATGGTATTATAAATTGAATAGGTATGTGAGGAGATGTTATTGTGTCCGACAAACGTGCAATTGGTGTATTTGATTCGGGTTTGGGTGGCCTAACGGTTGTTAGGGAACTTTTTAATACATTACCGAATGAAAATATTATTTACTTTGGCGATACAGGCCGTGTGCCATACGGTACACGAAGTGTTGAAACCATTAAGAAATATGCAAGTCAGGATGAGCGCTTTTTATTAAACCAAAACGTTAAGCTTATTGTTGCGGCTTGCGGTACGGTTTCAAGTGTTGCTTCAGACACCGCAAACGACCTACCTGTACCTTTTTTTGAGGTTGTTTCACATGCGGCATCCGCTGCTGTTAAGGCAACTAAAAACGGTAAAATTGCTGTAATAGGAACAAATGCGACTGTAAAAAGCCGTCAGCACGAAAAGGTGATTTTATCACTTAAGCCTGATGCAAAGGTTTTAAATCAAAGCTGTACCTTGTTTGTACCCTTAGTGGAAGAGGGCTGGTATTCGGCAGATGATATAGTCGTGCTTGAAACAGTAAGCCGTTATTTAAAGCCCGTTTTTGAATTTGGGGCAGACACTTTGATTTTAGGTTGCACTCACTATCCCATTTTAAGTGAGGCTATCAGTAAAATTTTAGGAGACGGCGTAACACTAATTAATGCAGGCACCTCAACTGCCGAAGCAATTAAACAGTATCTTGAAGATAATGATTTAGAGAATGACAATGCCGTTAATCAGCACAGCTTTTTTGTTAGCGACAAGCCCGATACCTTTGTTAAACAAGCATCGGTTTTGCTTGGGCGTGAGGTAGACGGTAATAACGTACAAAAGGTAGATATAAACAATTTATGATAAAAGACGTAATTATTGAAATTAAAACCGAGCAGTCACTTGACGGTCAAAGCGATTGCATTGAATTTTCAACCGACGGTCGTTTCGGCATTAAGGACGGTAGCTATTTTTTAAGCTATGATGAAAGCGGCCTTCTTGATATAGAGGGTGAAATCAAAACTACCCTTTACGTCAAGCCAGATAACACCGTTGTTTTACAGCGAAAGGGCTCGTACAACAGTAAAATGGTTATTGAAAAAGGCGTTAGGACAAACTGTTTTTACTCAACGCCTGTGGGTCAAATCTTGCTTGGTATTTTTGGTGAAAAGGTTTCACCCGATTTAAATGAAAATGGCGGCAGCATCGCACTAACATATCTAATTGATGATGATGCAAAGCTAATAAGCCGTAATAAAGTTAATATTTCTGTCAGAGAGGTTAATTAAAATGTCAGTAGTAGTTTCAAACGCAAAAGAACAAATTAAAAATTTAATTTTCAGTGCCGCTAACAAGGCAATTGCCGACGGTGTTTTGGAAAATGCCGAACTTCGTGATTTTACCATTGAAGTTCCTAAGGACCGTGCAAACGGCGACTATGCTATTAACGCTGCAATGGTTTGGTCACGTCTTTTCAAAAAGGCACCACGCCAAATTGCCGAAATTTTAATGGCTAACGCTAATTTTGAAGGCACCTATATTGAAAAATATGAAATTGCAGGTCCCGGCTTTATTAACTTCTATTTATCACAAAAATATTATGCTGATATTGTTTTAGACGTTGCAACCAAAAAGGAAGCATACGGCAGAAGCAATTTTGGTGAAGGCAAGCGTGTTTTGGTTGAATTTGTTTCGGCTAACCCCACAGGACCTATGCATAT
>JAZKZS010000043.1:0-24332 GCA_045612765.1 Acutalibacteraceae bacterium
CCTTTAACAGAGAGTATACGCAATATTTCAAGGCTTATATCCTTAGCGGTAACAAAAGGATTAAGTTTACCTGTAAGATTTACTTTATACATTTTAGGCATTGTGATATAATAAGCGCCGCCGCCCATTGCAACCGCAACATCAAGACCACCTGCACCCATTGCAAGCATACCAATACCGCCGCCTGTGGGGGTGTGGCTGTCAGAGCCGATTAAGGTCTTACCGGGCTTGCCAAAACGTTCAAGATGTACTTGGTGGCAAATACCGTTACCCGGGCGTGAAAAATAAATACCGTGCTTTTTGCACACCGACTGAATATAACGGTGGTCGTCGGCATTTTCAAAGCCTGACTGAAGTGTGTTATGGTCAATATAAGCTACACTGCGTTCGGTTTTAACACGGTCAAGGCCCATAGTTTCAAATTCAAGGTATGCCATTGTACCTGTTGCGTCTTGTGTTAGGGTTTGGTCAATTTTTAAAGCAACCTCATGTCCTACAGTCATATCACCGCTAATCATGTGTGTTTTAATGATTTTTTGTGCTATTGTTAAACCCATTGGGTATCAATCCTTTCCTGCTATGTGATTGTAAGCGTTTTTAACGTGCTGTTGTGTTACACGTTCGGCTGTGTCAGCATCACGGCTAATGATTGCATTTAAAATTTCACGGTGTTCAGCCACCGATTCATTTGCACGTGATTGACTTTGAAGTGATACCTTGCGGTATTTTTGCACCTTTTTATGTAAGGGCAAAAGTGTGTTATAAAAAACGTGACTGCCGCTAATTTTATATAAAATTTCGTGAAAGCGGTTATCCATTAAACGAATTTGTTCACTATTGTGCTTTGATAAATAAAACTCTTGAAGCTCTAATGCTGATTTAAGCTCGTTTATTTCTTCTTCACTAGCATTAATAGCAGACATTTTTGCCGCTTTTGCTTCAATCGCTTCACGAATAATATAAATATCACGTAAATCATCTTCGGTAATACCAAGCACAAGCGAGCCTTTGCCTGTTTCAACAATTAAATGCTCCTGCTGAAGACGGCGCAAGGCTTCACGAATGGGGGTGCGGCTTACACCCAAAATTTCGCAAAGGCGATTTTCGGTTAAAAGGTCGCCACGTTGGTATTTACCGCTTAAAATATCGGTTTCAAGGTGTTCAAATACCTGGTCAGCTAATGATACTGTTTTATGTTCCATTTAAATAGCTCCTACAATTTCTTAAATTTGCCAAGTGATAATTCTTCAATCTTACTTTCAAGCTCGAAGTTGGAAAGCGCAGTTTGACGACCGTCTTCATATTCGGCGTCAACCCATTCCTTAAGTTTAACAATAAGTGGGTCTTTTTTATCAAGCGCATCATCACCTGTAAGGCGATAATTGGTATTAATCCAATATGCAATACCTGCAAGACCGCTTGTTTTACTAATTGTAACGGTAGCGGGACGGTTTAAAATTCTTTCAGTATCGAAAATATTATAAATTTCCTGGTCCTTCAAAAGACCATCAGCATGAATACCCGCACGTGTTACGTTAAAGTTACGGCCAACAAATGGTGTCATAGGGGGTATTTCGTAGCCAATTTCATTTTTGAAATATTCAGCAATTCCGGTAATTGCAGTGGTATCCATACCGTCAAGCGAGCCACGAAGTGAAGCATATTCCATAATCATTGCTTCAAGGGGAACGTTACCTGTTCTTTCACCAATACCTAAAAGCGAACAGTTAACCGCACTTGCACCGTAAAGCCAAGCGGTTGAAGCGTTGGCAACAGCCTTATAAAAATCGTTATGACCGTGCCATTCAAGCATTTCACTTGGTACGTCGGAATAATGTTGTAAACCGTAAATAATACCCGGTACGCTACGGGGTAAGGCTACCTCAGTATAGGGTACGCCGTAGCCCATTGTGTCACAAGCACGAATTTTAACAGGTATACCTGCATCCTTAGACATTTTCATAAGCTCGTTTACAAAGGGTACAACAAAGCCGTAAAAGTCAGCACGGGTAATATCTTCAAGGTGGCATCTTGGCATTACGCCCGCTTCAAAAGCTTCAGCAACGGCGGCAAGATATGAATCCATAGCCTGTTTACGTGTTTTCTTAAGCTTTTTGAAAATGTGGTAGTCACTACACGAAACCAAAATACCTGTTTCACGAACGCCTAAATCCTTAACAAGCTTAAAGTCTTCCTTAGTTGCACGAATCCAGGTTGTAATTTCGGGGAATTTAAGACCCAATTCCTGACATTTTTGAAGAGCTTCCCTGTCCTTTTTGCTGTATACAAAAAATTCGGTTTGGCGGATAATACCATAAGGACCGCCAAGCTTTGACATAAGCTTAAATAAGTCAACAATTTGTTTAACGGTATAAGGCTCGACCGATTGCTGACCGTCACGAAGAGAGGTATCGGTTATCCAAATTTCTTCAGGCATACCCATAGGTACACGACGGTGGTTAAATGCAACCTTTGGTACTGAATCGTAAGAATAAAGGTCACGATATAGATTAGGGTCTGCAACGTCCTGCAAACCGTATTTATAAGTTTTTTGTTCTAGTAAATTAGTTTTGTTAGAAAGTTCTAGCAAATATCTCACCTCTTGTTTTTCTGTATACAATTATACCAAAGAACAATACTATTGTCAATAATTATGCGGTAAATATTTACTTTATTACAACAAAAAAACCGCCAAAATTGGCGGTTTTTAATTTAAATATCAATTTTGCTTTGAAAATTATTAAATTCCTTCAAATATTCGGTGTTTAGGTTAACAATATAACGGTTTTTCTTTTGGGCATAATTTAAGGTGTTTCGTGTGCCGCCATGCTTTCCGTCATACCAAGTTACAACGTAATCGCTGTTATCAACCATATATTTATTGCGGTTTTGGTAGCACCCCGCATGGTATTCCTTTGAAAGTACAATAACCTCGTCACAGGCGGATATTAGCCTATCATAACGAAGCTTCCAATCAATAGAATATGATTTTTCCTGTTCTTCAAAGGGTACGACCGCAACCAATTTAATATGTGGGTAATTTGCTTTAAATTCACACACAAGCTCGGCGGCAATAATATCAAATCCCGATGCCATTCCCGTATAAAACACACCGCATTCGTCATCAATCAGCGCTGAAATTGTGGTTTTAAAATTACGTAAAAACACCTGAAAATCAGCATTGTTGCTTTTTAAGGGAAACGGAAATTTTGAAGGTCGATACCCCGAAAAACAACATTTTTTATAGTTTATATTACTCAAAATATCACCGAATTATTTTTTCTTAATTTTCTTTTTGCAAATATCCGCTAAAACACATTCACTGCATTTCGGGCTTCTTGCAATACAAACATCCCTGCCAAAAAGCACAGTTCTATGGCAAAAATCGTTTGATTTATCGGGTGGTAAAAGCTTTCGCATTGCTTTTTCAACAGTTAATGGGTTATCACTTTCAACAAGACCCAAGCGGTTGCAAAGGCGTATAAAATGGGTATCGCACACAACGGCGGGCTTTTTGTAAATATCACCAACAACCAAATTTGCAGTTTTTCTGCCCACACCCGAAAGGGTTGTTAATTCTTCGATAGTGTCGGGCACCTTACCGCTAAAATCTTCCACAATTTGCTGACTTAATTTTACCAAATCCTTTGCCTTGGTTTTGTAAAGACCACAGGTTTTAATAAGCTGTTCTACCCTTTCAATATCAGCGTTTGCCATTTTTTCAGGGGTTGGGAATTCGGCAAATAAGTCAGGGGTTACAATATTAACTCGCTTATCGGTGCATTGTGCTGAAAGTCTTGTTGCGACAAGCAACTGAAAAGCATCGTCATACACAAGTGAACAAATCGCATCGGGGTATAATTTTTCAAGGCGCAAAACCGCCTCAATAGTTCTTTCGCTTTTACGCATTTGCCGATACCAACCTTAAATCGCCTGATTTTATCCAACCAAGCTTTCTCATACCTTCGGCAATTGCAAGTGATAAAACCGCAGGCAAAACAAAGTGCATAAGCACAATTTCAAGCATTGTAATAACGGGTGAAACACCTGCTGACACCATACTGTCATAAGCCATAAACTGACCAACCAACCCTGCCGAGCCCATACCCGAGCCAACAGGATTACTTACCATTTTTAAAAGAGCCGAAGAAACAGGACCCAAAATAGCGCTTGAAATAATTGAAGGAAGCCAAATTAAAGGGTGACGCACAATGTTGGGCATTTGAATCATTGAAGTGCCGACACCCTGTGCAATAAGACCGCCAAATTTATTTTCACGGTAGCTTATAATTGCAAAACCAACCATATTACAGCAGCAGCCAACCGTTGCAGCACCTGCGGCAAGACCCGTTATACCCATTGAAATACCGACAGCTGCCGACGAAATTGGTAAGGTAAGCAAAATACCCATAATAACCGAAACGAGCAGACCGCCTAAAATCGGGCTTTGTTCTACATTTACGTTTACAAGCTCACCTACCCATTTCATAAAGGTTGAAATATAAGGACCAACAAAATAACCCGCAGCCGAGCCCAATAATATGCAACAAATGGGTGTTACAATAATTTCAACCTTGGTTTTACCCGAAACTAAATATCCAATCTCAATTGCGATATATGCCGCAATAAAAGCACCCAAGGGTTCACCCGGTGCACCAAGTGCAAATGCATCCTTTGCAACTGTTGGGAAAGCACCAACCATACCTGCAACTGCGGCCGCAACGGTTGTTAAGGGTGATGCTTTTAATTTGCAAGCAACGCCAACACCAATGCCCGCACCCGTTAAGGTTTTGGCAACACTGCCAATAGCGTTAAGATATGCGCCAACCTGATTATCGCCAATAATGGTAGCAATTTGACAAATTATAGTACCGATAATAAGGGTTGAAAACAAACCGTAGGCCATACCTGAAAGACCGTCGATAAACAGTCGGTTAAGATACTTTTTCATAACACACATTCCTTTTCTTTAAAATTCTTTAAAACAATTATACCGCTTTTTAAAAATATTACAATAGTGTATATAAACAAAAATTATGAAAAAAATATTTAGTATTATATGTATGAGGTGATATTTTTTGAAAACAATTGCATTTTTTGACACTAAAAGCTACGACCGTGAAAGCTTTTTAAAATATGCAGACGACGAGCTTAACATTCGCTTTTTTGAAAACAAATTAAACGAGGATACAGTAAGTATGGCGGCATGCTGTGATGCTGTATGTGTTTTTGTAAACGATAACATTAATAAAAGGGTTATTGAAAAGCTCGAAAATTACGGTGTAAAAATAATTGCATTACGATGTGCAGGTTACAATAACGTAGATTTAAAATTTGCACGTAACCGAATAAAAGTAGTGCGTGTTCCCGCCTATTCCCCTTACGCCGTTGCCGAACACACAATGGGTATGATATTAATGCTTAACCGCAAATTGCACCGTGCATATATTCGAACACGCGACCATAATTTTTCGCTTGATTCATTAACAGGCTTTGATTTAAAGGGCAAAACAGTCGGAATAATTGGCACGGGTAAAATCGGTCAGGTTTTTGCCCAAATTTGCAAAGGCTTTGGTATGAATATTTTAGGCTTTGACCCTTATGAAAACAATGCTTTTTGCGGCAAATACGTAAGTCTTGAAGAATTATTATTGCAGTCGGATATTATATCCCTTCATTGTCCATTAACTAATGAAAACAAATATTTAATTAATGAAAATACGATTAAAAAAATGAAAAAAGGCACTTATATTATTAACACTTCACGTGGCAAATTGGTTGATACCCAAGCCCTAATTACAGGGCTAAAAAACGGGCAAATCGGTGCGGCGGGGCTTGACGTTTATGAGGAAGAAACCGACCTGTTTTTTGAAGATTTTTCGGACGAAATTATAAGAGACGATACTTTAAGCAGTTTGATTTCAATGCCAAACGTTATTGTTACCTCGCACCAAGCATTTTTAACTAAGGAAGCCCTTTCCTCCATTGCCGAAACAACCGTTAAAAACCTTAAAGACTTTTTCAAAACAGGTAAAAGTGAAAACGAAATTGTTATTTAACTTGCTTTTAATTTTATTAAATGGTATAATGTCAAACGGTGATTAATTTGACAAAAATATACTTTGTTCGCCACTGTGAAGCAATGGGAAACCTTAACCGCACCTTTCAGGGCAGTACCGATAACGACATTACCGACTTTGGCGAAAAACAATTAGAAAAATTAAGCGAACGCTTTAGTAATATACCGCTTGATAAAATTTATACTAGTCCGCTTTTGCGAGCAAGAAAAACTGCGTTAGCTATTCAAGGTGCGCGTGATATTGAAATTGAAGCTTTAAGCGGTATTGTTGAGCTTAATGGCGGCATTATTGAAAATAAACCCGTTGCCGAATCGTTTGCAAAATTCCCCGAATATAAGGATGCTTGGTTTAACCATCCCGAAGATTTTGCACCTGAAAATGGCGAGGCGATGCGTGATGCTTATAAACGAATTGAAAAAGCCTTTTTCGAGCTTGTAGAAAAACACAAGGGTGAAACTATTGCCTGCGCTTCACACGGTGGCATTATTCGTTGCCTTGAATGTCGCATTTTGTATAACGACATTACAAAGCTAAAAGATGTTACAATTTTTGAAAACACCGCAATTTTACTTTTAGAAATTGACGATAACGGTATTATAACCGTTAAATTCAGTAACGATTTTTCACACCTTACACCAGAGCTTATAAGACACAACGTAAGCATTTTAAGAGCAAAAAAAGGCGGTGGATTAAAATGATTATTATGTCGGTCGATTTGGGCAAAGCCCGTACAGGCATTGCAGTTTCGGACAAGGGTGAGGGCTTTGCCTTTCCCAAAACGGTTATTAACGAATATAATACCGAAAAATTAGTAACAAAAATTACCGAATGGGCAAGAGAGCTGGGCGCCGAGGAAATTGTTGTAGGTCTACCCAAAAATATGGACGGTACACTTGGTTGGCGTGCTGAGGAATGCACCGAAATTGCCGAAAAAATCAAGGAAGCCACTTCCCTTCCCGTTGTTTTATGGGATGAACGTTGCACAACAGTTTCGGCGCATACTGCCCTCAACTTTACCGACACACGTGGCAAAAAGCGCAAAGAGGTTGTAGATGCCGTTGCAGCGGTAATAATTTTAGAAGATTATTTATCGTATAGAAAGAATAAAAGTTAGGCTTTTAGCTTGACTTTTATTTTTATGTTGTAGAATTTTACAAAATGTTATATAATATAAAGGATTTAATAAATGAGAGGTTTTTTATGACAGCTTTAAAAGATTTTTTCAAAACCCTGGCCAAAGGCATTGTGGTTGGTCTTGGCGCAATTACCCCCGGTCTTTCGGGCAGTGTGCTGCTTGTTATTTTTGGACTTTACCACAAAGCGCTTGAAAGCATTAGTACAATCTTTAAAAACTTTAAAAAGAACTTGCTTTTCTTAATTCCGCTGGCTTTAGGTATTGGCACAGGCATGCTGATGTTTAGCAAAATTGCGCAATTCTTTTTAACAAATTTCGAAATGCAAACACGCTTTACCTTTTTAGGTTTGGTTGTGGGTACTATTCCCCTATTTATTCGTGAGGTAACAAAGGAAAAAAGAAGCGAGGGTAAAAAGTTTCCCAAACGCTATATTTTCTTAATATTAGGCGCAACTGCTTTTGGTCTTACACTTTCGTATATGGGCGGTGTTGGCTTTAAAGAAATTTCAAACCCCAACCTTTTACAGTCGGTTGTTTTAGGCTTGGTTGTTGCCGCATCATACATTATACCCGGTGTTGACAGTGCTGTAATTTTAAATTATTTCGGTATGTATAAAATGTGGTTATCGGTTGCCGACCTTGATAACCTTTTACAATTAGACTTTTTCCTCAAAATTGCACTTCCAACCGCTGTTGGTCTTGCAATCGGTGTGCTTTTGATTTCAAGCATAATAAACATCCTTTTAAAGCGTTATTACACAATAACCTTTTCGGTTATTTTCGGTTTGTTTATTTCAATTATCCCAAAGCTTTTAAACGAAAGCTGTGTTTTAGGTTTAAACGGCAAAACCGCAATTTCACTTACATTAATGGTTATAGGCTTTGCTTTCTCATTCTTCTTAAGTGATTTAGAAAATAATCTTAAAAAGTTAAAAGCAAAAAAATAAAAATATTATATCATTTCATTTTTTAACATTTTTCGCATTTTTTACCTATTATATTTTTGAACTAGCAACACACAATAATATTGCAAACGCAAAAATATTTATAGGAGAGTAATTTAAAATGGCTAAACATGTAGTTCCCGAAGCTAAGGACGCACTCAACCGCTTCAAGATGGAAGCCGCTAACGAGGTTTGTGTACCCCGCCCATCTTAAAACGGTTGAGTTTTTACATATTTTATTAAATTTTATTGATTTCGTTCATTTCGCCCACGAACTTGTAAAATATCCGTATCTCTTGCTGAAACTCGGAGTTTCTGTGACTTGCTTTAACCTTACCCTCGGGCAGAATTTTAGGACCAACCTCAATTCTGTCAACGAATGTAAGCAACGTATCACGATCAAGTGTCTCAATATGGGTATGCTGTCTTGTGAGTTCAAAGAACATTTTGTAATTATCGCTTTTACTTGTCAGAACCGCATCCTCGCTAAGCTCTAAAAGTTCTTTCTTAATTGCAACAGATTCCTTTTGCAAATCATCAACCATTGAACTCAGTCTGTCATCATCAAGTTTTCCCTCGGCGTTGTCTACATAGAGTTTAGGAATAATCTTATCAATTATGCCAAGTCTGCCCTGAAGTTTTTCTCGGCGGACTTTTCTTATATGTGCCGCCTTATCAGAATTCTCCTCTTGCATAATGTGCTCAACAATTGTGTTTATCTCTTCATCGCTAAGAGAAATTAAAGAGTTCAAATCTTCAGTTATAAGCTCAATAAGGTCAGCGTAGCGAATTCTCGTACCTTTGCAAGGCTCGTTAATATCCTTGCGCTTATTTATGCAAGAAAGATACCAATACTTTTCTCGCTCGCCTTTGTAGACTGTTCCGCAAGAACACAGAGCATGTCCGCAAAGCGCACAGTATGCAACGCCCGAGAAAATACTCTTTCTCACATGGTCATACTTCTGGAAGTTACGGGTACCTTTACCCATATTATCGTGAGCTTTTTGGAAGATTTCTTCGCTTACCAATGCTTCGTGAGTATTCTCGGTTATCGCCCATCTTTCCTGTGGGATAGCAACCTTCTTTTTCGACTTTGCACTTGCTTTTTTGGTTTTACCAAGAACTGTATGACCGAGGTAAACTTCGTTCTTTAAGATGCGTTTGACTGTTGTATAATTCCAAAGGTCAGATGCTCTTGCCGCACCTTCTTCGCTAAATTCGTCACGATAAAGCACTCGGTATTTAAGTGGCGGAATAACGCCGTCATTATTCAAATCCTGCGCTATTTTTCTTGATGAATCACCATTTGCGGCGGCATTAAAAATTCTTTGCACAACGGGTGCAGTAACCTCATCAGGAACAAGTTGATTTTTATTTCGATGTGCCTTCTTGTATCCATAAGGCGGACAGGCGCAATACAAACCGTCTTGACGTTTGGTTCTAAGAACATCCTTAACCTTTCGTGAACCGTCACGCAGATACACCTCATTCATAGCAAACTGGAACGGTGCCATAACGTTATCATCTTCACTATCAAAGTTATCAGCAATGGCGATATATCTCACATCGTGCTCAGGAAAAAACTGCTCGGCATAATAACTCGATTCTCGCATATCACGGCCAAGACGAGATAAGTCTTTAGTGATTACCGTATTTGCCAAACCTTTGTTTAATTCTCGCATCATTTCCTGAAAGCCCGGTCTATCAAAATTACCACCCGAATAGCCGTCATCAACAAATTCACGAACAAGGTTAATACCATTTTGCTCGCAATATTTGGTTACGATCATACGTTGGTTTGTAATACTTGAAGATTCGCTTTTCTGTGCTTCTTCTCTGGATAACCTAAAATAAGCAAAAGCAATTTTATTTTGTTCGACTCTCATAGTCCCTCCTTCGACTGAATCGAACCACTAAAATTATTATACATCATTGTGCCGCCGCTTTCAAGCGACGGTGTATTATTTTTTATATCTTTTACACGCTGCTCAATGAGCATAGCGGTAGTTTTATTCTCTGCAAAGACTCTGCTAATAATATATCTCGTATTCTCAATATCTCTATAACCCTTCACTCGAACTCCTCCTTTCTCTATCTTTTCCAATACAGTAAAAATTAAACATAAACGTGACTCCTTTAATGTCTTTTCCGAAAACATTTGCGGTTAAAACATATAGGAATTATTTTTTCAGTTTCAAGAAAACTTTAAGTATACTAAAATATAGATAAAGGAAGGTGGTTAATTTGATTGTTTTTTAACTTTGAAACAAAAAATTAAGAAAGGAAAATTATTATGAACAGAATTATTTCGGATAAAAATAAAACGAATATTATTGAACAGGTAGTTTTTGGAGATGATGTAAGAGATGTGGCGGAAAAATACCACGTTTCGAGAGCAAGTATCTATCGGTGGATGAACGCTTATGAATACCGGCAAAAATACAATACGGATAATCTTTTAACGCTCACTCAGATGAAAAGGAATATGGATCGTGCAAATAAAAAGTTGCATATTCTAAGTAATGCCCCATGCGGCACGAATTCGCCGCTACTCCCCCGCTACCAATACATAGAAAAGATTGAAGACATATATGGTCTTAATCTTTGCTGTGAAGCTATGAATGTTAACAAAGGTTCTTATCTTAACTACAAGCTTCGTGGTAAGCGTGGCGACACGGTATATGCCCGACGGCAAGAAGAAGCCAAGCCATTAATTGAAGAAATCTTTTATGAAAGCCGTCGCACCTACGGTGTAAACCGAATTTACTCTGTTTTAAAAAGCAGAGGTTATGATTACGGTGTAAAATTAATAAGGAAAGTTATGCAGGAAAATGATATGTTTGTTATAGGAACTAATGCTAAAAAGAATTATTTAAAGAGGCTTGAAAGAAAGGAAAATATTTTAAGTCGTGAATTTGATGTTTCAAGACCTAATGAAGTTTGGGTTAGTGATGTTACAGAACTTAAATTTAGACATAAAAAAATCTTTCTGTGTATAGTTTTAGATTTGTATGCAAGAAAGGTAGTAGCATTCCGATTTTCAACCAAAAACAGCACCCAGCTTACAAAAAGTACGCTAAGTGCTGCATATAAATTAAGGAAACCTACTGATTTGTTATTATTATTCCATTCCGACCAAGGAGCAAATTATACTTCGAGGACATTTAGAACATATTTGAAGGAATTAGGCATTAAATCCTCGTTTTCAAATCCAGGTGAACCACACGATAACGCTGTAATGGAATCGTTTAATACAACTCTTAAAAAAGAAGAGTTTTATGTTAGACATTATCGTTCAGAAAGGGACTTAAAAGACTCGATAAAGGATTAGATAATTATTCCTGATCTCATACACTCTTTTTTTATAGCTTCGTATTCCTCAAACTCTGCCTCGGTTAATTCCTTGTTTTTATCAAAATAGCAAGAAATATAGGCTTTGTAAAATTCAGTTGGGTAATAATGCTTATACCAGGCACAGCGTAGTGCATTGATAACATACTCTACCGCATGTGCTTTCGGGAACATATAGCGGATTTTTGAGCAGTAATCAAAATACCAGTCACCGAGCGGTTTAGTAATATTCTTGTATAAATTGACATTTTCCACATTTACTCTATCTTTTGCAAACATCCCTTTACGTACAGCATCGCTAAACCTATATGCTGTTTTTCTATCGACACCAATAGTTATTAAATCGTTCATACAATCGTCTCTAAGAGAAGGCAACGCAGAAACAGATATTCCTCTTTCTAGCAAGAGTTCCCCATTATCTGTCCATACATTTGTACCGTGAGCAAGGCCAATGGTTTTCACAAGGTCACTAAAGGTTTCAGGATTAGTTTTAATAAGTAAATCGTGCATAAAAGCAGTATTAAATTTGGGAATGCACAGTGTATCGGCTTTCTGGAAATACCGATAAACTTCAGGGTCGTTTATATCAATTCTATCAAGAGCAACACCTGTTGCCTTTTGAAGAGCCTCTAAAAAATCAATCACATATACTTCTAATACATCCAATTTCAAAATGGTATCATACAAATCATGAAACTCTAAATGGGTTTTGGGAATCGGCGCCCAATTTTCGTTTATGGGTGTAAAATCTTCAAATTCCATATGTTTAGGAATCACCATAACACCCGCCGGATGCATTCCTTCATCAACTTTTATGTCTGTTAGCTTTGATATAATTTCCCCCTTTCTTTTTGCCGAAAAATTCATATCTGTTTTTTCTTCAAAAATTTCAACCATTTTTTGCGCAGACTGTTCCCAAAGTGTTGAGATTGTTCCACCCATAGCAATTTTAAATTTTCCAAAAAGCTTTTGCATATATTCTATTTCAAAAAGTCGCATTCCTGAGGCAACATTTATGTCAAAATCAGGCATTTTATGACCCTCGTATCCCATAAAGGTTTCAAAAGGAATATTGTGTCCTTCTCTTTTTAGTTCTGTCTGACAGTGAGGACAGAACTTTTTAGGCAAATCAAAACCATCTTTAGCTAAATTGTTTTCTTCAAAATAATGACATTCCGGACAATAATAGTGCGGAGGCAAGGGATTTACATCGGAAACACCAAGTAAAAATATCGATAAAACCGAACCCGCAGATCCACGTGCATCAATAAGATGACCGTTATCGGTTATATTTTTAGCCATTTTACACGCTATAAGATATTGTGATGCGAAGCCATTTTTTTGAATTAAATCAAGTTCAGCTTTAAGCCTTTCATTTACAAGTACAGGTAAATCTTCACCATATATTTCTTTTGCTTTATCAAAACAAAATTTTTCTACTTGTTGATAATCATTTTCTAACTCAACACCAAAAAATCCTTCCCGTATAGGTGTTGTAGGTTCTATTAAATCTACAATAAATTCAGGGTCGTCAACAACTACATTATAAGCTCCCTTTTCGCCCAAATATGCAAATTCTTCAAGCATTTGTTCGGTTGTATGTACCCAACGTTTCTTGTTGTTGTCTTTTCTTTTTTTTACTGTATTAACAATTCTTCGGCAAATTTCGTCTTCTACGGTTAAATAATGGCAGTTTCCAGTTGCCACCACAGGCACACCTAGTTCCTCCCCTAATTTGTATATTTTTTTATATATTAACTTTTCATTTTCATCGTCGGTGGGATAAATTTCAAAATAATCATAAAAAGCCGCAATTTTATCAATTTCTTCCTTGCTGAGTTCGAATAAAAGTGATGTATACAGCTCGCCCATATTTCCGCATGAGCCCACTATCAAGTTATAACGATTTTGTTTTAATACTTCAAGATCTATTAAATCATTTGCACCATCATTTTGAATAGAACTAATAATTTTATACAGTTCCTTAATACCTTCTTGATTAACCGCAAGTAAAGTGGCCCCTAATGGTGCTACTCCTTGTCGATTGCTATAACGCACTTCGACACCATAAACAATATTGAAATTTTGGTTTTTCTTATTATAGTAATTTGCAATTTTCGGAAAGTCTTGTACATTATTAAGATTTGTAAACGCAACCGCACTAAGCCCCAACTCTTCTGCCTTATCAAAAATTTCTTCAACACCGATAAGCGATATGTCATCGGATAATTTAGTATGTAAATGTAATTCTGCTCGTTTTATATGATTATCTTTTTTATGATACATCTTTATTACTCCGTTTTTATTAGTGTTCACATTATTGTAATTATATTTTGTATCCATAATTCCACTCCTCAAAATCACCTATATTTAAAATACCACATCCCATGCACCAAAAATGACACATAGGTTGTGGTATTTTATTAACATCAAAATTAGAGGTGATTTTTTGTTTGATACAATAACGGACATTTTTATTAGTATAATTGGTGTTGCAATCCTTTTAATCTGCTTCAATACATTATTTACGGAGTTTTTTAATTCGATATTCGCCAAAAAAGCAATAAGTTATACCTCACTTTTAATATACGGAATTTTCATAATAGGAGCTTTATTTTTTAGGAAAGAGAGCGAAGACATTTTTTATATTGGCTTTCTTTTGTTCCTTGTTATTTTCGGTATTATGGTTTTGATAATTATAATCAAAAACTTTATGAAAGAGATAAATGAATCTATCGAAATACAAGAAACTGAAAAACAATGCCGCAGTTGTAAATACTTCGAGGAATGTGATGAATGCTTTGTTAAAAACTGTCCTTATTATTTAGAGGCAGAACCCGATGATTTTGATGAGGAATAAAACACTATGATTTTACCATTTAAAATGATATAATATATTTAAAATATGATTATCACAATTTAACACTTTTAATATGTTTAAAGCATAAGAAAAATAACAAAAAGTTATAGGAGAATGAAAATGGTATTTAATAAAGAACAAGCACAAAAGTTTTGGAATTATGCTACTGAAAAAATTGGAGAAAAATCTGAAATCAACCTTGAGGATAAGAATATTTGTAAGGGTGAAATAGAAGAGTCCATTCGTAGAGCTTATAGAGATTTGACTGTTCGCACTATGAAAAAACGGAACGATTCTGTAAAGTATAGTTTAGATGATTTGGCTGAAAAGTGTGATGAACTGTTAACGCAGATTGAAAATTGGTTTGGTGAAAAACCAACACAAGAGAAGTTCGATAAATGGCATAAAAAAGCTTGCGAAATGGTTATTTTATTTTTAAGAAAATACTACATAGAAGAAGATTGTACTATAGGTAAAGCACAAAAAATAGTGAATATGAGCTTTAAAAATTTGTATGCTCTTTGTTGTACAAAAGGTATAGCGGAAGATTATAATGATTATTTCAAATTTTGTCATTTACCTTTAGATTCATTTATTTTAGAATGGTTTTATAGACAATGCAAAAACAGCAAAGAAAAAATCACAAAAAGCAAAATTTGCTCATGGAGCGCCATTGGCGAATATGGCGATGAAAACGTTAATGAATACACCGCACCTGATAATAAGATGTTCTATACATATTTTTATTTTCAAAAACTCTTTAGAAAATGGTTTGCCGACACGCCAACACCCTTACAAGCTGAATTTATAATTTGGCCGACAATTCAAAAAGAATTAGCCGCCGAAAGCTTTTTGTTTTCGTTAAAAGACGATATTGATTCTAAAGAAAAAGAGAAAATTAAAAGGCTATCCCTTGATGACAAAATATCGAAAATAAAAAAACTTTTATAAATACAAGTATCATATTACGTTAAATTAACAAGATATAACAAATCCCACCGCAGATTTTACGGTGGGATTTGTTGTTATGTTATACGCTATTTTTCAATATATTTTATATCATGCTCTTTTGCAAATTCAATGGCAAAAGACCCTTTCGGTGCTTCTATTATAAAGGACTCGCGCTTATCAGGAAACCATAAAGACATTGCATCAAACGTTTCCATTTCAAATTCAATATCAATTTTTCTAACAGAAGCGGGTATTATAATTTTCTCCAAGTTCTTACAAGCACCAAAAGCACCGCCTTTAATTTCTTTTACTCCATCAGGTAATACAATTTCAGTAATATGTTTATTCCAAGCAAATGCGAGTTCTCCTATTATTTGCGTACCATCAGGTACAATATACTTTTTTTCTTTGCAGTTAGTGGGATAATAGATGAGTTTTTTACCATCTTTAGAAAACAACTTTCTATCTACAGTTTTTAATAAGTTATTATTTTCGCTAACAACAATATCACACGCAGTATTAGTAAAGGGGGATTTACCTATTTTTTTTAATCCATTGGGCATTACAATTCTTTTTAAATTTTGGCAATGTGAAAAAGCATCGTATGCGATTTTTTCTAACGATGCGGGCAAAGTGATTTCTTGCATGCCACAAGCACAAAATGCAGAAACTCCTATATTTGTGACACCTTCCTCAATAATTACAGTCTTCACATCATAAGCCTCATAAAAAGCTTCTTTTCCTATTGTTGTAAAAGTCCCAGGTACAGTAACATCGCACACAACAGATTTAAAAGGAAAAGTATCTGAATCATCAGGAACATATTTTTTTAATGTGGTAGTATCTTCTGAAACAATGAAAGACATAATATTATAACTCCTTTTAATTTTTTCAATTACAATTTTTCGTTTGCTTGATAATGGCTTTTTATGCAATACCCAAAAGAGTGAAATTATATTGCTACAAATTTGATGTTTTTTTCTTTTGCATACTGTTCAGCATAACTGTTTCTAGTTGCACGAATTATGAGTTTTTTGCAGTTTTTAAAAGCATCAGAAGCAATATATGTTACGCTGCTTGGAATTTCAACTTCAATAAGTTTTTTGCATTCGCCAAAACATTCGGGAGGAATAATTGTTAAACCTTCTCCAATTTTCACTTTACTAATATTTTCGCATTTAAAAAAAGTACGTTCACCGATTTCAGTCACACTATTTGGAATAATTACACTTGTTATTTTTTTACACTCGCAAAAGCCATATTTACCTATTTTCTTCAAAGTATCGGCCAGAGTGATTTTTTTGATTGAAACGCAACCTGAAAAAGCACACTCATCAATTTCTTGCAGATTTTTAGAAAAAACAACTTTTTCTAATTCACCACAACCATCAAAGGCGAGTTTGCCAATTTTTTTAATCTTATCACCTAATATAACTTTTACTAATCTTCTGCTTCCACTAAAACACGATTCACTAACTGTTTCGGGTCCAGCAATATATACCGCCTTTATACCGCAATCCATAAAAGCTGCTTTGCCAATTCTTTTTAATGCTTTTGGTAAAATAAGATATTCAAATGTTTGTTTGTAATAGAGATACGACTCTTTGCCGCAACCTTGAAAAGCATAATCACCAATTTCTTCAAGAGTACTTGGGAGTTGTGAAAACCCTTTGGAAAATTGGTCTATTTCTTCGCCTTCGCGGACGAGATAAAATGCTTCTGCTGGATAGCAAAGTTCGATGTCTTTTACATCCATACGAAATAGAGTTGTGACATCTTTGAAAGCGTTGGCACCAATCTTTTTTAATCCATCAGGAAAAACAATTGTTGCATTTTTTCCTCCTTTAAAAGCTTCTTCACCAATTTCAACAACACCTTTGGGTATAAAAATAGTTTCGAATGGTGAACAACTTTTCAACAGGACATTATCTTTAATTTTTAATCTTTTGCTTTTGAATGTAGGCTTTTTGGCTTTGTTAAGTTCATCAATGTATATATGTTTTCGCCAATCTTCAAGACGTTTGAGTGTATTTTCAGTAAAGTTTTCAGCCTCTTTTACCAACTTTCTAAATTCTGCATCTATTTTTGAAAGTTCTTTTTGTTCTTTTGAAATATACATATTGCCTCCTGTAGCAAAACTATGTCACAACTGTTATTTTCTTTTTTCTTGGTCTATCCACACACCTGTTCTGTCTTGATAGACAGCGTATTGTAAAGAGTCTGTTAGATTGTGAATAATGCGACTGAGCGCCTTCCTTTCAAGAGAAATCTCATAAGGATATTCGTTAAGTTTTTTTAGAATATCATTTTGTCTTAAATGGTTTTTGGAATCAGAATATTTTGAAAGTATCTCAAATACAAAAAGTGGAGCAAGACTTTTACGAGTATTTGCTTTTTGAGGACGATAAAGTTCATCAAGCTCTTCCTCGCTCATTAGTTCCATCTGTTCAAGCCGCAAACGAATGGTGTTGTCGACAAGTTCCTTTGATGCGCCGTAATCATGAAGTAACATAGCAGCAGCAAGTTGACGCGCTTCGTTATATACCACACTTTGCGGTGCTTTCAACATAAACAAACGGCAAAGGCGCATTGACCTGATAATCACATCATAGGCACAAATATTACTGCCGATTCTTTTTTCTGAATCTTTCACTATTGCATCGTGATATTTATTGCGGTAATCAATTTCATCATCAGTAACTTTAACATCAATAAAATCAGAAAGCACCTGTTTTTCAAAATCCTCAACAGAATTACCTTTCGCCACATTTGAAGCAATTGTCTTTACCCATTCGATGGTATCAAGCCTATCATCAATATCGGCGATTTTTTCTTTGTCAATATCGCCTGTATCAAAAGGTTTTAAATATGTATTCCAAAAATCGTACAACTTACCCTCAAGTTCAAGCGGTTTATTTTTCTCATTAGCACATCTTTGAATTTCGGCAATTTGTTGAAGTGCTAAAAAATGATTGTCAAATTTTTTTAGGAATTTTTCATATTTAGCTATATTCCAATCAACTCTGCAACGATAACTGTCATTCTCATCCGTGCTTCCAAGAACATTTTCCATCCATCCTGGACCATCATAATGCCAACCAGGGATATAAAGTAGGCCATCCTCATCAGTACGTTCAAACATAAGAGTAATAAAATCTGCAGGGGTAAGGGCAATTTCACTCATACTATCAACAATTTTTTCTTCCATTTAAAAATCTCCTTATCATTTATTGTAAGGTTATTATAGCAAAGGTTATGAACCCAATTTAGTGCATCATCTTTATTAATTCATCATATTAAATTTGAATCTTATACGCCAACGAAATGCAGTTAAATGTTTTGAAAATCAAAATAGTCTACAAATCTAATATACCATTCATCAATCATTTTATTTATTTCCGAACAATCCGATAAAAACGGGTCAAACTTTGTTTTTCCTATATATTCATCACATAAGAGCAAATTGTTTGATAATGCCGAAAAAAATTGCATCTGCTGAAAGTGAGCTTCGGGTTCTAATGGATCTTTAAAAAGTTTACTACAAAATAATAAATCTCCTGCTTCAAAATTAACGTTATCAATAGTTTCTTCTAAAACTAAAACAGGCCGAATTCCCCAAAATTTGGGGTTTGTATCTGTTTGCGGTAATAACAACCCCTTATATTTTTCCGAGACATACGAAACGCCAAGATCGTCTGAAAACAACGGCCAGTTTGAAATTTCGTGTGGCAATTTTTCTTTTACGAAAAGACCAAATGCGTGAAATTCATCGCTGCTTAAAAGTCTTGTTTGTGCAATTTTTGGAAAAGCAGAAATTATATGTGCAACATAAAATTCTTCCAATATATTTTTATCGTAATAATAGGGATTAGACAAGGGTGATTTCTTACCTGTCTTTAATTTATAAAGTACAATTGCATTTTTTGCGTTATCCCATTCGTTTATTTCTCGAATCATTTCTTTATTTCCTTATCATTTATTGTAAGGTTATTATAGCATTTGAAATGCACCCAATTTGGTACTACTAAGCCCGAAGAAAAACTTCTGGCTTGGTTTTGAATTTTTATTAAGCGTTTTATTTTGGTATAAAAGAAGCACAATTTGGTGTCTCTTTGTTATGACATACTCCGCGTCGGGCACATTGTAAACAACGGTTGCGAGCTCTCCATATTTCATCACTGCGAGCCTGCCTTGCAGCAGCATCAGCTTGTCGCTGGCGTTTTTCTGCCTCATAACGTTCGTCGGCAGCACGTTTATCGGCGGCTTCACGGTCAAGACGTGCCTGATAAGCCATAGTTTCGGTTCTTCTATTTTCTGCCGCCGCTCTTTCTCTTTCAGCGCTTGCACGCTCGCGTTCGGCATCAGCAATCATTCTTGCACGGTCATTTTCTGCTTCACGGTCAAGTTCTGCCTGACGTTCATACATTTCACGCTCTTTACGTGCATTTTCCTTTAATTGTTCAATTTCCTTTTCAGCAAAGAACTGCTGATTGGTTTTAAGTATTTGTTCAGGGGTTTCACGGTAAAGATTTCTAAAAGATAGCAGTTCATTTGCAACTTCATAAAAATCCATCTCGTCTGCACGAAGGGCAATTATTATATCAGGCAAATCCATTTCTGGATTTTTAGTAATCATATCTTTGAGTTCTAAAAGAAAATCCTCATTTATATGTAAGCCTTTAAACAATTCTTCGGCTGCATCCCTTTTGAGTTTTAAATAAACCTCCATATAAGCTTCATTAATTAAACATTCTTTTACAATTTCAATATTTTCACTCTCATCAACACCGCTATATCTAACGGTGCTATTCATATCTGAACTGTCATAATCATCTAAGATACCTTTTTCTCTTAATTCTTCAAGTGTTCGCAGCAATAACCCGTTACCCAATTTAAAATAATCTCTTATCTCTGCTATGGTAGTTTCTTTATTGGATTTAATAAATTCTGACACTGAATAAGAATAATCGCCATTTGGAATACTATCAACATTTTTAGAGTTGCTATTATTAACTTTAACTTCTCTAAAAAGCATATTTTCAAATTGCTCGTTTTTTATCACTCTGGGATTGGCTGGGAAAATGATATTTGTAAAAGCTGTTTTAAGACCCTTTTCGCAAATATTTTTCCACAATTCTACTTCACCATAATTTTTAGGACAAGCTCTTCTAAGAAAAATAAATTTTTGCTGACATAAGGCAGAAAACCTTTCGTCAAGTTTTATTTTGTTGTGATCCATAGCGATAGGATAAGTACATATAATCTCGAAAAGATTTTTATAATTCATCAAACTGTATCCTGAAATATCTGATAAATCCACCCTTCCAAGATATCTTTTATATTCGTGTATGATTTTAGGTGAATACATTTCATCGTTAGGAGACTCTTTTTCTCCTAACCAGACACGCCTTTGTGTTTCGTATTCGGAGGAAAACCATCCGCAAATACCTTCTAAATTCTTTTCAACCTTCATTACACTTCCTTCTTTATTAGTAATTACAGATTGCTTTTCGGTTCGTAGGTTTTCTATACGGGATTTAACAGAAGTTATTCTACTTTTCAGATCTTTAATTCCATCAGTGTCTCTTTGAAGTTCAAGAACAGAGATTTCATCATTGTACGACTTTATTGTTGCTTCAAGTTCTGCTATTCTTTCACTGTCTTTTTCTCTATAGCCCAAAAGTCTGCGAAGTGGGTCGTTTATGAGTTGCTTTTTTTCGTCAAGTTCAGTTTTGGCTTTTTTGATTTTGGATTTTAAAGAATTAATATTCCTTTTAATAGGTGCTTCAGAATCTTCAAGTATACGCAACTGATTTTCTAAAACATCAAGTTCTTTTTGTGCCTCGGCTTGAAGTGTTGAAAAATCATTGTAATCCCGTTGTTTCTTTTCAACACCGCTAATTATATCAACGACACCCTCTTTAAAGCTTACAGCATTTATGCGGTCGATATATTTGTTATACTCTTCCTCTAACGGTGCAATATCAAAATTTTGAAATCTATGTAAATTTTCAATATACAAATCAATTTCTTTTATTAGTGCGGATGTATATTCCATGGACATTTCAAATCACCTCATATTATTTTTATTAATTATATCACATAAATTTTAAAAATACAAATAAACAAAATAATTCTCACACAGATTTAGCAACAGGGTATTATTAATGTTTAGCATCGTTTGATATTATAGAGTTGCATTAACTTTATTATAAAATTTTTTTATTAGCATTTGCTGCTTTAATGGTATTTTCGATAAGCAAAAATCGGATATATTTTTAGGTGTTTTACCGTAATAGGCTTCAGCAATAGCACCCGCCATACAAGCAATAGTATCTGAATCGCTACCATAAGAAATCGCATTTTTAACAGCACTTTCATAATCTTCGCTTTCTAAAAAGGCAACAACCGCCATGGGCACGGTATCCTGACAGATTTCACTCCACGAACATATATTTCGATGCTCCGTAAGAGATTTATTCAGCAATTCATAACCAAACGCTCTTAATAAATAGTCTTTTATTTCTTTTTTTGATTTGCCTTTTCTTGCTAAAAATACGGCAGCGGCAATACACATGGCACCTTTCTGACCTTCGGGATGATTATGCGTAACATCTGCAGAAATTTTTGCAAACCGTAATGTCTCTTCTAATGTATCGAAAAACCACCCAACTGGACTCACTCTCATTCCAGAACCGTTACCAAAACTATTATACGGAGAAAATTCCTGTATTAACTCAGCTTTTGCACACCATTGGAAGTAACTTCTGCCAAAACCCAGTTTTCCTGTGCTCTTTTCAAAAGTATGCATTGAATATTTCAAAAATTGTTTTCCAAGTGAAAGTTTCAATGCTTCATCATTATAATAATTCTCATTAATATCATTTAAAAGCCAATCTGCAACAGCTAGTGTAAGCACTGTATCATCGGTAAAATCATCCGTTTCAAGACATAGTTTTATATCGTCCAATTATCATATTTTTTCTCTTCAAATTCGTATGTAGAACCTAAAATATCACCGCATATAGCACCTAACATAATTTTTCTCCTTTTTTAATTCAACCTTGAATTAAATATAGTCTGACACAGCCAAGCTTTCGTTAGATTGATTCTAAAAAAGCCAGTATGCGCATTCTCAAACAAAACCAATTAAGGGTTGGCAAGTTAACTTCATAAATAAAAGCACCCCATAACCTTTGATACAATAAATATATCAGAAGAGATGGGGCGTTTTTGGTTCATAGAATTGTTGCTTATTAAATTTTATTCCTCAACATAAAGAATGTCGTTTTCTTTTGCATATTCTATTGCATAACTGCCTGAAGGGGCATGAATAACTGTATCTATACAATCTTCTAAAATGATTCCGCCAAAGAATTTACCTTCTTTAATACAAGTTACACTTGCAGGAATATAGATGTCTGCCAATCTTTTGCAATCCATAAATGCAAATTCGCCAATTTCTGTTACACCATCAGGAATTATAACTGATGTTAGTCTTTTACAACCAGCGAAAAGGTAGCTTTCTATTCTGCTAATTTCTTTAGGAATAATAATGTCAGTTAAAGTTTCACAATCCCTAAAAGCTGAATGTCCTATATGAGTTACAGAATTCGGTATTAAAATAGTAGCGAGGTCTTCGCAACCTATAAAAGCGCAACGACCAATAGAAACTACGCTTTCGGGAAGAATTATGGATTTTAAGCAAAAACAATCGCTAAATGCTTCATCGCCAATTGAAACAATGCCATTTGGTAACTTTATCGACTTCAATCTATTATTGTCACTAAATACTTTATTGCCTATACGGATAATGTTTTTTGGAATCTCAACATCACAAGCCATACCCACATATCCAAATAAAATATTAGAAACAATAATAAAGCCCTGTTCATTAGCTAAACCATCACATCCGACAAACGCACTGTCATCTATATCTATAATGTTTTCAGGTATCGTAATCTGTTTTAGATTTTCGCACCCTTTAAAAGCGTTCCATCCGATTTTGGTAACACTGTCGGGAATATGTAGACTTGTAATATTGGCACACTCATAAAAAGCCCAACCCTCAATGGTTTCAACCCCATCAGGAATTACAATGTCTCCGCCGTTACCTGTATATTTTGTTAAGATGCCGTCTCTAATTACAAAATCATTATTAACCATTTTAGAAACTCCTGTTTTGTGTTGAATTTTATATTGCAACAAAAGAAATGTTATTTTCTTTAGCAAACCATTCAGCATAACTTCCTGCGGGTGCTTTGACAGTAAGTTTTACATTCCATCTGAACGACTCAATATTTATCGGCAATTCTTTTGAATATGTAGTAATAGATAGTTTAATATAGTGAAAAACGCATTCCAATCAATACGAGTTACATTATCGGGTATCGTAACCGATTTAAAAGTACTGCAATTTTTAAATGCATTTTTAACGATTCTACTTACTGTATTAGGAATAACAACATTTTCTTTACTGCCATTATATCTAATCAAAATTTCGTCAAGAATCAAAAAATCACTATTTTCCATTTATTGAACCTCCAAATCAGTTTAATTTATTAAACCATAATCACATTATATGATCAACTACGAACCAAATTTGGTACTAAAAAGCCCGAAGGAAATCTTCGGGCTCAAAATTGGTCTTCTCTAAATTTTATGTAAGGTTTAAGTTGACCTGAATTTTTGGGATGACGAAGTTTTCTTAGCGCTTTTGCAGTATAGTAATTTGCTAATTCATCAGCGTTTTCCCTAATATATTCAGCAAAGTCCTCTTTTGTTTTGCCTTCTAAAATAAAATCGTTAACTGCGATATAATGCATATCTTGTGGGCTCCAACATTCCGCAAGCAGTTCTTCTGATTTTTGTGCAAGTTCCTCGTTTTTGTTTATAGTTTCTTCGTCTAAGTCAATACTTTTTTCTCCGAAAATCAGGCGAATAAAATTTGCATAATTTTTATTCATTCTTTACACCATCCTTTTATTTTAGTTAATTATATAATATTTAAG
>JAZKZS010000044.1:0-33860 GCA_045612765.1 Acutalibacteraceae bacterium
CATAAAACGGTGGGAGAAACCCCACCGTTTTATATTCGCAAATTATAGTTTATCGGGCAAACGCCCAATGCGTAATTCGTAATTATTGTACAAACCCTTGCCTCCATCTGATGAGGGAGGTGGATTTTTGCGAAGCAAAAAGACGGAGGGAGAGACCGAAAGCACTGTTAATAAGCACTTTCTCTCCCTCAGTCACGAGTTCCTCGTGCCAGCTCCCTCGTCAGAGGGAGCCAATGATGTATCAATCCAACCGAGCGATAAACCTCAATTTATTTTTCAAATCTTGATTTTTTGTTCGAATCGTGTTAAACTAGTTTTGCCAAGCAATTTAATATTTGAATCTATGCGAGTATGTGTTTTTATTTTTGGTAAAAATGCATCCTCTTATTCATGCATTCTCGTATGGATTCTTGAAATTGCTTGGCGGCAAAGAGGTTGTGCATTTTTCGTGCGTAACTTCGGTTGCGCACTTTTTTATTTGTATGGGATATGATTTTATGAATAAGGTAAATGAACGAGTAAGGAAAATAAGAAAAGCGGCAAAATTAAGTCAAGAGAAAGTGGGCAAACTTCTTGGTTTAAAAACAAGTACATATTCGCAAAAAGAACGTGAGGGAAATTTCAACGGTGACGATTTGGTAACGCTTGCGAATTATTTCAAGGTGGATGTGAGGGAATTTTTATATGACGATATTGAAACTATTGAGCCCATTATAATTATTCCTGACGAATGTTATATGTTAAATGAACGTGAGGGGCATGTAATAACTATGTATAGAAACCTATCAAAAGAAAAGCAAAAAGAAATATTTGCATTTGTGTTTAACACTTTTAAAAATAAGTAATTTATAACAAAAAGCACCAAACTTTCGTTTGGTGCTTAATTTTCGCTAATTACTTAATCTCGTATCCACCTACGGGACGAATGGTTAAAACACTACAGCTGCCAAGACCAAAGGCTGCTTCAATCATTGTTTTATAAGCATCAAGCAAATCAGTTGGGATATAGCACTGAATTGTACCCGCAAAGCCACCGCCGTGAACACGGCAAGCACCCTTATCACCTAAGAACTGCTTTGTTAAGATAACGGCAAGTGACAAGCCTTGTTCCTTAACAGCAGAGGTTGAATAAAGGTTTTGGAGACAATCGTAAGAAGACTGACCCGATGCATTAACCATTTTTAAGAAGTCTTCAAAACGACCTTCCTTAAGGGCTGCCTTTTGGTCTAATACACGTGCGTTTTCGTTAAAGAAGTGAATTGCACGAAGCACAGCACGGTCGCCGTATTCTTTACGAAGGGTTTGAATGTTCTTATAAAATTCTTCTACATTAGCGTCACGTAAGAAGTCAACACCTAAAGCGTTGCTGATTTGCTTACATTCGATGGTGATATCGGCATAGTCTTGTGTTAAGTTTGCATGGTTTCCGCCTGTGTCAACAACGCAAAGGGTATAGCCGAATTTTTTAATGTCAAGGTCAATCTTTTCGGTAATGGGGTTTGCGGGGTCGTTAAAATCAGCGTATGTAAAGCCACCAAGTGAGCTTGCCATTTGGTCTAAAAGACCGCAGGGCTTGCCAAAATAATCACGTTCAGCAAACTGACCGATTTTTGCAATTTCAATTGCTTCAACCTTATTGTCAGCAAACATACCATTTAAAATGTTGCCAATAAGCACTTCAAAAGCGGCTGAAGAAGAAAGCCCCGAGCCCTTTAACACGTTTGATGTGGTGTAAGCGTTAAAACCTTTAATTGCAATGCCCATTTCCTTAAACTTATAGCAAACGCCACGAATAAGGGCAGAAGCACGGCCAATTTCCTTTTCCTGTTTTTCAAGTTCATTAAGTGTGATAACGTCCATATCATAACCGCGTGATTTAACACGAACAACGCCCTCGTCGTTAAGCGCTACAACGGCGATAACGTCCATATCAACACCGCCTGCAAGTACACAGCCGTGTTGGTGGTCGGTGTGGTTGCCGCCAACCTCGGTACGACCGGGGGCAGAGAAAAGGCGAATGTCATTTTCAGTGGGAAAAAGCTTTTCAAATTCGCAAACGGCTTCAAGGTAACGTTCCTTTGCCTTGGCGGTTTCACCGTAAAGCATTAAAAAGTCCTTGTCAAAACCACCGTTTTGAATTTTGTTTTTAATTTCAGCAATTTTCATTTTAAAGCACCTCTAAAATTATTTTGAAATAATAGCTAAAGTGTCACGTGCAATTGCAAGCTCTTCATTGGTAGGAATAACGTAAACGTTAACCTTACTGTCGTCGGTAGAAATTTTAATTTCTTCACCGCGAATAGCGTTCTTTTGGTCGTCAATCTTAAGACCAAGGTATGCAAGGTTTTCGCAAACTGCTTTACGAAGGTTGCCGTCGTTTTCGCCGATACCGCCGGTAAATACAATAGCGTCAACGCCGTTCATAGCAGCGATGTAAGAACCAACGAATTTTATAATTTGATAACGCTGCATATCAATAGCAAGCTTTGCGCGGTGGTTGCCGTTTTCGGCAGCAGCGACAACGTCACGGTTGTCGTTAGAAACGCCTGAAACACCAAGCACGCCGGATTCTTTGTTGCAAATGCGGTTAATGTCAGCAGGGGTAAGGTTTTCCTTTTCAGCAATAAAGGTTAAAGCTGAAGGGTCAAGTGTACCTGTACGGGTACCCATCATAAAGCCGTCAAGTGGGGTAAAGCCCATTGATGTGTCATAGCAAAGACCGTCCTTAACAGCGGTAATTGAACAACCGTTACCAAGGTGGCAGGTAATAATTTTAAGGTCCTTCTTGTCCTTGTTTTCAAGCACTGCACAACGGTCGCTTACAAAGTGGTGGCTTGTACCGTGTGCGCCGTATTTACGAACGCCGTATTTTTCATAATATTCATAAGGAAGGGCGAACATATAAACGTGTTCGGGCATTGTTTGGTGGAAAGAAGTATCAAAAACTGCAACCTGTGGCTTTTCGGTGCCGAAGGTTTTAATGCAAGCCTTAATAGCTAAAACGTGTGCAGGGTTGTGAAGAGGTGCCAAAGCGCCAAGCTCATCAATTTTGTTTAAAGCATCTTCAGTAATTAGGCAAGAGCCCTTGAAGATGGCGCCGCCTTGCACGATACGGTGACCAATAGCTGAAACTTCATCAAACGAATCAATAACCTTTGCTTCAGATTTGGTTAAAGCATAAACTACCGCTTCAAATGCTTCGCTATGGGTGGGCATTGCGGTTTCAGCCGCATAGGTTCTGCCGTCAGCCGCTTTGTGTGAAATAGCGCCTGTCACACCAATGCGTTCGCAAAGACCTTTTGCTAAAACCTGTTCATTTTCCATATCAATAAGCTGATATTTAAGGGAAGAACTACCTGCGTTTACAACGAAAATTTTCATTTTAAAATGCCTCCGTCAAAAAATATTGAATTAAAAAATAAAATATGTTATATTAACTTATATATAATACAATAAATTTCTAATATTTTCAAGTTTATTTACAAAAGAAGTGATTTTTTGGCAAGAATAGGCATTATTGCGGAATTTAACCCCCTTCATTTAGGGCATAAATACTTAATTAGTGAAGCCAAAAAGCAGGGCGAGGTTGTAACGGTTATTTCTTCAAACTTTGTTCAGCGTGGTGACACCGCAATTTTTGAAAAGCGCACCCGTGCAAAAATGGCTTTAAGCTGTGGGGTCGACCTTGTTTTAGAAATGCCGGTTTGTTATTCAATGTCAACCGCACAAAGCTTTGCCTTATACGGTGTTTGGGCGCTTAAGGCGGTTGGGTGCGACTGCTTAATGTTTGGCAGTGAAACGGGCGAAATCGGGCCACTTTTAAAAACTGCCGATGTATTGTTAAGTGATGCTTTTTCGCAAAAACTGGGCGAATATTTAAAGGGGGGCACCACCTTTGCAAAGGCACGTCAGCTCGCAGCAGAGGAATGTGGCGCACCGCTTGGCATTTTAAAGGGCGCTAACAATAATTTAGCAATTGAATATATTATTGCCGCTAAAAGCATTAATGCTAATTTTAAGTTTTTAACGGTTGAGCGACAGGGCAGCGGCCACGACAGCAGTAAGGCCGAAAGCGGCTTTGCAGCAGCATCTTTAATACGTGAAAGGCTTTACGAGGGGGACTATAATTTTGCAAAAAAATATATGCCGTGGGAAGCCTTTGACCTTATAAATCACAACGAAATTTCCAAAATCGAAAATATTGAAACTGCAATTCTTGCAAGTCTTCGAATGAAGGATATGGAAGAACTTAAAAATTTGCCCGACATAAGCGAAGGGGTAGAAAATAAACTTTTTTCAGCAATAAGGGTTGCAACCGAGCTTTCGGGGGTTTATAATAATATTAAAAGTAAGCGTTATACCCTAGCGCGTATAAGGCGGCTTGTTTTGTCGGCATTTTTGGGGTTGGATAATTCGTTTTTTATGCAAAGACCCGAATACGTAAGGGCGCTTGGCTTTAATAAAACGGGTAGGGAAATCATTAAAGCTTGTCGCAAAAAGGCTGAAATACCAATTGTTTTAAAAGCAAGCGAAATTAAGAATTTATCCGAAAAGGCGCAAAAAATGTTTGCGCTTGAAAATAAAGCCACCGATATTTATCTTCTTTCTTTAAATAAGCCACAGGAATGTGGGCTTGAATATAAAGCAAATTTAATTAAAACGGAGTGTTAAGTTTATGGTAAAGGTAAATGTTATTGAAAGCTATAAGGAATACGGCAAGGTTGTTGAAATTTCTAACGGCATTATTGAAGCGTACGTAACAATTGACATTGGTCCACGTATTATTCGTTTCGGTTACGTTGGCGGTCAGAACATTTTGTGCGACAAGCGTACTGAATTAGGCGGTCTTGAGGATGATGCTTACCACGCATTTTTTGGTGAGGGCAGACGTTGGGAAAGCCTTGGCGGTTATCGTGTTTGGGTTACACCCGAAGGCTACCCCGAAACATATACTCCTGATGACAGACCTGTAGCTTACGAGGTTAAGGATGATAGTGTTGTTTTTACAGCCCTCCCCGATGACGAGGTTGGTATTTTAAAGACAATTACCATTAAAATGGACCCCGATGATGCAAATATGACAGTTAATGCACGAGTTCAGAACATCAGCGGTAAGGAAAAGGAATTTGCAGTTTGGGTAATTGCGGTTTGCGATGCAGGCGGTAACCTTGTAATTCCTATGAACACTAACGACACCGGTTATTTGCCTAACCGTAACATATCAGTATGGCCTTATACCGATTTGAGCGATAGCCGTTTCCGCTTTGGTAAAAAGTACGTTGTGGTTTCGCAAGACGTTAATGCAACCACCCCTGCAAAGCTTGGCTTTGACCTTAACGACGGCACTGTTCATTACGTTTTGGGTGACGACGTTTTCACAAAGCGCTATGATGCAAAACACGGTGAGCTTCCTTATCCCGACGGTAACTGCTCGTTTGAAACCTATACAAACGACCTTATGATTGAGGTTGAAAGCCTTTCTGATATTAAAAAGGTTGCAAATGGCGGCACCAATGAAATTACAGAATTCTGGTCACTTGAAAAGAAACCTTGTGAGGTTGATTTTAAAGATGATGCATCTATTGACGAATTTATCGGTAAGATGTAAAAATGACTGATAACTTCCCCACGAGAAAAAACATAAGATTAAAAGATTTTGACTATAGCTCTAAAGGTGCATATTTTATAACAATTTGTACTGAAAACAGAAAAAATTATTTCTGGAAAAAAGATTTTGAATTGCAAAATTATACTGTAAAAGTCGTAGGGGCGAACTGTGTTCGCCCGCAAAATCTTCCGCTTTCAGTCTATGGTGAGATTGTTTTAAATGAATTAAGAGTGTGGAATGAAGCGTACGAATCGGTTAGAATAAATGCTTTTGTGATTATGCCAAATCATATACATATTCTTGTTGAGATATTGGGCGATGAACTCGGGCGAACGCAGTTCGCCCCTACTATTTCCCGTATGGTAAAACAATTTAAAGGTGCGGCGACAAAAAGAATAGGTAAAACAATATGGCAAAAATCTTTTATGGAACATATTATCAGAGACCAAATGGATTATGATATAAAACTTAATTATATTTACGAAAATCCAATACGTTGGAAAGATGATGAATTGTATTTTGAGTTTTGATTCATAAAAGCGGGCGAACGCAGTTCGCCTCTACTTCAACATTTCCAGATTTTAAGCTTTCTTTTAAAATGTAATTATATATTTTGTTATTATTTGAACCGGTCATGTTTTATTATCAATCCTTTGCCCATTTTTTATGTACTAATAACCATAGTGTTATATCAACAATTGAAAATAAAACAACGCTAATAATTATTAGAAGCAAAGTCCCTATAACAAGTGGGAAAAACGGCGTTTTTTCAGAAATGCCTGCATATAGAAACAAGGGCAAAATAAATGTTACTAGGGTGAAAATTTCGGCAATATAGTCTTTTGATTTAAGTATTAAAACAATATCTTTTCTAAAAACAAATTTGCTATCAGAAACACTTAAATATTTTTTTCGATTAACCTTATTTTTAAGGCGTAAACGATACCAAAAAATAAGGTTAAATACTGAAGTGGCTATTATAGAAATAGTGCGCGCTAATAATCCTCTTATTTCGAGGCTTTGCGTCAATACAGAGCACGCAATATAGCACGCATAAAAGCTCACAAAAAGTGACGCAAAAGTTGTTAAAAATAAAATCAATGCTAAAAATATTTTATTGAAATATAATTTTATTATCATAAATAATTTCTCCCTATTCGAAAAATTGTTCCATTTTCACTGTTTTGAATATCCCATTCTCCTAATGCCACAAAAAAATCACTATCGTTGACTGCAAATGAAGTTGGATGCAATGATGATTTAAATGAATATTCCTTTTTAAATTTATTAATGTTTCCTTGTTCCATACTATAAATTACTATATCATATTCTTTTCCTTCTATAGCTGCCGTTAAAATGTAAATTACATTTTCATATAAATATAAATCATATGTACGAGCATATTTTGGAAAACTAACTATGTCGAAATCATTCATATCGTCAGAATAATATAAATAACCAGTTGTTAAAAATAGTGTGTCATTAATAACCGCTTTAGCCCATTTAGGAGGGAGGTTTCGGCAAGATGAGCCGGTATTAAGTTTGCCTATTAAGTCACTATGAAAAACAAACACACCATTCTCGTAACGATAAATTTCTGAAACAAGTTTGCTTTCAACCATATTTTCGTACCAAAACGAAGCATATAAATTGTCGTTGAGAACATAAAAGTTATGTGACCTTATGCATTCGCCCTCTGTGGTTTGTATAGGTTCTCCGTTTTTAATCATTGGTATTCTTACAAAATCTTTATCATTGTCAGAAGCTATTATGGGTGTTGAACCAAGATATGCACCGATACCTGCAAACAGTTTTCCGTCATATCTTACTAAATCATAATTATGAAGACCGTCAAGTAATCCAGATTTAGTTTGCCACACTCCATTTTCAAGTTGATAGTATGTACCAAGTTCAGGTGAGCCTATTGGGTCAAACCCTGGAATAGTGAGTTTATCATCAATTAGTAAAAAACGTCCTATCTGCTCATCTTGTAATACTGCCTGTTCTTTCCAATTTCCAAGATCAGCTAAATCGCAATAAAGCACAGGGGTAGGTCCTGAGTTATTATTATAATCTCCGCACCCGATATAAAGTTTATTCTCAAATATCGTCATATCCCATACGCAACGAGCTATTAGATTGTCTTGGTAATACTCTTTTGTGGGGCAGCCCAAATCTTTAACTGAAGCAGTGTGACTATTACAAGAACAAAGACACAACATAGTCAGAAAAACTATTGCAGACATAACATATTTCTTGTAATGCTTCATAAACAAAAATCCTCTCTAGTTTGATAATACCTACTACGAAATAACTTTCAAAAATGCAATTATTAAGTATGACAAAAGGCGTGCTTTTGTATAGAATATCATACCATATCTTTCCGTTGTTTGCAAGGATACATTAAAGTAAGACATAACGGTTATTCCTGTCTTGATTTATTAATTTGATGAAATAGTCAAGAATGAATTAACTATTGGTTTTATTGCAGCGTAGGCATAACATAACTAAACAACGAAGTGAAAAAATAAAAAAGGACGGGAATTATATCCCGTCCACAAAACTTTAAAAATTAATTACACCCAAATGCTCAAGCAAAATTTTAATACCAAGTAAAATTAAAATTGCACCGCCTGCAAATTCGGCCTTCGATTTAAATTTAGCACCGTAAATATTGCCGATTTTAACACCAACTGCCGAAAGGGTAAAGGTTATAATACCAATAAACGCAACCGCAATAAAGGCGTATGTATTGTTACCGTTTAAATCCATCGCAAGTGAAATGCCAGCCGCTAATGCATCAATGCTTGTGGCAATTGCCATTACAAACATTGTTTTAAAGGCATAGCCGTCACGGCCACATTCACATTCGTTTTCTTCTTCCTTTTCAAAGGCTTCTTTAATCATATTTGCACCAATACCGCAAAGCAGCACTAATGCAATCCAATGGTCAATAGCAGTAACGTATTTAGCAAACGCTGTGCCGACAAAATAACCTATAAGTGGCATTACTGCCTGAAAGCCACCAAACCACGCGCCCACAGTAAGCATATGGCGGGGTTTTAATTTTTGGGTGGCAAGACCTTTGCAAATTGCAACTGCAAAAGCGTCCATTGAAAGACCGACAGCAAGAATAAAAAGTTCTAAAATGCTCAAATTAAAACATCCTTTTGAAATAATGTGTTTTAACATTATATAGCAAAAGGATGTTTTTGTCAAATAATTATGGGCTCAAGCTGTTTGCCTTTTAGTGCCTGTTCTACCGTTTTTTCAATAAGCGAAAAATCGCATATCAGTGAATTGTTTTTGCCTTCTGGGTCGTCTTGGCGGTAGGGCACAAAGTAAATGTTTTTGGTGTTGTGTAAAAGCCCTATATTTTTTGCGCTGCCGCCCAAAGCATCGTTTGTGGCAATGCCTAAAACCACGGGCTTATTGTTGCGCAAATGTGCCTTTATAGCCATTGTAACGGCGGTATCGGTAATGGCAAGCGCCGTTTTTGAAAGGGTATTGCCTGTGGCTGGTGCAACCACCAAAATATCAAGTAAATTTTTGGGGCCTATGGGTTCTGCACCAACAATGGTGTGTATTATTTTTTCGCTTGTAAGCGCTTCAACCCTTTCGATAAGGTCCTGAGCTTTAAAAAAGCGGGTGTCGGTGTTGTAAACCATTTCCGACATAATGGGTTTAATTTTAATGGGCAGCTTTGAAAGCCTTTCAAGTGCCTCTAGGGAAGCTTTAAGGGTGCAAAAGGAACCCGTAAAAGCATATCCCAAGGTTATGTTTTCCAATTTGCATTGCTCCTTAAGTTAATTCACTTACGGTTTTTGCCAAAATTTCGCCTGCGGTTTTTGGGGCGCACAGCCCTGGTATACCGCCCGGCTTAAATGCCTTTATGCCAAGTGCTTTGGCATAATTTAGGTTAAAGCCACCCTTGGTGGATAAATCAATTATTAAATCGGCAGGGCAGTTTTCCAAAGCATTGTCGTTTAAAACTTGGGCGTCAACAGTGTTGAAAATTATATCAAAATCAAGGTAAATATCGCACAACGTTTCGGTGTTTATATGTTTAAAGCCAATGGCCGAAAGGGTGGCAAAGTCACGTGGTTTTCGAGCGCTGACTGTTACCCTTGCGCCAAGTGCTTTAAGTCGGTCGGCAACAATTTTACCAACTCGGCCATAGCCAATAACCAAGACCTTACTTTCCCAAAGGGTAAAATCGGTTTCGTCAATGGCAAGGGCAATTGCACCCTCGGCGGTGGGGACAGCGTTTAAAAGGGCAAAGCTATCAAGCTGGTTATAGTCAATATAATTCTTACCTTCAAAGCGGTAATTACAGCATAAAATAAGCTGATTTTGAGCTCGTCGCCTAATCTCTTCAAGAAAAATTTTTCTATCGCTTAAAGGGGTGTAAACCGTTTGCCCGTCCTTTGTGGTGGGTACGGGTAAAAGAATAACGTCAGCATTTTCAATAACGCCGTTATCGTCGGGGTAAAGCCCCAAGGTTTCAACCAAAAAATTTTCCTTATCAAGCTGTTTTTTTGCAACCTTTAGCCTGTTATCTCCGCCAATTATTAAAACTTTTTTCATAACCGTGCCCCCAACATATAAAAATAAAAAAGCGCCGTGCTGTACATTACAGTTTATGGCGCTTTTATTTTGTTGTTACATTATTTCGTTAAGTAATTTTGCCTTGGTGTTAAAGGTAGGGTCAACAATAACCTTTTGCTGTAAACAGCTTAAAATTTCACCAATTTTTTCGCCCTTAATACCCCTTTCAATAAGGTCGTTGCCTGTAATTTTAAGGTGACCTATAAGGTAGGGCTCGTTATTTTCTAAAATTTCGTTTAAAGGTGCAAAATCGGAATTTTTAAGGGCTAAAAGGTTACGGGTAATTTCCGCGGTTGTAATTGCTAAACAGCGCTTAATATCGGCCTTGGTGTTATACGGCATATTAATTATTTTATTTAGCCCTTCAATGTACGATTTTTCTTTGTTAGAGAGTTTTAAATCGCATTTAATTTCACCCGAAAGTAAAAGATAAAGGCATAAATTTTGCTTATCAATATGTTTTTTAATTAAGTTAAAATCGGGGGAGTTGGTAATGCCTAAAAATTCAAGTCCGCCACAGTCAATAAGTGGCTTTATAACCTTAAAATTTTCGCCTAAAATTGCTTTTTTAAGCTCGGCCATAACACGTTCGGTACTGACTTTTTGTAAAAGTGGCGCGCATTTTAAAGCGGCGTTAAAGGTGCTTTGCTCAATTTTAAAATTAAGGGTTGAAGCAAAGCGGAAAAGCCGTAATATGCGAAGGGCATCTTCTCTAAAACGGGTTTCGGGGTCACCAACTGCGCGAAGGGTTTGGTTTTTTAAATCCTCTTGTCCGCCAAATAAATCACAAAGCCCGTTTTTATGGTTATAAGCCATTGCATTTACTGTAAAATCACGGCGAGAAAGGTCTTCTTTTAAATTACGTACAAACTGAACGCTGTCGGGGCGGCGGGCGTCAAGATATTCACCGTCGGTACGGAAGGTGGTAACCTCAATCGGCTCATTATCAATTAAAACCGTAACCGTGCCGTGCTTAATGCCTGTCGGTATTGTGCGGTCGAAAACCGATATAATTTCATCGGGCGTGGCCGATGTGGTAACGTCAAAATCGTTCGGTGTTTTTAAAAGCAAAATATCACGCACACAACCGCCGACAATATAGGCCTCAAACCCGTTTTTTGTAAGTTTTTCGATAACGTATTCTATTTTTTCGGGAATTTTGAACATTTATTTTGTTCACCTGCCAAAAAAGTATTTATTTTTTACTATATTAGTTGTATAATGGAAAGGATAATAGTTGTAAGGAGCTTAACTATGAAATTGCAACGTGAAGAAGATAAAATTATTGATAAAGTAAAACGAATTCATATGATAGGTATCGGCGGTAGCGGTATGTGTCCGCTTGCTGAAATTTTGCACAGCAAGGGTTATGTTTTGACAGGGTCCGACAATAACGAAAGCGACCCCTTAAAGCGTGTTAAGGCGCTTGGCGTTAAGGTGTTTATGGGTCATAGCGCCGAAAATGTTGAAGGGGCTGAATTGGTTGTATATTCAGCCGCAATTTCTAAAGAAAACCCCGAAATTGTAGAGGCCGAAAAACGCGGCATTCCCACAATGGAGCGTTCACACCTTTTGGGCGCTATTACCCGCAAGTACGATAACGTTATCGGTGTATGCGGTACCCACGGTAAAACCTCTGTTACATCTATGATAACACAAATTTTAATTTTAAACAAGATGGAACCTACAGCAGTTATTGGTGGTAAGCTACCTCTTATTAATTCTAACGGTATTGCAGGCAAAAGTGAAACCATGGTTTGCGAAAGCTGTGAGTTTGTTGACACCTTTTTACAGCTTTCCCCCGACGTTACTGTGCTTTTGAATATCGACAACGACCACCTAGACTATTTTAAAACAATGGAAAATATGGTGGAATCCTTTAAAAAGTTTATCGCAATGGGTAAAACCTGTTACGTTAACGGTGACGACGAATTAGCTATTTCGGCTACAAAGGGTTTGGATATTAAAACTGTCACCTTTGGTTTTGACTCTAAAAACGATTACTATGCCGTAAACGAGGTTGCTGGCAAATACGGTTTTTCGTTTGACGTTATGAAGGGCGATAAAAAGCTTTGCCGTCTTGATTTAAGAATTCCAGGTCACCACAATATTTTAAACGCTTTATCGGCCTTTGCGGTGGCTTACGATATGGGCGTTTCGGTCGATGGTATTAAATCTGCTTTAGAGCAGTTTACAGGTGCAGGCAGACGCTTTGAATTTTTGGGTGAATTTAATGGCTTTGTTTTAGCTGACGATTATGCCCACCACCCAACCGAAATTCAGGCAACCCTTACTGCTGCTAAAAACCTTGACTATAAGCGTGTAATTGCGGTTTTCCAACCCTTTACCTTTTCACGTACTGCACTTTTAAAGGACGATTTTATAAAGGCATTATCAATTGCCGACAAGGTTATTTTAACACCCATTATGGGTTCGCGTGAGGTTAATACTTTTAACATTTATTCTGAAGATTTGGCCAAAGAGCTTAAAGACTGTGTTATTGTTGACGGCTTCGAAAATATTGCAAACGAAATTATAAATATTGCTGATGATGGTGATATTGTAATCACTATGGGCGGCGGCGATATCTACAAAGCAGCCTATATTGTTAGGCAGAAGATGACCGAACACATCACGCCTGACAAATAATAATTTTTTGTTTATTCTTGTCTCATCATTTGTAATAGTTACTATTACGGCATTCTTCGCCTTCACCTCTCCAAAAAATTATTTATTTGCAGGTCGAAGAGTTTCTCTTTGCCGCTTTTGGAGAAAAGGCGAAGCGTGAAATTTGCAGTAAGGCTAACGCCTTACAAAAATAAACGCAAGAAAGGTATCAAAAGGCAGCAAGCGAAACCGTAATGGCTTCGGTCATCTTCTGCCTAAGGAAAAATCACGATGACAGTAAAGCTTTATGACATAGATTCGCACTTAAGCGAATTTTCGGCAACCGTGCTTTCCTCGGAAAATGCGGTAGCGGTTTTAGATAAAACGGCATTCTTCCCTGAAGGCGGAGGACAAACCTCTGACACCGGCTTTATCGACGGGGTAAAGGTTTTAGACGTTCGAATTAAGGACGGCGTAATTTACCATTACCTTAAAAAAGACGTTGAAGTTGGCAAAACGGTTGAGTGTAGTCTAGATTGGGCTGAGCGTTTTCGCAAAATGCAAAACCATTCGGGTGAGCATATAATTTCAGGCATTGTGCATTTGCTTTATGGGTATGAAAACGTTGGATTTCATTTAAGCAAAACTGAAATGACAATGGATTTCAGCGGTGTTTTAACCCGTGAAGATTTGAATAAAATCGAGCTTTTGGCAAATAAGGCCGTATGGGAAAACGTTAAATTTAACTGCTATTACCCCGAAAATTTAACCGATTTGGAATACCGCAGTAAGCTTGATTTAACCGAAGACGTGCGAATAGTCGAAATTGAAAATTACGACCGTTGCGCTTGTTGTGCGCCCCACGTTAACACTTCAAGTGAAATTGGTATGATTAAAATTTTAGATTTTGAAAAAAACAAGGGCGGGGTACGCCTTTGGGTTAAATGCGGTATTGATGCCTTACAGGATTATAACGCAAAATACCAAAGGGTTTCAAAAATTTCGTCACTTTTATGTACCGAACAGGAAGGCATTGCAACAGCAGTTGAAAGGCTTTTAAAGGCTGAGGGGGATTTGAAGTTTAAAATTGGCGACCTTAAACGCCGTTTAATTAACGAAAAGGTAAAAGCCTTTAGCGCTGAAAGTAATATTACCGCCGAATTTGAAGTCGATATGGATATTAAAGAATTACAGCTTTATGCCGACCAGCTTTATAAAAAAGTGGGAGGTATAAGGGCGGTATTCAGCGGTAAGGAAAATGAGTATTTCTTTGCAATTGTTGGTGAAGAAGCACCCTTACAAGAAGTCTTTTTAAAAATGAAAAACGCCCTTAATATTCGTGGCGGCGGTCGTGGCAGTATGGTGCAGGGCACCGTTTTTGCAACAAGGGAAGAAATTGTTAAAATAATGCTTTAAAAAAATGTGATATTATGTTATAATATTTTAGTTAATTTATTCTTAGGAGTTATTATGAACTGGACCGAAATTACCATTACAGTACCCCAAAAGGATACCGACGAAGCGGCCGCAATTGCTAATATGACGGTGCCCTACGGTATTTATATTGAAGATTATTCCGATTTAGAGGAAAAAGCCGAGGAAATTGCTCATATCAATTTGATTGATGAAGAGCTTATTGCCAAGGACCGCACAACCTCACTTATACATATTTACATAAGTGAATGTGACAACGCCATGGAGGCAGTTGAATTTTTAAAGGAACGCTTCCGTGCGGCTAATATTGATTTCACCGTTAATGCAATTGGTGTTAACGATGCTGACTGGAACGAAAATTGGAAAAAATACTTCCACGTTAGCGAAATTGGTGAAAAATTGGTTATTGTTCCCAGTTGGGAAGAATATGAGAATAAAAATGGACGCACTGTTTTAAATATCGACCCCGGCGCTGCATTTGGCACGGGTACCCACGCTACAACCTCACTTTGCCTTACTCTTTTGGAAAAGCATATAAACGACGGGGTTAAAATGCTTGATATCGGTACAGGCAGCGGTATTTTGGCCATTGCTTCAACCCTTTTAGGTGCCGAAAGTGCAATTGGTGTTGATATTGACGCACAGTCGGTTAAAACCGCAAAGGAAAATGCCGAAATTAATAACGTGCAGGATAAATGCGAATTTATTGTTGGCGATTTGGCTGATAAAATCAGCGGTAGGTTTAAGGTTATTTGCGCTAATATTGTTGCCGACGTTATTATTAAGCTTTTTGACAATGTTGCTGACTTTATGGAAGATGATGCCGTTTTAATTATTTCGGGCATAATCGATTTAAGAAAGGACGACGTTTTAAATTCAGCGGCATCACACGGCTTTAAAGTAGTTGAAGAAAACTATAAAGATAATTGGTGTGCATTTACCTTGATAAAGTAATTGGAGGATATTTATGCTTGAATTTGAGCAGTTGGGGCTGAAGATTTCGGCAAATGAACCCGAGCTTCGCGATTTAAAGGATGCTTTAGGTTACAATGCTCTTTGCCGTGAAATTGAAGAGCTTGAAACCAAGGCGGCTGCCCCGGGTTTTTGGGATGATTTGGAAAATTCCCAAAAGGTTTTGCAAAAAACAGGTAAGCTTAAAAATACAGTGGCTCGTTATGATGGTCTTTGCCAAAGCTATGATGACCTTTTGGTTTTAATTGAACTTGGCAACGAGGAAGGCGACTTATCACTAATTGAGGAAATTGAAAGTGGTATTAACGACTTTGAAAAAGGTCTTGCCGAATTACGCCTTACAACCCTTTTAACAGGCGAATATGATAAAAATAACGCGGTTATTACCTTCCATGCGGGCGCGGGCGGTACCGAAGCGATGGACTGGGTTTCAATGCTTGTACGTATGTACACCCGTTGGACCGAACGCCACGGCTTTAAGGTATCAATGCTTGACTTTTTGGACGGTGACGAAGCAGGTCTTAAAAGCGCCGTTATTGAAATTACAGGCGAAAACGCTTACGGTTATTTAAAAAGTGAATCGGGCGTACACCGCCTTGTGCGTGTGTCACCCTTTGATTCTTCGGGTAGACGCCACACATCTTTTGCTTCGCTTGAAGTAATGCCTGAAATCACCGATGATATGAACATTGAAATCAGGGAAGAGGACATTAAAATGGATGTGTTCCGCTCAAGCGGTGCGGGCGGTCAGCATATTAACAAAACTTCTTCAGCGGTGCGCTTAACACATATCCCTACGGGTATTGTGGTTGCCTGTCAAAATGAAAGAAGTCAGTTCCAAAACAAAGAAAAGGCTTTAAAAATGCTAAAATCTAAGCTTTTGGAAATTAAAGAACGTGAACATCTTGAAAAAATTGATGATATTAAGGGTGTTCAAAAGGAAATCGCATGGGGTTCACAAATACGTTCCTACGTGTTTATGCCTTATACCTTAGCAAAGGACCATCGCACAGGGTTTGAATCGGGCAATATAAATGCTGTTATGGACGGCGATTTAGACGGCTTTATAAATGCTTATTTGAAAGCGGCTTCAAAGGGCGAATTAAATAACGAAATCGGAGAAAATGAATGATGAAAAAAATTATTAGCTTGGCATTGGCATTGACCTTTATTTTCGCGCTTGCAGGCTGTGCAAAGGTAGATAGGGACAGAATTAAATATAATTTAAAGCTAGAAAAATACGTAACACTTTGTGAATACGAGGGTATTGCTATTGACACCAAGGACGAAGAATACACAAAAACATACGACGAATTAATGAAGTCTGACGTTGAAAGCTATGAGCTTTATGAAAAGAAAACCGAAGGCACACTTGTAAAGGGTGATGTTGCAAACATCGACTACGAAGGTAAGATAAACGGCGTTGCTTTTGACGGTGGCACAGCAAAGGGTTATGATTTAACGCTTGGCTCAGGCACCTTTATTGACGGCTTTGAAGATAAGCTTATCGGTGTTAAAATTGGTTCTACCGTTGACCTTAACTTAAAATTCCCCGAAAATTATGGTAAGGAAGAGCTTAACGGTAAGGACGTTGTATTTACTGTTAAGGTAAATTACGTTGGAACAACTAATCCTTTAAAGCCGGAAGCATATTATGAAGAGCTTGGCTATAAAACAGTTGATGAATATTACGCAAAGGTTAAGGAAAGAGCAATTAACAAAATTCTTTTAACCAATGTTTTAACCGATTCCGAGGTTAAAAAATACCCCAAGGCTGAAAAGAAAATGGCAACCGAACAGGGTATTAATATGTTTAAGAAAAACCTTCAGCAGTATTACGGCTCATCCGTAACCTTGGAGGATTATCTTTCAGCCAACGGTCAAACCGAGGAAGAATTTAACGAATATGTTGTTACCAATTATTCTGAACCGCTTATGGAAGAAGAAATGGTAATTTATGCTATTTTTGACGATGCAGGCTTTAAAATGGATAAGGAAGGCATTGTTGAAACTACAAAAAAGGAAGTTGCATCCTACAATAGCGATTCAGTTACCGAAAAAGTATTAAAGGAAACATATGGCGAAGATTATTTTGAATATCTTTACATTCAGGAAAAGGTTGTTAAGCTTTTAAACGACAAGGCGAAAATTTCTTAATAATAATTAGTAAGCGGGGATAAAACCCCGCTTGAATTTTTGAAAGGCGGTGTGGTATGCAGTACAAAATTCAAAACGGTGTTGTTGAATTATCGGGTGAGCCTATCCTAAGGCAAATTGATTTTGAAATTAACGACAACAGTAAAATTGCGGTTGTTGGCCGAAACGGTTGCGGCAAAACCACACTGTTAAAGCTAATTTCGGGCGAATATAAAATTGTAAAGCTTGACAGCGACCAAAATTCATTTATTGCGGTGTCGGGCAAACCCATTATTGGTTTTTTGTCGCAAATGACCTTTGAAGACGATAACCGCACCCTGCTTGAAGAGGTGCGTTCGGCTTATAAGGAGATTTTAGACTTAAAGGATGCTGTAAAAAAAGCAGAAGCGAAAATGTCGCAAACGGGTGATGAAAGTGATATTAAGGAATACACCAACCTTTTAGACACCTTTACAAATTTGGGCGGTTTTTATTTTGAAAAGGAATATGAAGCCGCAATTAAAAAGTTTGGCTTTAACGATGAGGAAAAACAACGAAAATTATACGAGTTTTCGGGTGGTCAGCGCACCAAAATTGCATTCTTGAAATTGCTTTTATCAAAGCCTGATATTCTTTTATTGGACGAGCCGACAAACCATCTTGATATTGAAGCTACCGTTTGGCTTGAAGAATATTTGAAAAATTACAAAAAAGCTTTTGTTGTGGTTTCGCACGATAGAATGTTTTTAGATAACGTGGTTAACACCGTTTATGAAATTGAAAACGGCAAAACCCACAAATATGTTGGCAATTATACCCGCTTTGCCGAGCTAAAAAAAGAACGCCGTGCGCAGCGGCTTAAGGAATATGAAGCACAGCAAAAGGATATTGCAAGACTTGAAGGCTTGGTTGACCGTTTTCGTTATAAGGCCACCAAGGCGGCAATGGCGCAATCGAAAATTAAAGAGCTTGAAAGAATGGAAATTATCGATGCACCCGAAAGGGAAGACACATCAGTTTTTCATTTTGATTTAACACCGCTTGATATTGGTGTTAAGGACGTGCTTTCGGTTAAAGATTTACAAATTGGTTATGACAAGGTGTTGTCTATTGTAAACCTTGAAATGAAGCGTGGTGAAAAGGTTGGTATAATCGGTGGTAATGGGCTTGGTAAATCAACCTTTATTAAAACCCTTGTTGGTGAAATTTCAAAACTTTCGGGCGAATTTAAGTTTGGTCCACGTGTACAAATCGGCTATTTTGACCAGCAAATGGCGCAGTATTCCTCAAACGATACTGTTCTTAACGACTTTTTAAAGGAATATCCAACACTAACCCCGTTTGAAGCAAGGTGTGCTTTGGGTGCATTTTTGTTCACGGGGGAAGAGGTTTTCAAAACGGTTGATATGCTCTCAGGTGGTGAACGTGTTCGTTTGGCGCTTTGTAAAATTTTTAATAAGCGCCCCAATTTTTTAATACTTGACGAGCCGACCAACCATATGGACATCGCATCAAAGGAAGCGCTTGAAGAAATGCTTCAAAATTACGAGGGTACACTTTTGTTTGTATCGCACGACCGCTATTTTATTAAGCAAATTTCAAATTCGCTTTTAAACTTTACCGAAAACGGTGTTGAATTTTACGGCCTTGGTTATCAGCAATACCTTGAAAAGCAGAAAACAGTAAAGCCTGTTGCTGTGGTTAATGATGAAAAACCAAAGGAAAAGAAAACCTATACAACACCTTTAAAGGAAAAAGCGCGAAAAGAAAAAGCAATTAAAAAATGTGAAGAAAAAATTGCAAAATTGGAAGAAGAACTTTCTTTAATTGAAGGTGAGCTTTTAAAGGAAGAAAACCTAACCAATTATATAAAGCTTGGTGAACTTAATCAAAAGCAAGCCGAGATTGAAGAACAGCTTATGACCGCTATGGAAGAGTGGGAATCGCTTTTTGATTAATACTTGACAATAGGTTTTTAAGGTGTTAAAATTCAAAGGCAAAGCAAACCCAAAAGTGAAAGGTTTTACTTTTCTTAAACTGGAATAGGGGTGTAATTCCCCTGCGAACTCGTCGCCGTAATTTGTGTTAAGCCGTTTTATTTAAGTCACTGCCGAAAAGGTGGGAAGGCAAAACGGTTGAGAATCCCCGAAATTCTCGCACAATAAGTCGGAATACGGGCTTTTGGCGGTTAATACAAATGTGTCACGAGTAATTGACGGTGTATTCGCTTTAAGAAGCCTTGTATTGTGGCGTTCTTTCGGTGTATATATCTCCTTTTGTATTAACGTTGTTTTGACGACAATACAAAGGGAGTTTTTTATTATGAAAAACACAAAAATTTTAACAAAAATCCTAGCATTTGCGCTTATCGTTTTAATGATGGTTTGTTGCTTTTCAGCTTGTGGCACAGCGGATACTAATTCAGCAGAAAATTCCACAGGCAATTCACAAAATGCAACAATTACCGTTACGGTTAAGGTTATCGCAAAAGATAAAAGCGAAAAAACCTTTACAATTGAAACCGATAAGAAAAACCTTGGCGATGCACTTTTTGAAGAAGGTCTTGTTACCGAAGCCGAGCATAAATCAGGCTATTATACCTATATTGACGGCGTAAGGGCTGACTACACTGCCGATAAGGCTTGGTGGTGCTTTACTAAGGGTGGCAAAACCGTAATGGCCGGTGCTAACGATTTGGAAATTTCGGACGGTGACCAATTTGAAATCACAAACACGCCGGCGTAAGCTTGTTGAAACCCTTATATTAGTTATGATGGGCGTTTTAATGTATATATCACAGGTTATTATGGCGCCCCTACCTAATATAGAGCTTGTAAGTTTTTTAACGGTTATAGTTGCAAGACGCTTTGGTTTTAAATCCTTAATTTCGGTTTACACCTTTGCGTTTTTAGAAATTATGACCTATGGATTTTCAATATGGAACGTAATGTATCTTTACGTGTGGGCAATTTTGGCGCTTATTGTCTTACCCTTTCGCAAAATTGACAACGTAATTTTATATACCGTCATTTCGGGGATATTCGGTATAGCGTTCGGTGTGCTTTGTTCTATACCTTATTTCGTTAGCGGTGGTGTTGGAATGGGTATTGCTTGGATAATTAGCGGATTTATTGAATTTGATATTCCGCATTGTATTGGCAATATTGTTTTAATGGCGATTTTATATATTCCAATTACGAAAGCATACAATTACATACTTGATAAAACCCTTAAATAAGGGAAATTCTCGTGGCAGTAGAGTTGTGTTTTTAAACTCTACTGCCGTATTTTTGTTATTAGAGTTATAAAAACTGTCAGTAGGTTGTATTATTGGGGGTAATGTGGGTATAATTCCGGTATCACAAATATTCGGAGGCATTTTATAATGAGTTTTAAAATCGTGACAGATTCTTGCGCCAATTTAACTGGCGAGCTTATTGAAAAATACGGGGTTGAAATTATTTCACTTCAGTATCATATGAACGACAACAGCTATGACAGTTATATTAAAGGTGAAAAGCCCGACTTTACCGAAGCGTATAAATTCTTACGTCAAAAGGGTAAAATTACAACAAGCCTTGTTGGGCGTGACGCTTGCGACAACGTAGTAATTCCCTTGTTAAAGCAGGGCGAGGACGTACTAATTCTTTCTTTTTCTTCGGGACTTTCGGGTACATACCAAAATATTGTAACCGCAGTTGAGGATTATAAGGAAGAATTCCCCGACAGAAAAATTATGGTGGTTGACACACTTGCCGCTTCCATGGGTCAGGGCCTTTTGGTACATTATGCGGTACAGCTTCAAAGCCAAGGCAAAACAATTGAAGAGGTTGCGCAGTGGGTTGAAGATAACAAATTAAATTTAGTTCACATTTTCACCCTTGACGATTTATTCTTCTTAAAGCGTGGCGGTCGCCTTTCGGGTACAAGTGCGGTTGTGGGTACAGTTTTGGGTATAAAGCCCCTTATGCACGTTGCAAACGACGGTAAGCTTTATGTTACGGGAAAGGCGCGCGGCAGAAAAGCGGCAATTGAACACCTTGTAAATTCGCTTGAAGAACAGGGCAAAAATATTAAAGACCAAACAATTTTTATTACCCACGGCGACAGCTATGAGGACGCAAAATTTATAGCGGCGGCAGTAAAAACAAAATATGGTGTTGAGGAAGTTGTAATTAACTGCCTTGATCCTGTAATCGCATCCCATGCCGGTCCCGGCACCTTGGCAATTTTCTTTATGGGTGAAAATAGATAAGCAAATAAAAACTGCGGTGTTGCCACCGCAGTTTTTTCGTTTTAATTTTACTGTTTAACGTGTACGTCCATTTGGGGATAGGGAATGGTAATATCATTTTCCTGAAAGGCTTTTTTAACCTCGTCCAAAACGTCGAAATAAACTGTCCAATAATCACTGCTGTTTACCCAAACACGTGCGGTATATTCAACGGCACTGTCGGCACATTTTGAAACCTTAACAAATGCTTCAGGGTCTTTAAGTGACTTTTCGTGTGAGGTAATAATCTTTTCAATAATTGCCTTTACCTTGTCGCTGTCGCAAGAATAATCGGCGGTAAACAGCCAGTCAACACGGCGGGTGTCCTTTGCGGAATAATTTTTAATTACCGCATTTGTAATTGAACCGTTAGGAATGGTAATCTGTTTATTGTCGGGTGTTAAAAGCACGGTATAAACCACTGTTATTTCCGAAACGGTACCGCCCTCGCCCGAGGTTTCAATATAATCGCCAACCTTGAAGGGCTTGAAAAGCAAAATCATTAAACCGCCCGCGAAGTTTGAAAGCGAGCCTTGAAGCGCCAAACCAATTGCCGCACCACAGGTGGCAAGCACCGTAATAAAGGAGGTAACAGGTACACCCAAAACCATTGCAAGTGTTATAAATAACACAATATATAAAGCAATACTTGCAAAGCTTAAAATAAATGAACGAAGGCTTGGGTCTAATTTGTCAAGCTTGTGTGATTTTTGAATAAACCTTTTAATTATTCTTACAAAAAACAAGCCAACGGTTAAAATTAAAATGCCCAATAAAAGCTTACCGCCAAGCGAAGTAACTAAATCGATAAGCCAGTTCATTGCTTCGGCACTGCTAAGCCAATCTAAAAATTTTTCCAACATATTTTTGCCCTAACTTTCTAAAATTTCGTTAATTTTATTTAGTTCTGCCTGCATAAAACCAAGCGCTAGCAAAACACCAAAAGGAATTATGCTTAAAATTAAATAAATAACCGACCGGTCGGTATGTTCAATACCTTGGTTTGCGCAACCTTCAGAAAATTTGCGTTCAACAAGGTACAGCCCCACAAACGGCAACAGCATTGAAAGTATAATTTCAAATGCAATATTACCACGCTTATTTGTATAGGTTAAGCTTTCCTTTACAATAAAAAATATCCAATAAAGTTGATATATTCCACAACTGAAAAGTGAAAATATAATAGACCTTACGGGGTCACGTCTAATAAAATTCATTACATACTCCCCTTTTGAATGGTATTATACATTAATATTAATTTTTTTGTCAACCAAATATGCTAAAAATAATAATTTTTTACAGCGGTTGTTGATTTTTCAACAAAATTATATTACAATGAAATTATATCTAAATAAGGAAGTGTTTTAATGGACCAAAAATTTGAAGCATTACAAACCCCTTGGAAAATTGGTAACGTTGAAATTAAAAACCGTATTGTGCTTTGCCCTATGGGTGGCACCTCGCTTTTCGGTTGGTTTGAGCTTGGCGGTTGTCACTTTGACAAAGAAGCCGCTAAATTCTTTTTAGAACGTGCCAACAATAACGTTGGGCTTATTATCCCCGGTATTGCACCCTTGCGTGATACCTTTTGGGGCAAATGGCTTTGGCAAAACCCCAAGATGTTTGATGACCTTAAGGAATTTATGGACGAAGTGCATAAGTCAGGCGCAAAGCTTTTTGTTCAGTTGACTGCAGGTATGGGCAGAAGCTGGGCAATCACCGAATTGGTAGCCCCCCTACACAAAAACAAGGTTACACGTGCGCTTGTTAAACCCATTATTGACACAAGCCACGAGCTTGCTTCTCCTTCAGCACAGCCTTCACGTTGGGCACACGACATTATTTGCCCTGAAATGACTAAGGAACAAATTCACGAAATTATTGAAGCTTTTGCTAAAACCGCCGCACTTTGCAAAAAGGCGGGTGTTGACGGTGTTGAAGTTCACGCTGTGCATGAAGGCTATCTTTTAGACCAATTTGCAATTGAATTTTTCAACAAGCGTACCGACGAATACGGCGGCAGCTTTGAAAACCGTTACCGCTTTGCCGCTGAAATTGTTAAGGCAATTAAGGCTGAATGTGGCGACGACTTTCCAGTATCGCTTCGCTATTCGGTAGAAAGCAAAATGAAGGGCTTTTGCGAAGGCGCAATGCCGGGTGAGGATTATGTAGAAGTTGGTCGAAATATGGCGGAAAGTGAAAAAGCCGCTAAATATTTACAGGATGCAGGCTATGATATGCTTAACGCTGACAACGGTACTTACGACTCGTGGTATTGGGCACATCCGCCGATGTATATGCCCCAAAACTGCAACCTTGAGGACGTTGCACACATTAAAAAGTTTGTTGATATTCCCGTAGTTTGTGCAGGTAGAATGGAGCCTGACGTCGGTGCTGCGGCAGTAGCCGACGGTAAAATTGATGCTGTAGGTGTTGCACGTCAGTTTCTTGTTGACCCTGAATGGATTACAAAAATGCTTGACGACCGTTTGGAAGATATTAAACCTTGCATTTGCTGTCACGCAGGCTGCTTTAACTTCTCATCCTCAAAAGGACACGCAAATACCCAAGACCTTACCGACACAATGGGTCTTGCACGCTGTGCCTTAAACCCCAAGACAATGCAGTCGAATAAATACAAGCTTACCCCTGCTAAAAAAGTTAAGAATATTGCCATCATCGGTGGCGGTATTGGCGGGATGGTAGCCGCTATCGTTTGTGCTCAGCGCGGCCACAAAGTAACCCTTTACGAAAAGACCGATAAACTTGGCGGTGTGTTTATTGCCGCAGCGGCTCCATCTTTCAAAGAAAAGGACCGCGACCTTATTGCTTGGTACAACCGTGAAATTAAGAAATATCCCATTGATATTAAGCTTAATACCGAAATTAAGGACGTTAAAACCCTTAATGCTGACGAGATTATTGTTGCAACAGGTGCTGTGGCTAAAAATATTCCAATTAAGAATATTGAAAACACCGTTGAAGCGGTTGATTATTTACTCGGCAACAAGCCCGTTGGCGAAAAGGTTGCAATTATCGGCGGCGGTCTTACAGGCTGTGAAATTGCTTATGACCTTTTCCTACAAGGCAAAAAGCCAACTATTGTTGAAATGCAGGACGACCTTATTACAACAAAGGGTATCTGCCTTGCAAACACAAGCTTTTTGCGTGACTGCTTTAAGACAAATAATGTTCCCGTTCATTTGGAAACCAAGCTTAACACCATTAACGACGGCAGTATAACCGTTACCGATAAAGACGGCAAAACTTTTGATATTGCTTGCGACAGCGTTATTATGTCGGTTGGATATAACCCCGCACCTATTGCCAAAAAGGGCGGCAAGGTTCACGTTATTGGTGATGCAGCAAGTGTTGGCAACCTACGCACTGTTATTTGGGGCGCGTGGGACGTGTGTATGAAGCTTTAATAAAGCTTCATACAAATGAAGAATGAAAAATGAATAATGAATAATTTTGGTGTCGCTTCGCGACGGATATAAATTGGAAGTTTATCGAGCTAACGCCCAATTCGTAATTCGTAATGCGTAATTCGGAATTGTTGTACAAACCCTTGCCTTCCTCCGGGAGGAAGGTGGCAAAACCGAAGGTTTTGACGGAAGGAGAACGCGTTTTTATGCACTCTCCCTCAGTCTTTTTGCTACGCAAAAATCCAGCTCCCTCCCAGAGGGAGCCAAAAGTACAACCATTTCAACCGCCCGATAAACTATAATTCGAAAGGAGAAATTCCATTATGCTACTTACCCCTGAACAACAGGCGATACTTAACGGTGAAAAAGGCGAAACACTAGCCAAGGTTATGAAAACCCTTGTTATGTACGGTGACGCCTTTGAAGCCGAAAAGCTTGTACCTATTACATCAAAATACAACCACCTTGTAACCTCCTTTGGTTTAAAGGTTATGTCCCCTGTTTATGACCTTATGCAACAGATTTTAGACGCTGATGTATTTTCGGGTCAAAAATTCTCGGTTGACCCCCGCCCGCTTGATGACAATGTACCAGCTAACTTCTTACAAAAATTTGTTTTTAAGAATTTTATGTACACAAAGCAGGATTTTTACGAAGAACAGCTTAAAAAGCTTGGTCTTATAGATGAAAATGCCTTTACCTGTGCCTGCTATATGGACGAGGTTGGCAACAAACCCAAAAAGGGTGACGTTTTAAGTTGGGCTGAATCCTCTGCCGTTGTTTATGCAAACTCGGTTTTAGGTGCTCGTTGCAACCGTAACAGCGGTATTTTGGACATTATGGGCTCTATCGTTGGTTACGTGCCTTATTTTGGTCTCTTAACCGACGAAGGCAGAAAGGCAACTTGGGTTGTAAAGATTGAAACCACCAAAAAGCCAGAGGCACAGCTTTTAGGCTCGGCTATCGGTATGAAGGTTATGGAAGACGTGCCTTACGTTATCGGTCTTGATAAATGGATTGGTGACGAGCTTAACGACGAAGCCTGCACCTATCTTAAGGACTTCGGCGCCGCTACCGCTTCAAACGGTGCAGTTGGCCTTTACCACATTGAAAACCTCACCCCCGAAGCAAAGGAAATGGGCAAAAACCTAATAGTTGCCGATGCAAAAGAATATATTATCGACGACGCTGAACTTGAAAGGGTTAAAAATGATTACCCTGTAATTTGGAAAAACCCTGATGCTAAGCCCAAGCTTTGCTTTATGGGTTGCCCCCACATGAGTTTGCAGCAGCTTAAGGACTGGACCGACAAGGTTGAAAAAGGACTTAAAGAAAGCGGCAACAAAAAGGTTGTTATTCCTACCGTATTTACCGCCGCACCCAAGGTGCTTGAAGCATTTAATAATACCGAATATGCCGCCCGCCTTAAAGCAACGGGTGTCATCACTTCATATATCTGTCCCTTAATGTATATGAACAACCCGCTTTGCAAAAAAATGCCGGTTATTACCTCGTCAAACAAGCTTCGCACCTACACAAGCGCGCGTTATTACACCGATGATGAAATTTTAGCGGCTATTACAAAGGGAGGTAAATAAAAATGAGAGAATTTAAAGGTAGAGTTGTTACCCCCGGTACTGCTTGTGCCGAAGCACTTGTTACCACACAAGGCTTTAATACACTTGCATCCTTCCAAATGGCATTGCAGTTTGGCGACAAGGAGGTTAAATGCGGCGACCAAAACAATAGCGATATTAACGGCAAGCCTATGATTAACAAGGCACTTTGTTTACCCCAAACAATAGGCTCAACCACAGGCGGTTTGGTGCTTTATTGCGCCTGCGCTATGGAAAAGAACCCCGCTTGTATGCTTTTTGCAAACCACATTGACTCGCTTGCGGCTGCAGGTGCAGTTTTGGCGGACGTTTGGGTACCGCAAATCACAATGCCGGTTATTGACTGTCTTGGCGACGAATTTTTAAATTATGTTAAGGACGGTATGAAAATTACCGTTAAAGAAGACGGCACGGTTATTGTAGAAGATTAATATTAAAAACGCGGTAGAAATACCGCGTTTTTTGGTTTTTTAAATTATAGTTTATTGCTTGGTTGAATGGTATACATAAATTTATTTGTTGCGGTAAATTAGGCCGAAAAGCCAGCTTAAAGCGCCTAAAATGCCAAAAACATAGCTGTGGTTTAAAATTATGGCAAAGGGTATTCTAAGTACACTATAATATAAATGCCATCGTATATTTACAATATCGAAGCCTAACTGACGAATAAATGCATAGCTTTCTGCCGCCGCATAATATAATGATGGAATTGCTAATAGTAAGGTTATTATAAGCACTAAAATTCTTAAAATTTTAGCGGGCAAATTTTCAAGTGGCTTTAGTGGGGTGAAAAGCCCTATAATATGCATTGTATAAAAACCGCAAACGAAGATGGTAAAGGGGAATAATGAAAATTTTAAAATCACTTCGGGTGGCGGATAAAAGCCGGTGTATTCTTCGAAAATTTTGTCAATTACAAAGGTTATAATCAATAAAACAATAAGAAATATACCACATCCAATAGCCCAATTACGCTTGCGCTTTTGGTTTTCTTCAATAGGTAGCCCGTAAATTACGGTGTTTGCATCCACCTTAAATATATCAGCAATTTTAAGTATGGTTTCAATATCAGGGTTTGATTTTCCGTTTTCATAGTTTGAAATGGTTTGTCGTGTTACAAACAAGGCTTCGGCAAGGTCTTCCTGTGTCATATTATTTTTTATACGTATTTGCTTAATGTTTTTGCTTATGTTTGCCATTGGCTTCACCTCGCTTAAATTTTATCACGAAATGGCCTTAATTGTAAAGCAAAGAACCTTTGCAAAGGGTTAATTTTTTATAACATAAAATAAAAAAGGTTGTGCACTTTGTCGATTTAATGCGAAAAAGTGATTTTTTGTTGATTTTTTAAATCGTATGTGATATACTAGTATAAATATTTTTTAAAAAACAGGTGAATAAAATGACCACATCGCAAATTGTAATTATGGTTGCCATTGTTATATACCTTATTGGAATGGTAGTTATAGGCGCCCTATTTTCAAAGAAAAACAAAAGCTCGGACGATTTTTATCTTGGTGGCAGAAAGCTAGGTCCTTTCGTTACTGCCATGAGCGCCGAAGCTTCCGACATGTCGGGTTGGCTTTTAATGGGTCTTCCTGCTGTTGCTTTAATGTGCGGCTTGCCTGAAGCAAGCTGGACTGCTATCGGTCTTGCAATTGGTACATATCTTAACTGGCTTTTTGTTGCAAAGCGTTTAAGGGCTTATACCCAACGTGTTGATGCCTTTACATTGCCTGACTTTTTCAGCAAACGCTTTGGTGATAAAAAGCATATTATTTCAACAATTGCCGCTGTTATAATCGTTGTATTCTTCATTCCTTACACCGCTTCAGGCTTTGCGGCTTGCGGTAAGCTTTTTGCTTCACTTTTTGGTATGAATTACGTTACAGCAATGGTTTTATCAGCAATTGTAATTATGGTTTACTGCACCTTGGGGGGCTTTTTGGCGGCGTCTACTACCGACTTTATTCAAAGCATTGTTATGACTATTGCCTTGTTTGTCGTTATTGGTCTTGGTGAAGGCTTAATTGGCGGCTTTGGTAACGTATTTTCAAACGTTGCATCCTTAGAAGGCTATCTTGACGTGTTCAAGGGCTTTGACGTTGCATCGGGCAGCACAATGTCTTACGGCGCACTTCCCGTTGTTTCAACACTTGCTTGGGGTCTTGGTTATTTTGGTATGCCACACATTCTTCTTCGCTTTATGGCTATTGAAGACAAGGAAAAGCTTAAAATTTCAAGACGTGTTGCATCGGTTTGGGTTGTAATTTCAATGGGTGTTGCAGTATTAATCGGTGTTGTTGGCTACAGCCTTATGCAAAAGGGTATTGTTCCCACCTATGCAAACGCATCTGCGGCTGAAACAATTATTGTTGATATTTCAAAATTCTTAAGCGAATACGGCTATATTCCTGCATTTGCGGCAGGTATTATCCTTGCAGGTATTTTGGCTTCTACCATGTCCACTGCCGATTCACAGCTTTTGGCTGCGGCTTCAAGTATTTCACAAAACCTTGTGCAAGAAACCTTTGGTGTTAAGCTTTCCGAAAAGAAGTCGGTTTGGCTTGCGAGAATTTCGGTTATTTTAATTTCGATTATCGCTATTTTCTTGGCGCTTAACCCTGAAAGCTCGGTATTTGATATTGTTTCGTTCGCTTGGGCAGGCTTTGGCGCTGCATTTGGCCCTGTTATTTTGTTTGCACTTTTCTGGAAACGCACAACCCTTTGGGGCGCATTTGCAGGTATGCTTTCGGGCGGCGCAATGGTATTCTTCTGGAAGTTTGTTATTCGTGTTCAGTTTGCTGACACCGTGCTTAACATTTACGAATTGTTACCCGCATTTATCGTTGCGTGTGTTGCAATTGTAGTGGTTAGCCTTTTAACCAAAAAACCCGCTGAAGAAATTACCGAAGTTTTTGACGACGTAAAAGCAATGTAAAAATTAATGCGGTAGAGCGTTTGCTCTGCCGCATTTTTGTTTTAAACTTATTTTGTATATATAATTCAATATTGTCAACAATAAAGCTGTATATCTTGACTTTATTATTTAGTTTTGTTAAAATAATTAATATGACATATTATATCATTTTTCGGGAGGATGAAATCTTTGAAAAATTTTAGTAATTATAAAGAATACAGCCTAAAGGAAGATTTGCATTTTGAATCTAAAGCGGTGCATGGTGCTTTGGGTACCGAACCACTTACAGGTGCAGTTAGTATGCCTATTTTCCAGTCGGTTACCTTTAGACATCCCGAACTTGGCAATTCTACCGGCTTTGATTACAGCCGCCTTGAAAACCCCACAAGACAAGAGCTTGAACGTACCATGGCTATTTTAGAGGGTGGTATTAAGGGCTTTGCCTTTTCTAGCGGACAAGCTGCAAACCTTTCGGTTTTCTCGCTTTTAAATCCGGGCGACCATATCATTATGTCGGACGATATTTACGGCGGTACACACCGTATTGTTAATGACGTTTTCGGTAAATACGGCATTAGCCACACAAGTGTTGACCTTAGTGATTTGGACGCTGTAAAATCAGCCATTACCGAAAGCACTAAAATGATATTTATTGAAACACCCACTAACCCCGTTATGAAGGTTGCCGATATCTATGAGCTTTCAAAAATTGCAAAAGCAATCGGTGCTTTAACTGTTGTTGATAACACCTTCTTAACACCTTATTTCCAAAAGCCGTTATCACTTGGTGCCGATATTGTTACACATTCATCTACCAAATATCTTGGCGGCCATAACGACACTATTTCGGGTATTGTGGTTGTTAAGGATAACGAGGAAATTGTTAATAAAATCCGTGTTCATATGAAGTCGCACGGCAGTCAGTTAGCACCTATGGACAGCTGGCTTTTACTTCGTGGCATTAAGACCTTACATCTTCGTATGGAACGCCACAACGAAAACGCTTACAAGGTTGCACATTGGCTTCGCACACAGGAAAGAGTTAAAAAGGTTTATTACGTTGGATTCCCTGACCATCGTGATTATGCCGTTACCAAAAAGCAAACTACAGGCTTTGGCGGTATGATTTCCTTTACTGTTGACAGCTTCGAAACCGTTAAAAAGATTTTAAAGGGTGTTGATATGGTAATGTTCGCCGAAAGTTTAGGCGGTACTGAAACCCTTATCACATACCCCACAACCCAAACTCATGAAGACACACCAAAGCACTTAAAGGAAGAACTTGGTATTAGTGATTGTTTCTTAAGACTTTCGGTTGGAATTGAAAATGCTGACGATATTATTGCCGATCTTGACCGTGCAATGAATTCATAGGTGATAAAATGAAATTTACAAAGATGCAGGCGTTTGGAAACGACTATGTTTATATCGACGCCATACATCAGTCTTTGCCCAATTTGCCGGAGCTTGCAAGGTTTGTAAGCAACCGGCATTTTGCTATTGGCTCTGACGGTATGGTGCTTATTTGCCCGTCCGATGTGGCGGATTTTAGAATGAGAATGTTTAACCCCGACGGCAGCGAGGGTGAAATGTGCGGTAATGCGCTTCGTTCAATGAGCAAGTACGTTTACGACCACGGCTTTACTGACAAGACCGACCTCACCATTGAAACCCTTGGCGGTATTCAACAGGTCGAGCTTACGATTTCTAACCGTGCGCCAATGGAGTGCGAAAAAAATATGCCTTATGAAAATCGTGGCTTTGTTGCGAATATTAAGGCTAATATCGGTGCACCCCGACTTGACACAAAGGTTATACCTGTAAATACTGAACTTTCACAATTTATTGAACAACCCGTACAGGTGTTAGATAAAACCTTTTATATCACAGCGGTTTCTTGGGGCAACCCCCACGTTGCAATGTTTGTTGACAATGTTGACGATTTAGACGTCCAAAAATACGGTCGTGAAATTGAAAATATGACCGACCTTTTTGTGAATAAAACCAACGTAACCTTTGCACAGCTTGTAAACCCGAGTTACATAAAAATGCGTGAATGGGAACGTGGCACAGGGGAGACAATCGGTTGTGGTACAGGCTGCTGCACCGCTGTTGTAGCAGGTGTTTTAACAAACAGATGCGACCGCCACGTAACTGTTGAGCAAATTGGCGGCCCTTTGGACATCAACTGGGACGAAACCACAAACACAATGTTTATGACGGGCCCCAGCCACAATGTATTCGAAGGCGAAATTGATGTAAGCCATATAGGAGAATAATATGCTTCTTTTAGAACTTTTAAAAGATATTGAATATGAAGTTTTGCAAGGTGACCTTAACACCGAAATAACCGACCTTGTTTATGATTCACGCAAAATTACCGAAAAAAGCGTTTTTGTGTGCCTTGTGGGTGCAAACGTTGACGGTCACAGCTTTATAAACCAAGCAGTAGAAAAGGGCGCATCCGCTGTTATTGTTGAAAAAGCGGTTGACAGCATACCTGAAAATATGGCGGTTATTAAGGTTAAAAACACCCGCCGCGCACTTGCTTTTATGTCGGCGGCTTATTTTGGCTATCCCGCAAACGAGCTTGTCACCATTGGTTTAACAGGCACAAAGGGTAAAACCACCACAACCTTTATGGTTAAAAGCGTGCTTGAATCGGCAGGGTATAAAACAGGTCTTATCGGCACAACGGGTATTTTAATTGGTGACGAAAGCTTGCCCGCAAAAAATACCACCCCCGAAAGCTATGAAATTCACAAGCTGTTTCGTCAAATGGTTGAAAACGGCTGCAAATACGTTGTAATGGAAGTTTCCTCACAAGGTCTTAAATATGACCGTGTGGCAGGCATAAACTTTGATATTGGCGTGTTTACTAACTTTTCACCCGACCATATCGGTCCTAACGAACACACCGATATGGACGATTACGCCGCTTCGAAAAGCATTTTGTTTAAAAACTGTAAAACTGCGGTTGCCAACCTTGACGATGAAAGCTTTGAAACTATTTTAAAGGGTCACACCTGCGAGGTTAAAACCTTTGCAATTAATAAAAACGCTGATTTAAAGGCGCAAAATATTGAATTTATTAAAGGAAACGGCCGTTTGGGTATGAAGTTTACCGCAAGCGGTGCGGTAAATAAAGATTTTACCGTTTACACCCCCGGTATGTTTTCAATTTATAATTCATTGGTTACAATTTATGTTTGTAACATATTGGGTATAGATAATAACGCCATTGCCGAAGGTCTTTTAAAGGTTAAGGTGCGTGGTAGGGTAGAATTGGTGCCCTGTTCACCCGATTTTTCGGTTATTATCGACTATGCACATAACGAGGTTAGCACAAAAAGTGTTATGAACACCCTTGCCGAATATAAACCAAACCGTATGATTTGCGTTTACGGTGGCGGCGGTAACCGTTCAAAGCTTCGCCGTTACGATATGGGCGAGGTTACAGGCGCAATGGCAGATCTTTGCATTTTAACCTGCGACAACCCCCGTGATGAAGAAATTAGGGATATTAATAACGACATTAAAATCGGTCTTGCAAGGTCAAACGGTAAGTATATCGAAATTGACGACCGTAAACAAGCCATTAAATATGCAATAGAAAATGCACAAAAGGGCGACTTTATTGTGCTTTTGGGTAAGGGACACGAAACCTATCAAGAAATTAAGGGTGTTAAATACCACTTTGATGAACGTGAAGCCGTTGCCGAAATTAAGCAAGAGCTAGGATTGTAAAATCAAAAAGCACACCCGTTACGCTCCTTCTCATAAGGAAGTTTGCAAATTGTAGGGACCGGCGTCCTCGACGGTCCACGGCACATAAATTTCGGCAGAGAACTTGTTTTCTCTGCCGATTTATGTTATAATAGGACTAACAAAAAGCCTCCCTTGTGTAAAGGGAGGTGGCAGCCGAAGGCTGACGGAGGGATTGTAAAAATTTCAACAGCTTTAGAAAACAATCCCTCAGTCGCTAACGCGACAGCTCCCTTTACACAAGGGAGCCTTTGGACGAGTGCGACCTTAGGGGTATGGGCTTTGCCCGAAGCCTTTGTAATACAAAGGCGAAACTGGCGATAAAGGAGTGATATACCAATGTCAAAAATTATATTATCATCATGCGATTTTAGAAACGGCGAATCAGCTAAATGCATATACGACAATTTGCCACATCCGGTTGGTCAATGCAAGGTATTGTACTTCCCAAACGAAAAAGCCACAGAAGAAGCAATAAAAAGCATAAAATTCT
>JAZKZS010000045.1:0-2489 GCA_045612765.1 Acutalibacteraceae bacterium
CCTGCGCCCGGAAGATTGGTAAGAAGCATACCAAATGCAATACCAATTAAAAGTAAGGGTTCAAACTGCTTTTTAATTGCAAGATATAAAAGTACAAGCGAAATGGTAATCATAACGGCGTATTTCCAGCCTTCAGTTAAAAAGCCGGCACCAAACAAATAAAAGCCTGTTTGTTTTAAAAATTCAATTATTGCGTCTAACATATTAAATTCTCCTTAAATGTGGGAATTATGCAATAACGCAAAGAACAGCACCTGTTTCAACAGAAGCACCAGAATTAACGTTTACAGAAGCAATTGTACCATCACAGGGTGACATAATTTCGTTTTCCATTTTCATAGCTTCCAAAATCATTAAAACGTCGCCCTTCTTAACAACTGAACCGTTAGAAACGTTGATAGAAAGAATAGTACCGGGCATGGGGCTGTTTACAGTTTCGCCACCTGCGGGTGCAGCAGCAACGGGTGCAGGTGCTGCAACAGGAGCGGGAGCAGCAACAGGAGCAGCGGCGGGTGCGGGAGCGGCCTTAACGTCAGCAGCGTCTACAACCTCTAAAGTAATTTCGTATGCGGTACCGTTTACAGTAACATTATATTTTTTCATAATTTTTTACACCTTTTTCTTATATTTTTTTAAACGATAAAATTCTTATAGCGGGAACGTCAGTTCCAAGTTCTTCAGCAACAGCGGCAGAAACTGCGGCAATAATTTGTTGACGGTTTTCAATTGGCTGTTCTGCAGCTTGTACTTTTGGTGCGGCTTTAACTGCAGCAGCGGTTGTGGTGGTTTTTTTGTTTTTACCACAAAACAAGCCGATGATTTTGCATAAAAGCACAATGCAAACAAGCCCTGCGAAAACAGTACCAACACCAATAATAACAACCTGTGAATCAGGAATGTCTTTAATAACGTCGGATGCTTTTGCTAAAATTAAATCATACATTTTTACAGGCACCTCCCTTAAGCCTAAAAAATTATATTTTTGGTCGTTTTTAATAGAATTAAAAATTTTCGCCCATTTATAGATATTATACATTAAATGTCAATATTTTACAATAAAAACTTTTTATATTTATCTATATTATTTAGTATTTTTCAGTAACAATTCATGCAAAACAAAATATACTGTTATGGGACAAGCAAAAATTTAAAGGAGAAATAATTTTGGATAGAAAAACTTTTAATTTTAATGACTTCACAAATCGTGTTATAAATGATGATATGCTTTCTAAACCACAGGTTTGTTTTGATACAAATCCCTGCAATCCACCCGAAATGCAATCAACACAGGACGTTTTAACAATGGCTTTTGTTAATATGCAACCGCTTGATTACGTTTATGACGAGGCAAAAGCCTTTGAAAACGGTTCACTTTTCCCGAATATTACAAAACCGTTTTATTATGGGGGCAATTTTAAATGAATAACAAATATGAATTAAAAAAGAAAATACACGCTCTTGATTTTGCCATTCACGAGCTTGTATTGTTTTTGGATACCCACCCTACAAACCAAAAAGCAATGACACTTTTAAAGGATTACCGTTTTAAACGGGCAGAGCTTATAAAAGAATATGAATCACAGTTTGGCGAATATATCGTAACCACTAATGACGTAACAGCAAACGGCTGTTGGAAATGGCTTGACGGTAAATGGCCTTGGGAATATATGGAGGTATAATTTATGTGGCAATATGAAAAGAAATTACAGTATCCTGTAAACATTAAAAATCGCAATCCCAAATATGCGCAAATAATTATTAGCCAATATGGCGGACCTGACGGTGAGTTAGGAGCTTCAATGCGTTATTTAACCCAGCGTTACGGTCAACCCTTTGACGAGGTTAAAGGAATATTAACAGATATCGGTACCGAGGAATTGGCGCATCTTGAAATGGTGTGCGCTATGGTTCATCAGTTAACACGTGATTTGACACCCGAAGAAATTAAACAAGGCGGCTTTGACAAATACTTTGTAGACCACACTGCATCGGTTTATCCGCAAGCGGCGGCGGGTCTTCCTTGGCGTGCTGAATATATTCAGTCCAAGGGCGACGTTTTAGCTGACCTACACGAAGATCTAGCGGCCGAGCAAAAGGCAAGGGTAACCTATGATAACCTTATCCGACTTATTGATGACCCTGATATTTTAGAACCACTAAAATTCCTTCGTCAGCGTGAAATTACCCATTACCAACGTTTCGGTGAGGCGTTACGCTTAACTACCGATAGATTAAACAGTAAAAACTTTTATGCATTCAACCCCAATTTTGACAAACAAACTTGCAGATAAATTAAAAGCAGATGGGAAACCATCTGCTTTTATCTGTTCGACATATTGGAATTTGATAGTATTACAACTGCTTTATCTCATTGGCAATCACAGCCACAGTTTTGGCGTTCGTATCAATTTTAATGGTATTGAGTGCTTGGTACATCGGTATTCTTGCTATGCTTCTCTCAATTACATCTTCAGAACGAATACCTCTTT
>JAZKZS010000046.1:0-14582 GCA_045612765.1 Acutalibacteraceae bacterium
ACTTTGTGCAATTTCGTTTTCGTGATGGGGGAAGGTAAGGTCTAAACCGCCGCAGTGAATGTCAATAGTGGTGCCAAGGTAACGGCAAGCCATAGCCGAGCATTCAATATGCCAACCCGGTCTGCCCTTGCCCCAGGGTGATTCCCAATAAGGCTCGCCCGGTTTTGCGCCTTTCCAAAGGCAGAAATCCATGGGGTCTTCCTTAATGTCGCCTGTTTCAATACGTGCGCCGGCTTCCAAATCTTCAAGGGGTTGATGTGAAAGCTTTCCGTATTCTTTAAACTTTTTAGTACGGTAATAAACGTCACCTGCTGCTTCGTAAGCATAGCCCTTTTCCATCAAGGTCGAAATAATTGCCTGAATTTCGGCAATGTTATCGGTAGCACGGGGGTGAACGGTTGCTTCACGCACGTTAAGACCCTTAGCGTCGGTCCAAAATTCGCCAATAAAGCGTTCAGCCACTTCGGGTACGGTAATGCCTTCAGCATTTGCTTTATTAATAAGCTTATCGTCAATATCGGTAAAGTTTTGAACAAAGTTTACCTTATAGCCGCGCCATTCAAAATAACGGCGCAAAACGTCGAACACGCAAAGGGGACGTGCATTACCAATGTGAATATAGTTGTAAACGGTAGGACCGCAAGCGTAGATTTTAACCTCGCCTTCGTTAATTGGTACGAATTCGTCCTTTTGTCTTGTTAATGTGTTAAAAATTTTCATAATTACTTTTTCTCCTTTAAAGCTGCTTCAAGCAAAGCGATACGTTCTTCCAACGCATCCATTTTTTGCTTAACGGGGTCAGGAATATGAATTTGGTCAAGGGCTACACGCTTGCCGTCCTGCTTTACAACGCGTGCGGGCACACCCACAACGGTTGAATTTGGCGGTACCTCGCTAAGTACCACAGCACCTGCGGCAACACGTGAATTATCGCCGATTTTAAAGGGACCAAGCACCTTAGCGCCCGCACTTATCATAACGTTATTACCAATGGTTGGATGACGTTTACCCACGTCTTTACCTGTACCACCAAGGGTAACACCCTGATAAATAAGCACGTCGTCGCCGATTTCGGTGGTTTCACCAATAACAATACCAACACCGTGGTCAATAACTAAGCGGCGGCCAATAGTAGCGCCCGGGTGAATTTCAATTCCCGTTATTTTAACTGCACGCTGTGAAACCCATCGTGCAAGAAATTTTAAATTGTGTTTATAGTAAAAGTGCGCAACACGGTGCATACGAATTGCCTTAACGCCTGGGTAAAGAAAGAAAACTTCCCAAAAGTTGCGAGCGGCAGGGTCGCGGTCGCGCACGGCATTTACGTCTTCAATAATTCGTTTAATCAAAACATCACCTACTGATTATTTTGCATTTTTAATGTATTCACGGCCGCCCCAAATGTAAATAGCGCCCGAAATAACGCAAAGAATTGCAGAAATCCAGAAAAGTACAACAATTGCAATGTCAACAATAACGATAACGTCACCGGGAAGGGTGAAAATCTCGTCTGCGGCATAAACCGCCAACGCAAGAATTATACCTGCCATTTGGCTAACGGTTTTACACTTGCCCCACATATTAGCGGCAACAACCTTACCACCTGCTGTGACTGCAACCAAACGGATTGAAGAAACCGCAAATTCACGGAAAAGCACGATAAAGGTAATAACCACAATGTGCCAAGCGTACTGTGTGCCACCGTAAATAAACATAAAACCAAGATAAGCGGCGGTTGTCAACATTTTATCGGCAAGGGGGTCCATAAACTTACCAAAGTCGGTTACCATATTATATTTTCTTGCCATTTTACCGTCAATCATATCGGTTAAAGAAGCGGCAATAAATAAAACCAATGAAATTAAATAATGAAAATCAAAGTTAATAAGCATTACTGCCATAAAAATTGGGGTTGCTATCATGCGAGCGAGTGTTAATTTATTCGGTGTGTTCATTCTGCTAACTCTCCTAACAAGTCGTAATCTAAACAATCATTTATTTGAACCTTTGCGAAGTCACCAATAACAAGGGGACGGCTTGACATAAAGAAAATTTTGCCGTCAACCTCGGGCGCGTCGCAAACGGTACGTCCAAAGTAACATTTAATATAATCGTCCCAGCCTTCGATAATAACCTCAAGCACGGTTTCAATTTTTTCCTCGTTCTTTTCACGCATTATGTCCATTTGCATTTCCATAATGTTTTCAGCGCGTGAAACCTTGGTTTGCTCGTCAATTTGGTTTGGCATTTCGGCAGCTATTGTGTCCTCTTCGGGTGAATATGCAAAACAGCCAAGTCGGTCAAAGCGGGTTTCCTTTACAAATTCGCAAAGCTCTTCAAATTGTTCCTCACTTTCACCGGGGAAGCCTGTAATAAGGGTTGTTCTTAATGTAATTTCGGGGATTTTTGCCCTAATTTTTGCAATAAGGCTTTCCAAATCCTCACGGTTACCCTTGCGGTTCATACTCTTTAAAATTTCGCTGTTCACGTGCTGAATTGGAATATCCAAATATTTAACAAGCTTTTCCTCACTTGCGAGTACCTCTAAAAATTCGTCGTCGATTTTATCGGGATAGGTGTATAAGGTGCGTATCCAATGAATACCGTCAATTTTACAAAGCTCCTTCAAAAGCTCTGAAAGCATAGGTTTGCCGTAAATATCACTGCCGTAAGCAGTGGTGTCTTGTGCGACAACAATTAATTCCCTTACACCGTTTGCGGCAAGCTCCTTCGCTTCATTAACGCAGTCCTCAATTTTGCGGCTACGCATTTTACCTCTAATTTTCGGTATTGCACAATAGGTACAGCAGTTGTTACAGCCGTCAGCTATTTTAAGGTATGCCGTAAAGGGAAAGCCACCTAAAATTCGTTTTGAGTTTAAATCTAAATCCTCTTTAGCGCCAAAGGAATTTTCGCACTTGCCGTCAATAGCATTTTTTACAATTTCGGCAATTTTACCGTTTGAGCCAATACCAACGCAAACATCAACCTCGGGGATTTCTTCGGTAACGTCGTTTTGGTACCTTTCAGCCAAGCAGCCCGTAACAATAAGGGCCTTACAGTTGCCGTCTTCCTTATATTTTGCGGCTTCTAAAATATTTTCAATTGCTTCTGCCTTGGCAGATTCAATAAAACCGCAGGTATTAATTATAATTGCATCCGCCTCGGCTTCGGCGGAGGTAAGCTCAAACCCTGCAGTTTTTAGAGTGTAAAGCATTTGTTCGGCATCTACCTGATTTTTAGGGCAACCAAGCGACACCATACTAACCTTATACATATTAATCCTCAAATTCTGTAAAATTCTTTAATGCGGTTTTTACCGCCTCAAACGAAAAGCCTTTCCGTATTAGTGCGGCATAAACCTTTTGCACGCCGCCGTCAGCCATAAGCTTTGTACGGTACTTTTTGTTTATTAAAGCTTCGATTTGTTTGTTTTCGTCGGTTTCACTTTCTGCCAAAACATCCTTTGCCATATCATACGGAACACCCTTTTGAAGCATCTTTGCAAAGGCTTCCCTTTTGGATACGTTACAGTCCATTAGGCGTGCGGCATAATTTTCGGCAAAGCGGCGGTCGTCAATAAGGCCAACCTCTGTTAGCCTGCCAATAACCTTTGCAACGGCTTTTTTGTCAAACCCCGCAAGGCAAAGTTTACTGTACAAATCCTTAGCTGTGCGATCCTTACGGTCAAGATACCACACCGCGCGTGATTTTGCCCTTTCAAATTGTGACTGAAAAACCAAATCGTTAAGCTTTTCTTCATTTAGTGTGTCACCTTTTTTAAGGTAATTATCACGGCAAACGTCGTTATCGATAAAAACCTCTTCCCCGTTTGAAAGGGAAATTTTCATAAGGTGAAGCTTATCCTTTTGAATGTTTAAAATTTGCATTAGTCGTCAACTGCAATGTCAATATCAATTGACTTGTGTGGACGGGCGATAGGCTCGGTCGGCATAATAACCTCGTCATCGTCTACTACTGCGGGCGCAGTAATATTTTGTGCCTTTTCAGAAAGGGCGGCGGTAATTTCAGACTCGATTTTTTCTGCAAGCTCGATATTATCCTCAAACAATTTCTTAACGTTGTCACGACCCTGACCCAAACGGGTTTCACCGTAATAGAACCAAGCGCCCGACTTTTTAATAATACCGGTTTCAACACCTGCATCAACAATTTCACCTGTGTGGCAAATGCCCTTACCGTACATAATGTCAAATTCGGCAGTTTTAAAGGGTGGCGCAACCTTGTTTTTAACAATTTTTGCCTTGGTGTGAACACCAACTATATCACTGCCGTCCTTAATGGGCTCGCCCTTACGAACGTCAATGCGAACTGATGAATAGAACTTAAGCGCACGGCCGCCTGTGGTAACTTCGGGGTTGCCGTACATAACGCCGATTTTTTCACGTAATTGGTTGATGAAAATTGCGGCGCAGTTTGCTTTTGAAAGGCTACCGGTTAGCTTTCTTAACGCCTGTGACATAAGACGTGCCAACTGACCAACGTGGTTGTCGCCCATTTCGCCTTCAATTTCGGCACGGGTAACCAAAGCCGCTACCGAGTCAATAACAATAATATCAATTGCGCCTGAACGCACTAAAGCGTCGGCAATTTCAAGTGCCTGTTCGCCTGAGTCGGGCTGTGAAACCAAAAGTGAGTCAATATCAACACCCAAATTTGCGGCATAAACAGGGTCAAGTGCGTGTTCAACATCGATAAATGCCGCTGTACCGCCTGCCTTTTGTGCTTCGGCAACACAATGAAGCGCAACTGTGGTTTTACCTGAAGATTCAGGTCCGTAAATTTCAACTATACGGCCCTTTGGAATACCGCCAATACCAAGCGCAATATCCAACATAAGCGAGCCTGTTTTAATGTGTTCAACGTTCATTGACTGGTTTTCACCAAGGCGCATAACCGCACCCTTACCAAATTGCTTTTCAATTTGGTCCATCGCAGTTTTTAAAGCCTTTTGCTTTTCGTCGTTTTCAACTGCTTTAACAACAGGCTTTATTGTACTTGCTTTTGCCATTTTAGTTATCCTCCGTTTATTTTAGTGCACAAACCACACGATTTATGCCGTTATAGTCTTTAACTGTTTTTATATCCTTATAGCCGTTTTGCTTTAAAATATTGCAAACCGCTTCGGCTTGTTTAAAGCCAACCTCAAAGGCCAGCATACCGCCGTCTTTAAGCGAGGTTTTATATTTTTCGCTTATTACACGGTAAAATTCAAGTCCGTCACCGACGCACATAAGAGCGGTTTCAGGCTCGAACTTGGTTTCGGCGTTCATATATGACAGCTCGGTTTCAGGTATATAGGGCGGGTTTGAAACAATTAAATCATATTCGCCGCTGCCGTCCCCCTCTAACACGTCGCCCATTAAAAGCAGTGTGTTATACGCTTGGTTTAGCTCAATATTTTGCTTAATATAACGTGCGGCTTCTTCGAATTTTTCCACCATAACCACTGCACCGTCGGGATAATCCTTAGCAAGTGAAATACCTATACAACCACTACCCGCACACAAGTCAAGCACCTGTGGGTTTTGTCTATCCTTTAAAAATTTGCTTACGGTTTCAACCAAAATTTCGGTATCGCTTCGAGGAATAAGCACCCCAACGCCTACGTTAAATTTATATTTATAAAAGCCCCAATTACCAAGTATATACTGAAGTGGGTAACGAATTTCACGTTGCCTTAAAATTGCGGTTAGGTTGTTTTCTTGAAATTCGGTCAAAGTGTTCATATAACAGGTTAAAATCTCGTTATTTGAAAGCCCTGTTATGTGACGGATAATTGCCTTTGCTTCAAAAACGCTGTCCTCAATTCCGGCAGCGGCAAGACGTTTTTTAGTGTTATTGTATGCTTCAAATATTGTCATTACAGCACCCCGTGCGGTCAACGTCGGGCACTTCGGGCTCGCACGCTTTAAGTGCCGCAATCGCAATTTCTATCATATCGTCGGTAGGCTCTTTAGTGGTAACACGCTGTAACCACATACCAGGCGCCGAAATTATACGGGTAATAATATTATCAAACCTACCGCAGAATTTTAACACCTCAAAGCCAATACCACAGGTAAGAGGCACCATCAAAACCTTGGCAATTGTCCAAACCAATGCATTGTCGTAAATGTTTTTAAAGGTTGCCTGTAAAATAATAGATAAAACAATACTTACAAGTATCATTAAAATCATAAACGAAGTGCCACAGCGTGGGTGGAAGCGTTTTTGCTGTCGCACGTTTTCAACCGTTAAGTCCAAGCCCTTTTCATAACAAAAAATTGTTTTATGCTCGGCCCCGTGGTACATATAAACACGTTTAATGTCCTTCATAAGTGACACAAGCATAACGTAACCAACGAAAATGGTCATTTTTATTGCCTGTTCAATAACCGAACGTAAAATTGTGGAGGTAATATCGCCGCCTATAAGTAATTCTAAACCACTTACACAAAGGCGAGGCAGGTACATAAAAAGGCCAAGCGATAATAACACGCCCAAAACAGCGCCAATAACCATTACAATATTTAAAAATTGACTATCTTTTTTCTTTTGTTCTTCGGTTTTTGGTATATCGGTTTCTTCTTCGGCAAAGCCCGACTTTTCAGCCGAAAGGGAGAGCGCCTTATAGCCTTGAAGCATTGATTCAACAAAGCCGACAACACCGCGCACAATAGGAAGCGCTAAAATTTTATATTTTTCACGCACACTTTTACCGTTCATATAGCTTATATTAATGCTTTTGTCGGGGGTGCGCACTGCAATTGCGGTTTTTTCAGGACTTTTCATCATAATTCCTTCAATTAAAGCCTGACCGCCGATAGAGGTGTATTTATTAGCCATCAATATTTCCTTCTTCTAAAGGTGTAGTTTCTTCTTCATAAATCGGCAATACGATAGTAACCTTAGTGCCGACGTTTTCGGTACTTTCAATAAACAAAAGTCCGTTCATTTGTTTTATAATTTCATCCGCCACGGCAAGACCAATGCCCGAGCCGCGCACGGTTTTATTTGCTTTGTAAAATTTTTCTTTAACACGGTCAAGGTCCTGTGCGGGAATACCAACGCCCGTATCGGTAACGGTAATGCGTACACAAGCCTCTTCCACATCGGTGCCAACCAAAACCTGACCTGCGCCAATGGTATACTTAACCGCATTATCAATAATATTAATAAATACCTGCTTTAAGCGGTCACGGTCACCCATAACTATTAATTCGTTATAGGGATTGGTATAAACCAGCTCGATTTCCTGTTTTTTGGCAAGCTCGGTATACATATCAACCGCATCACCCAAAATATCGGTAACGTTTATAGGCTGACTTGTAAGGGATAAACGGCCTGTTTCCATTCTTGAAAAATCTAAAAGTTCTTCAACAAGGCTTGAAAGACGGTCAGATTCACTTAACACCACATCAAGCCCACGGCGTACAAGCTCTTCATCCATACCAAGTGACATTTTTGCGGTTTCGCCCCAACCACGTATAGCGGTAAGCGGTGTGCGAAGCTCGTGCGATACCGACGAAATAAAGTCGTTTTTCATATTTTGGGCTTGGCTTAATTCCGACGCCATATAGTTAATAGTGTCGCAAAGCTCGCCTATTTCGTCGTTTTTGTTAATTTCAATACGTTCTTCAAAATTGCCCATTGCAATTTTACGGGCAATGTTACTTACGTCACGAATTGGTCTTACAATTGACTTTACAAAGAAAAGACCCGAAAAACAACTAAACAACAGCACCGCAAAGCAAGCCAAAACAATAATGCTTATAACACTGTAAATTGCTTTATAGGCTTCACTCATTGAGGTTGACCAACGGTAAGTGCCAAGCAGATTACCTTCACCGTCAAAAATGGGGGTGGTTACCGCCATAATTGATTCGCCGTCAGCAGTTTTGCCCCTAAAGGACTGTGATTTGCCACTGCTTATAACCAAATCATATTCGGGTATATCCTGAATTTCGGTAGGAAAGCCTGTGGTTGTGGCAACTACCTTACCGTTTTTATCGGTAACCTGAACGGCGATTTTATCCTTAAAGCCAAAGCCTTCAACCATTGTAATTGCGGTATCGTTAAAGGTTTTTGGGGTTACCGATTCAAGCGATTTAAATTCGTAAGCGTAATCGTCGCCAAGCGACTGCATTTGCGAGGTATAAAGCGCATTGTAAAGAACCGAGAAGCCAATTGCCGCAGTACAAATTACAAACGCAATAACTAAAAATATATTTAAAAACCATTTTAGCGTTATGCTTTTAAATTTAATTTCTAAATTCAATTTGACTTCTCCTTTCCTTATGTTAATTTACATTTTAGCTCAATGTGTGTTCCATTTATATCCCATACCCCAAACAGTAACAAGTCTTGTTGGGTTTGCGGGGTCATCTTCAACCTTCATACGAAGGCGTCTAACATTAACGTCAACAATTTTTTCTTCACCAAAATAATTGCTGCCCCAAACCTTGTTTAAAATATCGGTACGACCGAGCGCAATGTCAGGGTTTGTGAAGAAATATTCAATCATTTGAAACTCAACCTGTGTAAGCTCAATGTTTTTATCATTTTTAAGCAAGGTACGCTTGCGGAGGTTAAGACAAAATTCACCTAAAGTAATATCATCAGCGGGGGCAGGTGCTTTAGGCGCATACATTTCAACCCTGCGGTAAAGCGAATCGACACGGGCTAAAAGCTCGGTCGGGCTGAATGGCTTTGTAATATAGTCGTCAGCACCGTTCATAAGCCCTGTGATTTTATCCATTTCCTGTGTACGTGCAGTGAGCATTATGATACCCAAGGTTTCGGTGCGGCGGCGAAGCTCCTTACAAAGTGTAAAACCGTCCATACCAGGCATCGATATATCCAAAAGTGCAATATCAAACCCGTCAATGTCATTATCAAAAATATCAAGCGCCTCTTCAGCCGAGCCTGCCTCAACTACCGTGTAGCCAACACGCCTTAAATTTATAGCTTCAAACTCACGAATGGCGGCTTCGTCTTCAACAATCATAATTCGTTTCACTAAAATCAACTCCTATCAATAAAGCACAAAGGCTTTTGCAACGTCATTATGTGTAATGCCCATTTCAATTATTGCATCGTTCAATTTATAAGCAAAAACCGTATTATCACGACGGGCAATTTCATTCATACGAAGGTCTTTATATTTGCCGCTGTCCCAATCCTTTTTACTGAAAGCGCGAATACAAATAAGACTTTCACCTATAAGTGCGTCTTTATAATCGTAAAGGTATATTTCACGTATGCGGTTTTCAGTATCCTTAAAAATTGCAATACGGTTACGCCATTTTGACGGTATTGTAAAGTAATACCCGTCCAAAACGTTTATCATTGTGGTGGTTTGTACCGTAAGATTTTCACCGTCGAAGGAACACCAGTTTGTAAGGTAAAGCTTTTCGGCCAAGGCATCGCCTGCAACCGAAGGCACGTTTTCCTGAACGGGAATTTCCAAAATGCCGTCACCGTTAATATCGGTTACGGGATAGCTTGAAGAACGCAAGGTGCGAATATTTTCACGTGTTTCAAAATCAAAAAGTGGGTTGGTAATACCGCCCTTGTTTTCAATAAGCACCTCGGTAACGGCGCCCACGCCCTTGATAGCATCAAGATATATTGCCGACCTACCGTTTGAAAGCTCAGCTATTATGGGGGTGCCGATTGATTGTAGCTTGCTGTCAAGCTCACATATACCGGTTTGAATTACACCGCTTTCGGTAAGCGCATAAAGTGCGGCGGTGTTACGCTGTTCGGCGGTGTTAATATCAATAATTAAAACACTGCTTTTTTCGTCACCGTTTAAATCACAGGTTATAAAGGTAGTGTATCTTTGCAAAAGGCGTTGAACAAAGGTGTTGTCGCTATAACCGTAAACCGCCAACTGCATTTCGCTTGTGCCGTATACCTGCCAGCCAACCAAAATTTCACTTGTGCCGTTGTCGTCAAGGTCACAAAATTGCACCATATCCACACCTGACGCCACAATTGTTTGTGTGCCGCCGTCAACCCATTCGCCATCCTTATCACGAATAAGCTGAACCGTCATTGTGGTAACTTCACCATCGGTTTTGCTGTAAAAAGCAAAGGCTTCGTTTTTGCCGTCACCGTTAATGTCATATTGCACCACAGCCGAACGGTGTTCACCCCTAACGGGATATTTAAGGGTATAGTCACTGCCCGCCGTTTTATCAATAACCTTTGAAATGTATTTAAAGTCACCCGTAAGTGTAGGTGGTGAAAACAACTCGGCCATATCTGTTTTAACAAAATCACAACCGCAAAGCGATAATATAAGCGCTGTTAAAACAAGCGATACCGCTATTTTTTTAAGCATTTTCAACCCTCCCTTAATACGCAAATTTATATATAATCATTCACAGTAAATTATAACATATATCCCCATAAAAATAAAGGCTTTTTTAAAATTATTTTATTAATAATCATTAAATTTTTAAGGTGTTTTTGCAACAAAAAAGAGAAGACCCAAAACAAGCTGAATCTTCTCCCTACTTTTTAGAAAATATACTTTTAAATTTTAGAAAATATTTATAAAAAGGCTTTAAAAAATGCACCCAAGGCCAAATATGGCAGTAAAGCTTATAGCCTTTACTTTTGCTAACCTCTACTACCTTGCCGTTACGGCTAAAGGCAGTAACAACGCCAATTATTTGGTCATCACGAACGTTATATTCCTTTTCCCATTGGTTGTCACCACGACAGGTGTAATTCCCGTCTTTTTGAAGCTTAATTACACGGTGCAAAATAAAGCGGCCGTCGTCACGGCGGTAAAACGGAAGGTCATATTTTTTAAGCTTGCCGTTGTGTTTTTTTATGGTAACCGTATCCCTGTGATGATACACCATAGGCTGCATGCTTAGCCCCGAAACACAAAAGGTAACCTCGCCACCGTTTGCAATTTTGTCCGCCATTACGGGATAAAGCTCTGCCATAGAAATATGTTTTTTATTCAATGCAGCCTTCCTCTTTCAAGGTGTTAATAAATCTTTCGGTTGCCATTTTTGCGGTTTGGCTATCAATTTCATATTTTTTGATTAGCGCTTCTTCAAGGTCAGCAGAGGTGAAATCCCCCTCGGCCGCTTCCCACATAAATTTTGCAGTTTCGTTTAAAGTAATAACACCGTTAAAATCAATAGCGGCTTGTCCGAGCGGAACTAATACAAACTCACCCATTAATTCTTTTACTACGTAATTTTCATTGCGTTTCATAACTTATTCTCCTTTAGTCATTACTTCAACCGCTGTTTTTGCAGCGTTAAGGGTAGGGGTACACTCCATATAATAAATTGGAATATCCTTTGCAATTTTTTGTAAAATTGCAAGCTCCTTATCAAGCTGGGCTTCATCAATCCTGCGAAGTGATGCATGATACATTTTAAATACCGCATCAAGCTTGTTCATAGGTGAAATCTTATCCACTTCACCACGGCTTATAAAGCAAATACCGCCAAGCTCAACCTCTGTCGGTGAGCTTATGTCATGCTTGCCGCTAAAGGGTGTGCCATAAGCAAAAATACCATTTTCTAAAACACGAATAGCAGGCTTGTCGTCGTTTAAAATATATGCCTTGTCACCCAAAAGCTCAAGCCAGAGAGACGTATGGGTGGATTTACCCGTACCGCACGGTGCCGAAAATAAATAAGCTCTACCGTCGTACACAACTGCCGAGGCGTGCAAAAACACACCGTCGAAATTTAAAAGCTGACGGTAAAAACTGCCACCTTCAACCATATAGGCCGAAATTTCATCAGGTGTTCTATTACGGGCAGAATATCGACTTATTTCATCCTGTGAAACACAAACCGTAATATCGGCGTTTTCAAAATCGGTATCGGTTAAATACTTTTCGGCATGACGGGCGGTAATTGCGCCGGCATCCATTAAAACATTTAACCCGCAAATTGAATATTTTTTCATAAAATTACCTTTTGATTTATATATTAAAAATATAGTAATTGCTTTAATATTTCCATTATGACCTATACGGCATAATTTGTCAATTAATTTTTTCGCAATTCCTTTTTTACCCAATAAAATACCAAAAGCGGTAGTTTGTGTACCAAAAATATCCCCTAACTTGTAATATAATAACCATAACGAAAGAAAAAATTTTAAAAAATGCTTGACAAAAGTGTTTTTTAGCGTTATAATACAGATAACGAACAAATGTTCGGGAGGGATTAAAAATGACATTTACTGATATTTTAAATACTATTTTCGAATTCTTGCTTGTCGGCGGTCTTGTTTGGGGCATTTTTAACGAACAACGCCTTATCGCATTTGAACGCAAGATAAAAGCATATTTTCGCCGCAAAAGCTTTAGGGTTGTAAAGTCTGACCATAAGGCTTGGAATTGATATTTAAATTTTAAAGGGAGGCGAATCGCCTCCCTTTTTTGTTTTTTCACTGTGTTAATTAAATTGGGGTTTATCTATGCCTTCCCCTTGAGGGGAAGGTGCCGAGTATACGAGGCAGTTGGGGTGGAAAACCGTTCAATTACTGCAAATTACACCTCATCCACCGCAAGCGGTCCCCCTTCCCCTCAAGGGGAAGGCTTGCCCTACAAACTATAATTTAATATAGTATAATGCCCAAGCACCCCTTCATATCTATTTATGAAAGGGTGCATTTTTATGAAATTTTTAATTATTAAACGGCAACATATAATGCTTGCAATTTGTGTTATTGTTGCCACGGTTGTGTTGGTTACGGGGTCAGTCAGCATTTTGGCAAGTCAAAACCGCAAACTGCCGATTTATTGCGTTAAGACCGACAAAAAACAAGTGGCGATTAGCTTTGATGCCGCCTGGGGTAATGATGACACACAAACACTTATCGATATTTTAAAAGAATATAACGTACCCGCTACCTTTTTTGTGGTTGGCGCCTGGGTGGATAAATATCCCGAATCGGTAAAGGCACTTTCGGATGCAGGTCATAGAATTGAAAACCACAGTAACACCCACCCGTATATGACACAGCTTTCACGTGAGCAAATGATAAACGAAATTGAAAGCTGTAACAACAAAATTAAAGCGGTAACCGGCCGCTGCCCCACCCTTATACGTGTGCCCTATGGCGATTATGATAATGCAGTGGTTGAAACGGTCGAATCGCTTAATATGTTCACAATTCAATGGGACGTGGACAGTCTTGACTGGAAATCACACGCCACCTCCGACAGTATTTGTAAACGAGTAACTAGCAAGGTTAAAAACGGCAGTATCGTCCTTTTCCATAACGATGCCGACCACACCCCCGCAGCACTCCCGACCATCCTAAAATGCCTAAAAGACGAGGGGTATGAATTCGTATTTATTGAAGATTTGATTTATAAAGAAAACTACGAAATTAAACACGATGGTACACAGTGTAAACTAAAAGACGGTGCTAATTAGCACCGTCTAAATTTATGTGTCGCAAAGATAGAGAACCGTCCCCTGTCTTTTTCTGTCTTTTTTATAATTTCGAATTACTTATTACGAATTCCGAATTATTTCTTCCCAATCTCCCAAAAAGCAACTGCCGCTGCGGCGGCAACGTTTAGGGAATCGACATCGTGGTACATCGGTATCTTTACGGTATAATCGCACGAGTTTATTGTTTCATCGCTTAAGCCGTCACCCTCGGCGCCCAAGAAAAGCGCTAACTTTTCGCTGTTTTTCAGCGCTTGGTCATTGATATTTATTGTATCTTCCCTTAAAGCCAAGGCAGCGGTTTTAAAGCCGTTTTGCTTTAAAAATTCCACCGCATTTTTCGGCTGTGGGTAATTTTCTTTATCAAAAAACGCCCACGGAATTAGGAAAATGCTACCCATACTAACCCGCACGGTGCGGCGGTTAAACGGCTCGCTGCAGTTGTTAAAAAGCAAGACCGCGTCTATCCCTAATGCAGCGGCACTACGAAAAATTGCGCCAACGTTCATAGCATCGCTTAACCTTTCAAGCACCGCAACCCTTTTCGCATTTTTAAGGGCAGTTTCAAGGTCGATATTTTCGGGGCGCTTCATTGCGCAAAGCAAACCACGTGTTAGTTCGAAGCCTGTAAGTCGACTTAAAACCTCGCGCGGTGCGGTATAAATCGGCACGTCGGGGCAACGGTCAATAAGTTCCTTGCCAATACCGTCAATTTGCCTTTCTTCCATTAAAAAGCTAATCGGAACAAGACCTTTATCCAGCGCAACCTTAATAACCTTTACGCTTTCGGCAACAAATATCCCTTCGTTATTTTTAAGTTGCGATTCGGTAAGTCGGGCATACACCTTAAGCTCGGGTGCGTTTATATCATCAATTTTTATTATTTTCGGCATATTTTTACCTTTCAAATTATAGTTTAGCGGGCGGACGGAATTGTAAAAACAAAAGGCTCCCTTGTGTAAAGGAAGCTGGATTTTTGCAAAGCAAAAAGACTGAGGGATTGTAAAAAATAAAAAACATGTTATTTGTTATGTTTTGTAATGATAAAACAATCCCCTCGCCACGCATACGCGCGGCCCTCTCCCCTTTACACAAGGGGCGCTTTTGACAAATCACTCTCACCGATAAACC
>JAZKZS010000047.1:0-36795 GCA_045612765.1 Acutalibacteraceae bacterium
GGGAATACAGGAATAAGCACCTTGGGCTTTGCAACTTTAATAGCAGGTGCTGCATATTCGTTGGCCTTATATTCGAAATTAACAATGTTTTTGCCTGTGTTTTGGATATTGCACTTGAAAACGCTTTCAAGCTTGTCTTCATAAATGCCCAAAAGTTCGTTAATATTAACGGCTTCATCATTATATGAAAGCATACCATCGTTTGTAACTTCACCAACTAAAATGCCGTCGATTTCTTCGGTACATTCTAAAATGAATGAGCCGTAAGAATAATCGAAAATAGCTTCTTTAGAAAGGTCACCGTTATACTTAAAGCCAAAACCGTTACCAAAGGTCATTTTCATTACTGCTTCTGCAATACCGCCAATAGTTGGGGTGTAAGCGGCTTTAACCTTGCCTTCACGCATAAGCTTTGTTACACGACTAAATACTGAAAGCAATGAATCAGTATCGGGAAGGTTGTTTTCATCATAAATTGGGCAAATAAGATAAACCTTATTGCCTGCATTTTTGAATTCGGGTGAAATAATGTTATCAACCTTATCGGTTGTAACAGCAAAAGAAACAAGGGTAGGGGGAACGTCTAAATCTTCAAAAGAACCACTCATAGAATCCTTACCGCCGATAGAGCCAATACCTAGGTTCATTTGTGCTTTAAAGGCGCCTAAAAGTGCGGACAAGGGCTTGCCCCAACGTTTGCCGTCCTTACCAAGACGTTCAAAATATTCTTGGAAGGTAAGGTAAACGTCTTTAAATTCAGCACCAGTTGCAACAAGCTTTGCAACCGATTCAACAACGGCTAAATAAGCGCTGTGATAAGGGCTTTGTTCAGCGATAAAGGGATTGTAGCCCCAAGCCATAAGTGAACAGTCGTTAGTGTGCTTTTGTTCAACACTAATTTTTTGTACCATTGCCTGAATAGGAGTCAACTGATTTTTACCACCGAAAGGCATAAGCACGGTGCCTGCACCGATTGTAGAGTCAAACTGTTCAGAAAGACCACGCTTTGAACAAATGTTAAGGTCGTCAGCAATTGCTTTATATGCTTCAGTAAACGAGCCAACAGCAGCCTTAGGCATAAGTTCACACTTGGCGGGAGTGATTGTAATGTGCTTTTCAGCACCGTTTGAATTTAAGAATTCACGGCTGATGTCAACGATAGTGTTACCGTTCCAATTCATACGAAGGCGAGGCTCAGCAGTAACAGTTGCAACTACAACAGCTTGAAGGTTTTCGCTTTCAGCAAGCTTTAGGAAGGCGTCAATATTTTCTTTTTCAATTACAACAGCCATTCTTTCTTGTGATTCCGAAATGGCAAGCTCGGTACCGTCAAGACCTTCGTACTTTTTGGGAACAGCGTTAAGGTTAATCTCTAAACCGTCGGCAAGCTCACCAATAGCAACCGAAACACCGCCTGCACCAAAGTCGTTACAGCGTTTAATCATTTTAGTAGCAACGGGATTACGGAACAAGCGTTGAAGCTTACGTTCTTCAGGCGCATTACCTTTTTGAACTTCGGCGCCACAGCTTTCAAGTGATTCAAGTGTGTGTGATTTTGAAGAACCGGTAGCACCACCGCAACCGTCACGACCTGTAGAACCACCAAGCAAGATTACAACATCGCCTGCTTCGGGACATTCACGACGAACGTTTTCTTCGGGAGCAGCCGCAACAACAGCGCCGATTTCCATACGCTTTGCGGCATAACCGTCGTGATAGATTTCATCAACAATACCTGTTGCCAAGCCGATTTGGTTACCGTATGAGGAATAACCGTCAGCTGCGGTAGTAACGATTTTTCTTTGGGGAAGCTTACCGGCCATTGTTTGTTTAACAGGCTTTAAGGGGTTAGCAGCGCCTGTAACACGCATTGCGCCGTAAACATAGCTTCTACCTGAAAGCGGGTCACGAATAGCACCACCAATACAGGTTGCCGCACCACCAAAGGGTTCAATTTCGGTTGGGTGGTTGTGGGTTTCGTTTTTAAATAACAATAACCACTTTTCAGTAACACCGTCAACCTCGACGTCAATTTTAACGGTACAAGCATTAATTTCTTCGGATTCGTCTAACTTATTCAGCTTGCCGTCCTTCTTTAATTGACGAACAGCAATTGTTGCCAAATCCATAAGGCAAATTGGCTTTGTACGGCCAAGGTTTTTACGAACTTCAAGATATTCGTTGTATGTTTTTTGTAAAAGCTCATCTTCAAAAACAACATTATCAATGTTAGTTAAGAAGGTAGTATGACGGCAGTGGTCGGACCAATAGGTGTCAATCATACGAATTTCGGTAATGGTGGGATTGCGTTTTTCAGATTTAAAATATTCCTGACAAAAAGCAATATCGTCAGTGTCCATTGCCAAGCCATAATTTTTAACAAAATCAGCAAGACCGTCTTTGTCAAGGTCAATAAAGCCTTCAAGTGTTTCAACTGTGGTAGGGATATCATAATCAACCTTTAAGGTTGCGGGAAGCTCTAAAGTTGCTTCGCGTGCTTCAACGGGGTTGATAACGTATTTTTTAATTGCGGCAATATCTTCTTCGGTAAGTTCGCCATAAATACAGTAAATTTTTGCAGTTTTTACTGTGGGGCGTTCCTTTTGAGAAATAATTTGAATACATTGAGCAGCGCTGTCAGCACGTTGGTCATACTGACCGGGTAAAAATTCGGTAGCAAAAACGTATGCACCGTTTGTATCAATTTCAGTTGTTGCAATATCAAGCTGAGGTTCGGAAAAAACGGTATTAACGGAATAATCGAACAAATCTTTTTCAATGTTTTCAACGTCATAACGGTTTATAACACGAACGTCGGTAACGGTTTTGATTTGTAAAAGACCGTTAATATTACCTAAAAGACCTTTTGCTTCGTTTGCAAGTTCTTTTTTCTTTTCAACATAAATGCGATATACCATTTATTTAACCTCCAAAGCTTTTTTGCCAATATCCTTACGGTAAAATGCATTTTCAAATTTAACAAGGTTTACCTTTTCATAAGCCTTTTCAAGTGCTTCAGGCAAGGTATCGGCAGTTGCAGTAACGCCAAGCACACGACCGCCTGCAGTTTTTAATACACCGTCAACCGATTTTGCACCTGCAACGTAAACACTGTCTTCAACTGTGCTGTCAATAACCAAATCAAAGCCGCTATCATACTTTTGGGGATAGCCGGTTGATGCCATAACAACACAAGCGGCGGCACCAGTTTTAAATTTAACTTGACAGTCAGCTAAAGTGCCGTTTGTGGTTGCTTTCATAACTTCTAAAAGGTCACTTTCTAAAAGGGGAAGTACAACCTGAGTTTCAGGGTCACCGAAGCGGCAGTTGTATTCAATAACCTTAGGACCATTTGGTGTAAGCATTAAGCCAAAGTAAAGGCAGCCCTTAAAGGTGCGGTTTTCGCTGTTCATTGCATTAATTGTAGGAATAAATATTTTTTCCATACATTCAGCGGCAATAGCGTCGGTATAGTAGGGGTTGGGGGCAATTGTACCCATACCGCCAGTGTTAAGTCCCTTGTCGCCGTCTAATGCACGCTTATGGTCCATTGAAGAAACCATAGGTACAACGGTTTTACCGTCAGTAAAGGAAAGAACCGATACTTCAGGACCGGTTAAAAATTCTTCAATAACAACATTGCTACCACTTTCGCCAAAGATTTTATCCTCCATCATTGAACGAACAGCAGCCTTTGCGTCTTCGCGTGTTTGAGCAATAATTACACCCTTGCCAAGTGCTAAACCGTCCGCCTTAATAACTGTGGGGATTGGTGCGGTATCAAGATATTTAAGTGCGGCATCCAAATCGTTAAATACTTCGTATTCAGCAGTTGGAATATCGTATTTTTTCATAAGGTTTTTAGAAAATACCTTACTACCTTCAATAATTGCAGCAGCTTTATTAGGACCAAAGCAGTCAATACCAATTTCGTTTAAAGCATCAACACAGCCAAGCACCAACGGGTCGTCGGGTGCTACAACGGCATAGTCAATATCATTATTTTTTGCGAAATCAACAATGGCCGAAATATCTTTAGCGCCAATATTTACAAGGGTTGCATCCTTTGCCATACCAGCATTACCTGGAAGGGCAAAAACTTCGGTAATATTATTATTTTCTTTAAGTTTTTTAATGATGGCGTGTTCACGACCACCGCCACCTACAACCATTATTTTCATGTTTAGATAAACTCCTTAATAAATAGGGAACTGAGCGCAAAGCTCTTGCACTTCTTTAGAAACACGTTCCTTATTGCCTTCAAAATCGTTTATAACGTCACGAATCCATTTAGCAATCTTAACCATTTCAGCTTCCTTAAAGCCACGAGTGGTAACAGCAGGCGTACCGATACGCAAACCGCTTGTAACAAAGGGTGATTGAGGGTCGTTAGGAATGGTGTTTTTATTTGCGGTAATGTGAACTTCGTCAAGTCTGTGCTCAAGCTCCTTGCCTGTAATGCCTTCATCAACAAGGTTTAAAAGCATTAAGTGGTTGTCGGTACCGTTTGAAACAAGACGGAAGCCCTCAGCCTTTAATGCCTCAGCTAAAGCGGCAGCATTTTTAACAACCTGTTTTTGATATTCCTTATATTCATCGGTTAAGGCTTCACCAAAAGCCACTGCCTTTGCGGCGATAATATGCATTAAAGGACCACCCTGTGTACCTGGGAAAACAGCTTTGTCAATTTTCTTTGCAAGCTCTTCGTCGTTAGTAAGAATAAGACCACCACGTGGACCGCGAAGGGTTTTGTGTGTGGTAGAAGTAACAACGTGCGCATGGGGGATGGGAGAGGGATGAACACCTGCGGCAATAAGACCTGCAATGTGTGCCATATCAACCATTAAATATGCGCCTACACTGTCAGCAATTTGGCGGCAACGTTCAAAATCAATTACACGTGAATATGCGCTAGCGCCTACAACAATAAGCTTGGGCTGACATTCGTTAGCTATACGCTGCATTTCGTCATAGTCAATCATTTCGGTTTCGTCATTCACACCGTAAGGTACAATATTGAAATATTTACCCGAAATATTAACAGGTGAGCCGTGTGATAGGTGACCGCCCTGCTGTAAGTTCATACCCATAACTGTATCACCGGGATTTACAAGAGCAAAGAAGGTTGCTAAATTTGCGTTTGCGCCACTATGAGGCTGTACGTTAGCATAGTTACAGCCGAAAAGCTTTTTAGCGCGTTCTCTTGCAATGTCTTCAACAATATCAACACAGTAGCAACCGCCATAATAACGCTTGGTAGGATAACCTTCAGCATATTTGTTGGTAAGCACGCCGCCAGCAGCTAATAAAACCGCTTCAGAAACAATATTTTCAGATGCTATAAGCTCGATATTGTGGCGTTGACGCTGAAGTTCTTTGTCGCAAGCAGCGGCAACCTCTTGGTCAAAATCTTTAAGTTGTTCAAAAAAGTTCATAATTAAAAAATCTCCTAAAAATTAATGGTGGAATAAGCGCATACCTGTAAAAGCCATTGCGATGCCATATTTATTACAGCAGTCGATTACAGCGTCGTCACGGATAGAGCCACCGGGTTCAGCAATATATGATACGCCGCTTCTAAATGCGCGTTCAATATTATCATCAAAGGGGAAGAAAGCGTCAGAGCCTAGAGCAACGCCTGAAATTGTTGAAAGATATTCTTTTATTTCGGCATCTGTTAAAGGCTGAGGCTGTGTTTTAAAGTATTTTTGCCAATTACCGTCGGCACATACGTCTTCTTCGTTGCGGTTAATATAACCGTCAATTACGTTATCACGTGTGGGACGTGCAATGCTATCCAAGAAGGGAAGGTTTAATACCTTGTCGTGCTGGCGTAAGAACCAAGTATCTGCCTTACTTCCTGCAAGTCGTGTGCAGTGAATACGTGACTGTTGACCTGCGCCAACACCAATTGCTTGACCGTCAACCGCAAAGCAAACCGAGTTTGACTGTGTATATTTTAATGTAATAAGAGAAATAATCAAATCACGCTTTGCACTGTGGGGTAGATTTTTGTTTTCGGTAACAAGGTTTGCAAGTAATTCTTCGTCAATTTTAAAGTTATTGCGGCCTTGTTCAAAGGTAATACCGTAAACCTGCTTAGTTTCCTGTTGCGCAGGTACGTAATTGGGGTCAATTTTAACAATGTTATAGTTACCGTTACGCTTTGATTTTAAAATCTCAAGTGCTTCGGGGTCATAGTCGGGGGCAATTACACCGTCTGAAACCTCACGCTTAATTAAAAGAGCGGTTGTAACGTCGCATTTGTCTGAAAGAGCAACCCAGTCACCAAACGAGCACATACGGTCGGTACCACGTGCACGAGCATAAGCGCAAGCAAGTAATGAATCGTCAAGACCTTCAATATCATCAACAAAGCAGGCCTTTTTAAGCTTTTCAGGTAAAACAGTACCAACTGCCGCACTTGTAGGACTTACGTGCTTAAAGGAAGTAACAGCTGGAAGACCTAATGCCTCTTTCAATTCTTTAACTAACTGCCAAGAGTTAAAAGCGTCTAAAAAGTTAATATAACCGGGGCGACCGCAAAGAATTTCAATCGGTAATTCGCTACCGTCGGCCATAAAAATTTTTGAAGGCTTTTGGTTGGGGTTACAACCGTATTTAAGTTCAAATTCTTTCATTGTGGTAACTCCTTATTTGTTTTTATTTATTATAATCTCGGTAGCTTCGCTTCCATCAAGTGGGATTTCACGAACGAAAAGCGAAACCTTGTTGTCAGAGTTTAGGTTATTCCAACAAATATCGGCTAATTCCTGCGCAGAATTGGGCATTTCGATTTCTTCAGGTTCGCCGTAGAAGGAAGGAATAGGATTACCGTCACATTTATAAGTATGAATAAAATGACCTATACCATTTTCGGGAACGTAGTTATAGAAATAACGGTTACATGCTTCGGGTCTGCCATTAGCGCTTTTTAAAATTGAAAGCTTGTATGTGAAAACGTTTCTTGGGAAGCAATAATATAAAATACCCGAAATTCTAGGAGTAAAGTTTGGAGCATCAGGTTCGAATTCACGTGTATAAAGTGCTTCCTCAAAGGTTTTATCTTCATTAATAAAATCATAAACAGTGTTTGTTTGGTCACCGTTTGTAATAATATCGATATTACCGCCTTTAGCAGAAAGATAGGGGTTATATATAATGAGTGAAGGATCTGAAAGCTTACTTTCATCAAATGCCTTTGTTCTCATACCGCCTTCAAAGCGTTCAAAAATACGGTTGCGGCTGTTTTCGCTTCTGCCCATAATGAAATAAGCAATCATCGCCTTTTTACCGTCAGCCGATTTACCAACAACAATTCCTCGACCAGGATATGAATTTTCAGATAATAATTGTTTTAAATCATATAATGCCATTATATTCACCTACTATTATAATTCACTGCAAACCTTTTCAAGCGCAAGGGGAAGAATTATCCATTCGGCTTCTTCCATTACACGCTTTTGCAAGGTTTCAGGTGTGTCGTTTTGTAAAATATTTACAGCTTTTTGCATTATAATTTTTCCACCGTCGGGAATTTCGTTTACAAAATGAACGGTAGCGCCTGTAACCTTAACGCCGTAATTGAGCGCCGCTTCGTGCACATGAAGACCGTAAAAGCCTTTGCCGCAAAATGATGGGATAAGTGAAGGATGTACATTGATAATACGGTTTGCGAAACGAGATGTGAATTTTTCCGACAAAATACACATAAAGCCTGCAAGCACAATAAAATCAATGTTGTTTTCTTCTAAGGTTTTAATTAATTCATCCTCAAAAGTTGCGCCAAGCTCTTTTTTGTTTATAACAGCGGTTTTTATGTCGCTGTTTTTGGCACGGGTAAGGGCATAAGCATCAGGGTTATTAGAAATTACCAAGGTAATTTTACCCGATTTTATAATACCGTTCTTTTGGGCGTTTATAAGGGCTTGTAAATTAGTGCCGCCGCCCGAAACTAAAACTGCAATATTTTTCATTTTAACACCTTAAATTATGCTGATTTTGTTTTCGCTTTTAATAATTTTACCAATAATATAAGCATCTTCGCCGTTAGCCTTTAAAATTTCAAGTGCCTTTTCAGCATCTTCCTTAGCTACAACAATGCTCATACCAACACCCATGTTATATGTGTTGTACATATCACGTTCGGGAATGTTACCAACCTTTTGTAAAAGTTCAAAAATAGGTAATACCTTAATGCTTGACTTAACAATTTCTGCACCAAAGCCGTCGGGAATACTGCGGGGAATATTTTCATAAAAACCGCCGCCTGTAATGTGTGAAATAGCACGTACTTTAACGTTATCAAGTAAGGCTAAAACGGGTTTTACATATATTTTTGTAGGGGTAAGAAGGGTTTCGCCCAAAGACTTACCGCCAAGCTCTTCATAGGTTTTGTTAAGGTCGCAGTTTTCAACGTCGAAAACCTTGCGAACAAGTGAAAAACCGTTTGAATGAACACCTGAAGAAGGAAGTGCAATTACAACGTCATCTTCTTGCATTGTGGTGTTATCAAGTGCTTTTTTCTTATCAACAATACCAACAGCAAAGCCTGCAAGGTCATAATCGTCGATAGGCATCATGCCTGGATGTTCAGCAGTTTCGCCACCGATTAATGCAGCACCTGACTGAACACAGCCTTCTGCAACACCGCCAACGATTTCGGCAATTTTTTCAGGTATATTTTTACCGCAAGCAATATAGTCAAGGAAGAAAAGAGGCTTTGCGCCAACGCAAATAATATCGTTTACACACATTGCAACGGCATCAATACCAATGGTGTCGTGCTTGTCCATTAAAATGGCAAGCTTAACCTTAGTGCCGCAACCGTCGGTACCCGAAACCAAAACAGGCTCCTCATATCCCATAGGAAGACCAAAGCAACCGCCAAAGCCTCCAACGTCGTCAAGACAGCCTTCGTTTTTGGTGCGACCAATATGCTTTTTCATAAGTTCTACTGCTTTATAACCTGCAGTAATATCAACGCCAGCATCGGCATAAGATTTAGATTGTGAATTGTTCATTTTTAAATTATTCCTTTCCGTCCCAGCAATATGTGCAAAGACAGTCTTTATCTAATCCAATTGCTTCAACTACACCTTCAAGTGACTGGAATTCAAGAGAAGCAAAGTTAAATTTGTCTGCAATAATTTGACGAAGCTTTCTGCCACGTTCGGTATTGCCGTCTAAATATTCAGAAATATACTTTTCGCCTTCCTCGCCCTCAAGCTCGAAAATAACACGGCGGGCTATAAGCTCCAGATCACTTGTTGCGCGAGAGAAGTTAAGGTATTTACAACCATACATAATTGGTGGGCATGCCGAACGCATATGTACGGATTTTGCGCCGTTTTCATAAAGAAAATCAACCGTTTCTTTAAGCTGTGTACCACGCACAATTGAATCATCAACAAAAAGAAGATTTTTGTCTTTAATAAGCTCATGTACGGGTATTTGCTTCATTTTGGCAATTTTGCTTCGTTCTTGTTGCTTTTGGGGGGTAAAGCTTCTTGCCCAGGTGGGTGTATATTTAATGAAAGCGCGTGCAAAATCAAAACCGCTTTCATTTGCATAGCCAATTGCGTGAGGTGTACCCGAATCAGGTACGCCGCCAACATAGTCAATTTCGGTATCAAAACCGTTTGCTTTGTCATTTTTCGCCATAATTTTACCGTTGCGGTAACGCATAACCTCAACATTAATGCCTTCATAGCAAGAGGTGGGATAACCGTAATAGCTCCACAAAAATGAACATATTTTCATTTTTTTATGCGGCGCTGCAAGCTGATAAATTTTATCAGCAGTAATTTCAACAATTTCACCCGGACCAAGCTCACGTTCGGTTTCATAATCAAGCTTTAAAAGTGCAAAGCTTTCAAAGGTAACGCAATGACCGGTTTCGTTTTTACCAATAATAATAGGTAAGCGGCCTAACTTATCACGTGCGGCAATAAGTGTGCCATCATCCTTCATAATTAAAATTGAAATTGAGCCATCAATTTGGTCCTGTGCAAAGCGTATACCGTCCTGAAAACTGCTTTTTTGGTCGATAAGCGCTGCAACAAGCTCGGTCATATTAACCTTACCGGAGGTCATTGCTAAAAAGTGACCTCCGCTAAAGGATAAAAACTGTTTGATTAATGAATCGTAATTGTTGATTTGACCAATAACACAAATTGCATAAGAACCGATGTTAGAGGTGATTAGCAGGGGTTGTGGGTCAAAGTCGCTGATGCAACCTATAGCCGACGTACCCTTCATTTCATCAAAAATATCCTCAAACTTGGTGCGAAAGGGAGCGTTTTGAATATTGTGGATATCGCGCTGAAAACCAATTTCGCTGTCATAAGCCGCCATACCGGCACGGCGTGTACCGAGGTGTGAATGGTAGTCAGTACCGAAGAAAACGTCCGAAATGGCATCAACCTTGCTGACTACACCGAAAAATCCGCCCATAAGTTACTCCTTTAAATTATGCAAAGAAAAGTTTAGAAAGTGTCATGGGGTCGATATATTGACCGTCTTTATAAACACGCATATTACCTGATGCAATTTCGTCAATAAGCATAACGTCGCCGTTTGCATCATAGCCAAATTCAAATTTAATGTCGTAAAGGTCAAGACCCTTTTCTTTAAGGTCGTCAGCAACGATTTTAGTGATTTGTTGTGTCATAACCTTAATGTCGTCATATTGCTTGTCGGTCATAACGCCCAATGCAACTAAAGCATCTTTAATTACAAGGGGGTCGCCCTTAGCGTCGTTCTTAAATGTCATTTCAACATAAGCGGGAAGGTCAGCACCTTCTTCAATGTAGTCGCCATAACGACGGATAAAGCTACCAACAGCTTTGTAACGGCAAATAACTTCAAGACCGTGGCCGAATACCTTTGCGGGTAAAACTTCCATAGTGGTGTCGTCAAGATTAGCTGAAACGTAATGTGTTTTAATGCCAGCTGCATTAACCTTTTCAAAGAAGTAGATAGACATACGAAGGTTAACGTCACCAACACCGTCAATTGTAAGACCAACTGCATTTTCACCCGGATCAAAAACGCCGTCTTTGCCTGTGCAGTCATCCTTAAACTTTAAAAGGCAGTTGCCGTTTTCAAGTTCGTAAACATCCTTTGTTTTACCTGTGTAAACTAATTTCTTTTCCATTATACTTTCCTCCATTAATTTAATTCTTCTTCAATTTTTTTATTTTTTGTAAGAACGTTTGCAGCGTCACTTTTACGTTTAGCGTCAAGTTTATTAGCTAATTCGTCGTCGTTTACTGCAAAAATTTCTATACATAACAAAGCGGCATTGACAGCGCCGTCAATAGCAACGGTTGCAACAGGAATACCCGAAGGCATTTGTACCGTTGATAATAGTGCATCAATACCGTTTAAATAACCGGACTTTATCGGAATACCGATAACGGGAAGGGTAGTGTTTGCGGCAATAGCGCCTGCAAGGTGTGCCGCCATACCTGCGGCTGCAATAATAGCGCCAAAACCGTTTGCACGTGCGTTTGAGCTAAACTCCTTTGCTTCAGCAGGTGTTCTGTGAGCTGAAAATACATGAACCTCGTAAGGTACACCGAATGACTTTAAGGTGTCAACGGCTTTTTGAACGATTGGAAGGTCGCTATCGCTACCCATAATAATTCCAACTTTTTTCATAAAATATAACCTCCTTTAAAATCAAAAAGGGCGCACTAATCCAATCGGAAAAGAGCGCCCAGACGGTCGGCAAAAAAGATTCTTTGATTCACGTGGTGCTCCACTAAACCGTCAGTCACAAAGAACCTTAACTTTTATGAAAAAAATTATATCATAACGTACTTGATTTGTCAATAATTATATAATATATTATAATAGCAATTTATGTGTTCAATTTTTTTGGTTTTTTGTAAAAAATGTTAAAAAAACTTTAATTTATTTTGCCTTACTTGACTTTACGGTAAATTTGTAATATATTATTATGAGAATTATTTTTTGGAGGGTGTTTTATGAACATTAAACCATTAGCGGATAATGTTGTTTTAAAATTAACCGCAGCTGAAGAAACCACCAAAAGCGGTATTGTACTTGCTTCTACCGTTAAGGAAAAGCCCCAACTAGCCGAAGTTATTGCAGTAGGTCCCGGCGGTATGATTAACGGAAATGAAGTTGGAATGTATGTAAAAGTTGGCGAAAAGGTTGTTTTTAACAAATTTTCCGCAACTGAAATTAAGCTTGACGGCGAAGAATATCTTATCATCCGTCAGGCAGATATTCTTGCTGTTATTGAATAGGGAGGTTATACTATGGCAAAGGAAATTATTTTTGGTATTGAAGCCAGAAAATCACTTCAAAACGGCGTAGATAAGCTTGCCGATGCGGTTAAGGTTACACTTGGTCCTAAGGGTAGAAACGTTGTTTTAGATAAAAAATACGGTGCACCGCTTATTACTAACGACGGTGTTACTATTGCAAAGGAAATTGAACTTTCTGACCCGTTTGAAAATATGGGCGCACAGCTCGTTAAGGAAGTTTCAATTAAAACTAACGACGCCGCTGGTGACGGTACTACCACCGCTACTGTTTTGGCGCAAGCAATGATTAATGAAGGTATGAAAAACGTTGACGCAGGCGCTAACCCTATGGTTGTAAAGCGTGGTATGAAATTAGCTGTTGACACTGCAACCGCAACCGTTATTTCAAATTCACAAAAAATCAGCGGTACAGAAGATATTGCACGTGTTGCTACTGTTTCTTCGGGCGATGAAACAATTGGTAATTTAATTGCTGAAGCAATGGCAAAGGTTAGCGCTGACGGTGTAATTACTGTTGAAGAATCCAAAACTGCTGAAACCTATTCAGAAGTTGTTGAAGGCATGCAGTTTGACCGTGGCTATATCACACCTTATATGGTTACCGACACCGAAAAAATGGAAGCAGTTTTAGACGATGCTTTAATCCTTATTACCGATAAGAAAATATCAAATATTCAAGAAATTTTACCCGTTTTGGAACAAATCGTTAATTCAGGCAAAAAGCGTTTAATTATCGCTGAAGATATTGAAGGCGAATCCCTTTCAACCCTTATTGTTAACAAGCTTCGCGGTACCTTTACCTGTGTTGCTGTTAAGGCTCCCGGTTTTGGTGACAGACGTAAAGAAATGCTTCGTGACATTGCAATTTTAACAGGTGGCGAGGTTATTTCGGAAGAGCTTGGTTTAGACCTTAAGGAAACCGATATTCGCAGTCTCGGTCGTGCTAGACAGGTTAAAATTTCTAAAGAAAATACAATTATTGTTGACGGTGCAGGGGACAGCCGATTAATTGGTGACCGTATTAACCAAATTAAGAACGAGCTTGCCGCCACAACATCTGATTTTGACCGTGAAAAGCTTCAAGAACGCCTTGCAAAGTTAGCAGGTGGTGTAGCAGTTATCAAGGTTGGCGCCGCTACTGAAATTGAAATGCGTGATAAAAAGCTTCGTATTGAAGATGCTTTATCAGCTACAAAGGCCGCCGTTGAAGAAGGCATTGTTGCAGGCGGTGGCGTAGCGCTTGTAAACGCTATCCCTTCTGTTGATGCATTAATTGAAACCCTTGAAGGCGATACTAAAACAGGTGCTAAAATTATTCGCAAATCTTTAGAAGCGCCTATCCGTCAAATCGCCTATAATGCAGGTCTTGAAGGCTCAGTAATTATTGAAAAAATCGTTACAAGCGGCAAGTCAAATTATGGTTTTGACGCTTATAACGAAGTTTATACCGATATGCTTGAAGCAGGCATTGTTGACCCAACTAAGGTTACACGTTCAGCGCTTGAAAATGCGGCTAGTGTAGCTTCTATGGTGCTTACAACCGAAAGTTTGGTTGCTGATAAGCCTGAAGACGTTGCCGCCGCAAATGCTGCTGCAGCCGCTGCCGCTGCACAGGGTGGTATGTACTAATAGCAAAGAATGATAAAAGATTTATAAAGGTTCATTCTGAATCTATGGAGAAAACCAAATTATAGTTGATTCTTTAACCGGTGTAAATTATTTTTATCATAACAGCGGTTATAGTGGTGGGCTTACCGTTCTTGTTGATAAATACGGTAAACCAATTATAACCCCTATAGAAAAATAACAAAAACCCGACTATACAGTCGGGTTTTTGTTTTTTAATAAGGTAAGGTTTTTTTAATTAAATGGTTAATTTTGCTTTTATCGGTAAATAAAATGCTTATAATTATAATTTGAATAATTGCAGTAACAATTATTGCGGGCGCTCGTCCAATAAACAATGGCCAAAATCTTGCAATGTTTTTTGTAAACACAATTGCTATAAACATCGTGTTTAAAAAAAGTGAACAGGTAATAGTGTTAATTGTAACTGCTAGGGTTATTTTTAAAACAGTTGCCTTTTTGTAAAGAAAAGCCCACAAGCACAAGGCTACAATAACGTTTGTCACTGTAAAGCCGGGGAAATATGCACCACCTACAGGCATAACAACTGCGCCAATTATATCACCAATACCTGCAACAGCAATTGCTGATGCACATCCTAAATAACATGCCGCAAAGGCAACGGTAATAAACCCAAAGCTTAATTTAATATTTGCAAGCTGAAGAACGGGAACGAATCGTTCCAAAATTACGTTCAGTGCAATTAAAATTGCTGTTAATACAATTTTAAACAGACGTTGTTTTTTCATAAAATAAAAACCTCCTATTACCCGTAGTTCCGAATAATAAGAGGTTAAACAATTATTATGCGGCAGCGGGATGCAACAAACGGACCGCGAATAATCTTCGTTAAGTCGGCAACTCCCCGTCCGACAAACACTTAACGCCCGTGTGTTTACTCTGCATTATGGTTTAATTATAATTGTTTTTAATCGTTTGTCAATAATTTTGTATCTCTGGCATAAAAGAAAATATATTGCTGTGCAATACCTGCATATTCTTCAGCACAAACAGGCAACTCGCCTCCAAATAGTGTGTCCATAGCGCGTTTTATCCAAACGTCTTTTGGAAAAGCACGATCTTGGTGGTGTGAAAACAGTAGGGCGCAGTCGGCAACCTTTGGTCCAACACCTTTAATTTTCATAAGCTCTTTTTGTGCGTCTTCAAGTGTGAAATACCTCAAATGGTATAAATCAACCTCGCCGTTAGCAACCTTTTGTGCCGCATCAATTAAATATTTTGCTCTAAAACCACTACGAAGCGGTGCTAAATCCTCAATTGAAAGACTAGCCATTTTTTGAGCAGTAGGGAAGGCGTAGCCACCTTCAATTTTATCGCCAAAATTTTCACACAAACGCTCTACAATGCCTTTAATACGCCCAATATTATTGTTTTGTGATATAATAAACGAACATAAGGTTTCAAATGGTTCTTGGTTTAAAATGCGAATACCGTAAGAATATTCGCAGGCATTTTTTAAGGTTTCGTTTTGGCTTAAAATCTTTACAATTTTAGAATAATCACGGTCTAAATCAAAGTAATTTTTCCAATAATTTTCAAATTCTTCTTTGGTTGTGTTATATAAAACAACAGTACCATCCTGTTGTTTTTCAAGATGTAAAAATTTATTACCCGCAATACCCGACCAAACACCATTTTCGTCGCACTTCCAACGAAAAGCCTGACCGCAGTCTAATGTGTGTGGCAGGTCAAATTCTTCAATACCGCTTATATAAATATTGTTGTTTTTTGAAAAAAATTTATACATTTTATCACTCCGTATTTGCATTATACAAATTTTGTGGTAAAATAGCAATATAAAAGTTAGAAAAGAGATGTTTATGCGACAGGATATTTGTACCATACCAATTAGTGAAATTTTTGAAGTAAACGACGGTTGTCCCATTTGTCGTATGCGCGAGGTTATTGAAAAACGTATTGTTGATTACATAATGGGTGCCGCTATGATGGAGCCTGACGTTAGAATTGAAACCAACCGTTTAGGCTTTTGTGAAAGGCATTTTGACCAAATGCTACAATCACGTGGCAGACTTCAATTAGCACTTATTTTAGAGTCCCACATTGACGAAATTAACAAGAATATTTTTGATAAAAAGCTGTTTAATTCACTTAACAAAAAAGGTGAAAGCGCTAAAAAAATGACCGAAACCTGTTTCGTTTGTGACAAAATTGAATGGGGCTTTTCAAGAATGATTGAAACCATTTTCCGTTGTTATGAAACCGATAAGGATTTTCGCCGTATGTTTGACGGTCAGCCAATGTTTTGCTTAAAACACTATGAAATGCTTATGAATTCACCCCACCGTAAAATTCTTCGCAAAAACGGTAGTGAATTTGCAAATAACTTGACAAGAATTACCGCCGATTATTCAAAATCGCTTCACGATGACGTTAAAAAATACTGTTCAATGTATGACTATCGAGCAAATGAAGGCCCTAAGGATTGGGGCACCAGTCGTGATTCTGTCGAGCGTACAATTGCCTTTTTAGTTGGTCGCCAGCATGACGACGAATAGCTTTACATAAAGTGTAAAATTATGTCGAATGTGGATAACTTAATCCTTTATTTATGGTGTTTATTCCACTTTTCCACCGACTTATCCACTTTTTTATGTAAACCTGAATATTTTGCTAACAATTGCCAAAACTTTTTTTAGTATGAAAAAAGGGGCTTTTTTTGAATGGTCAAAGGCGTTAGCAAAACTATAATCGAAGTTAATAATACAGGCAGTAAGCTTTTTGAAAAAATTGTGTTTTACGTCACACCCGAATATGGTAATTTAAATGCCAAGCAGTTAAAACGTGCTGCCGCGAATTTTTCTTTTAATTATGGCAGCACAGTTAAATGTGACCCTTTGCGAAAACGTGTAAAGCGTAAAAAAATAATTAAAATTGTGTCTGTTTTGTCATTAATTTTAATCGGTTTTGCTGTTGTGGCGTTGCTGTTATTATGAATAAAATGTTAAAAAATGCAAGAAGTCAGTTTGCTTCTTGCATTTTTGCTTTACTTATACTATAATATACTATATTTTGTAAAAAAAGGTGTAGTTATGAAGGATATCTTGTCAAAATCACTTAAGGTTTACGGTCATTTGATTGTTGTTGCAATATTGTGCTTTTTTCTTGTTGTTTCCTTTAATACGTTAAAGGTTGGTCTTTTTACTAAAGACATTGGTTATGATATGTATATTCGCACAGCAGAGGATGCCGAGCCTGAATTTTTATATACATACTATTATGAAGACGGCGACGACCTTAAATTAAAGGAATACGAAGACAAAAAAGACAATTTGGTTAAATATTCTATTCGTTCGGATATTGAAAAAGCACCTAATGTTGCTTTAAGCGTTTTGTCGCAAATTTTTTGTATTATGATGCTTGTATCCTTTTTATATAGTGATTTATGGAAAGCAGGCAATAAGGATTTTGAAGCAATGCGCATACACGGCAAAAGGGTTTCAAAGCTTAAAGGGTTTTATATTGGTTTAATTGCTTCAATCCCATCATTTATATTCCTTACCTTTGCGCTTGTTACCAAAAACAGCATTATGGCAAGCGCACCAATAGCTTTGTTTACCTATTCAAACAGCTACGCCTTTGAAATTATTTTTGCTGCTACAAATGGTGCTATGCATTGGGCAGAGGTAAGCCTTTGGCAAGCAGTAGTTTACTATGCTGTGCTTTCAATTACACCAATTGTCTGCGCCGTTTCTTACATTATCGGCTTTAAGGATATTTCACTTAGTGAACGTTTGATTTACAAGAAGAATAAAAAGAGAGGTTAATTTAAATGGCGGGTTTATTTGGTTTATTTAATTACGAAAAAGAAGGTCCCGGTATTGATAAAAATGCCCCTAAAAAGCACGGTTTTATTGTGTTTTTTGAAACCTTTTTCCGCAATTTTTGGAAGTTTATAACCGTTAATATTGTTTATTGTATTTTATGTGTCCCGGTAATTACAAACGGTTTTGCAAACGTTGGTATTACACACGTTGCACGCAACACTGCAAGAGATAAGCATTCTTTCGGTCTTTCTGACTTTTTTGATACTATTAAAAAGAACAAAAAGCAAGCATTTATTGCGGGGCTTATTAATACATTCGTTTATGCAATTATGCTTATGAACCTTGGCTTTTATTGGTTTTATGCTAAGAATATAATGCAAAGCATTGGTATTGGCTTTGTAATGGCTGTGTTCTTTATTTTCACTGTAATGAATTATTATTTATGGACACTGATTATTACCTTTAATTACACCTTAAAACAAGCTTATATGAATAGCTTCCGCTTTGTTTTTATCAACTTAAAATATAACTTGCTTTGCTTCTTTGCTTCAATTTTGGTGATTGTTGCTGCAGTTGCAATTTTGTTTGTTTTCCCAAATTATTTCTTGTTTATTTCTACTATTGAATTTTTACTTTATATTGCAATTTATCCCTGCTTTAAAGCTTTACTTGTTCAGTTTTGTACCTTCCATTCAATTAAAAAGTACATTATTGACCCCTATTATGCTGAGCATCCCGACGAGGATATTCAAAAACGTCACGATTTAGGCATTAAAACACAGGCTGAAATTCTTGCCGAACAAGCTGAAAACGATGACGACGATGAAGACAGCGATGTAATTTTTAACGATTAAAATGCATATACTCCTTTAGAATTAATTTCTAAAGGGGTATTTTTTATGAACTGCAGAATTGCCGAGCTTCGTAACAAACAGGTTGTGTGTGTTAAAAACGGTAAGGTTCTAGGCTATATTTCGGATATAGAATTAGACACTAAAAGCGGTAGCTTAATTTCGCTTATAATATACGGTAGACCACGTATTTTGGGGCTTTTTGGGAAAAGCGAGGATATCGTTATTCCTTGGTGTGATATTGAAGTTATAGGCCCTGAAACCGTGCTTGTTTCAAGTGATTCACCTTATTGTATTACAAAATAAAATTTTAACAATTTTAAAAATTTGAAATGTGGGCAAGTTATTATAGGAGATGATTTTTTTGAAGCTTGCACGCATTATAACCAAAAGCTTATTTGCCGTGTTTTTGATATTTTCAGTTATAATTTTTAGCGGTGTAATATATTTACAAAATACCGTTTCAAGTGAATATAAAATTAAAAAAGGTGAAGGGCTTAATATTGAAAGCAGGGTGCCTATTGTAGCATCCTTTAAGGGTTCAACCTTGACCGAAGCCACAGAAAAAAGAAACGTTGGGGATACCTTTTCGGTTGATTTAAAGGCATTTGGTATTATACCAATCTCTAAAATCGACGTTGAGGTTGTAGACGAACTTCACGTTGTGGTTTTGGGCAACCCGTTTGGTATGAAAATTTACACCAACGGGGTTATGGTTACAAGCCTTTCGGATGTGCAAACCGAAAACGGTGTTGAACGTCCTGCCAAAAAAGCAGGCATAAAGCTTGGCGATTATATTTTATCAATTAACGGACAAGCGGTAACAACCAATGAAGACGTTATGGCAATTGTTGAAAGCTCAGAGGGTAAAAAGCTTAAGTTAGAAATTATAAGAGATAATACAAAAATTTATATTAGCTTTTGCGCTGTAAAATCAAAAGAAACCGACAGCTATAAAATTGGTCTTTGGGTTAAGGATAGCTCGGCAGGAATTGGTACTTTAACCTTTTATAGCCCTGTAAACGATATTATTTGCGGTTTAGGTCACGGCATTTGCGAGGAAGAAACAGGCGAGCTTATAAGTATTAAGTCAGGCAGTATTGTAGATGCGCAAATTATTTCATCCGAAAAGGGTGAGGTAGGTGCCCCGGGTAAGCTTAACGGTCGTATGGGATATAACACAATTGGCACAATTGAAAACAACTGTCAAATGGGTGTATATTCACGCTTGACGGGTAAGCTTGAATTTTCAAAGCTGACTGAAATTGCCTTAAAGCAGGAGGTAAAAAACGGCAAAGCGCAAATTTTATGCACTGTTGACGGTAACGGACCCCAATATTACGACTGTGAAATTGAGGTGCGTTCTTCAGCATATCACAGCAAAATTCAAAACCTACTTGTAACAATAACCGACAGTGAACTGCTTGAAAAAACCGGTGGAATAGTGCAGGGAATGTCGGGAAGCCCAATTTTGCAAAACGGTAAGCTTATTGGTGCGGTTACCCACGTATTAATCGACAACCCAACAAAAGGCTACGGTATTTTTGCCGAAAATATGCTTGAAACCGCGCAAAGTGTTGCAGAAAATTATAAAAATGCTTCATAATTCAAACAAACCGTTGCAAAAACCGCAACGGTTTTAATTTTAGATAAAATAAATTGTATATTAGATAAAATTAATCTCTTGCCACTATAATTGAAAAAAGATATAATTAATTTGGAAGGGAGTGTGAAGTAATGAAAAAAACGTACATATTGATATTTGCGATTATATTCGTTTTGCAAACTTGTATTTGTGGTTGTACACATTACGATAATAACAACATTGCTGTCTTAGAAGGAGAGTCAACAACGGAAAATACGATAAATTCAAGTTGTATCACTTCTACCGAAACGACATCTCAAGAAAAGATATGCGAGGGAACAGTTGCGTTTGAAGAATTTAAAAGTGTAGAAGAATTACTTTATTGGATTCATAATGACAATGTCAAAGGTAGTATGTTTAGACAAGCTATAAAAGGGCTACAATTGGATCGCATTATGATAATTGAAGCTGTAGATGATACATTTACATTGGAGTATATAAGAACCTTCCAAAAAGGTAGTGGTTGTGATGCACAAATCGAGTATTATTTTATAAGCGAAAAAGGTGAGCGGGTTGGTTATTTTGTGCAACTAAAGTATATGCACAAATCTGTTGATGACATTGAAATATATGTTAGTAGCGACAATTTAGAAAATGATTATTTAAATTATTTCAAGTCAACATACAGAGATATATCTGTGATGACGAGAGATGAACCAATCCCATAATATATTGGACCTATATTGACATACTAGTGTCGGCTGGCTTCATTTTTACAATACGTCAAGCCGATATTGGTGTTTTTTGTTGTGTTATAATTTGCTAATAAAATGAAAAAGGAAAGCAATAATGGAAATATTAAATGCTTTAGCGTATAAAAATTTTAATAATACATTAAAGAATTGGATTAAAGACTGCCCAGACGAGATAGCCGGTATATGCGAGGAAGAATTAAACGCTGAAGATCTTGTATTTAAAGATTTAACCAAAAGTGATGATGGCACATTGTTATCGGCTGAATATACTATAATCTTTTCGAATGGTGTTAAGGCTGTTTATATTTTGAAATTCAAAAACAATGTATTATTTGATGACGTATTTTATATTGAAAGGTAAGTTGCATAATGAAGAAAATTTCGTTAGTAATTTTTGCGGTTTTTTATATTTTAAGCATTTATACCTCTAATTTTCCATATCCTGAACATGCCCCACACCCTATTTTGAGCTTTTTATGTTCTTTGCTTACAATTATATCATTTCTTTTCGTTACAGTAGTCTATGCCAAAAGTAAAAGGTTTTTACTTATTGTGTCGGCATACTTTGTAAGTGTCTTGATTGTATCAACTCTTATTATATTTACTGGAGTTTCAAGTTTATCTTTTGTCTATATAATACTAGTTTTAATCTTTCTTTCATTCGGTTTGCCTGTTGAACATTTTTTTGATCGAGTAAGTGATGTGCTAAATTTTTATGATATACATATACCAAATAACTGTGAATTTTATATTATTTTTGCTATCATGATCTCATTATTCTATGCGACATATTTTCTTTCTAAAAAGTGCAGAAAGGCTGATGTGAAATGAAAAAGATAAAAGAATTTTTGCTGTTTTTGGGGTTATTGTTTGCACCCGTCGTATTTTATGTGATAGTATCCTTTCTTGCGACTAATTTAATTAGTGATAAAGTTAGCTTTGTCGGTCTTTATAATTACATAAGAATGTTTACTAATGATGAAATGTTTTTAACTTCACTATTATATTCTATTTTGCCGCCATTTATACTTTCAATTATATTTGTATCGGTTTTCAGGCTAATTGCTTATCTTGTAAAAAATAAAATAAAAATTTATAGATGGGCGTTTTACTTATGTAGTGTATTTATTGGCGGATTAGTTTCAATTTTTTATAGCATTTGCCTTAATCTTATAAGTTTGTTTAAATCAAGCGATATAACACAGGCTATTCAAACTTTAGAATCACATATTGGCCCTTTCAGTTCATCTGTATTTAATGCAACAAATATTATCTTTGCAATATACATTGGCGTATTAACAGCCTTTGTTTTTTGGATTTTAGAACAAATTATTGAAAGTGTAAATAAATACATAAAAGAGGCGAAATAAAATGAAAAAAAGTAATTTTATAAAGAAATTACTTTTACTTTTACTCGTAATACTTTATAGTATATTATCAATGTTTTTTTGCTACATCATTACAAGTAGTGTGATATATAGTATCTTGTGTATTACTATAGATGATGCTAGTATTGGTGTTGGAATAATCGGTGGGGCAGATACACCAACAGCTATATTTATAATGACAAAAATTTTAAACTGTAATTTTTCATTACTGTTTGTATTTTTTAGTATTGTAACAATTGTTCTTTTAACAGTTTCAATTTTCAAAAAACAAAAAAGCACAGTTTTAAACGTAATTTGTTTGATATTTTTGGCATTATCCATATTCTTTTTTATTATGATTCCGTTACAGTCTTATATTATTCCTTTGTATTATTTTGTAAGTAGATATACATTTTTAAAATTCATACAATTTTTTTATATAATTATTTCGCTTATGATTATTGCATTTAAGATATTTCAGGTCATTAAAAGCGCAATTGAACGTACATAAAAAACAGCAGGTTTTTTACTTGCTGTTTTGAATTTTGCATACTTGTTGACATTTCAACAAGTATGTGGTATATTATATTCAATAATTCGACTAAATTTTACAGGGGGAATTATATATGACCGATAGATTTGAAACCTTTACTGTGCTTATAAATCGCATCAGCCGTAATATTCGCAAAATTAAAAATCAAGAAATGGCTATATACAACCTTAGAAGCGCACACGTTTCCTGTTTATATTTCATTTTTAAGTCGCAAAATATTACCGCGACCGAGCTTTGCGAAAAATGTGAAGAGGATAAAGCAACCATTTCACGCGCGCTTGATTATCTTGAAAAAAACGGCTTTATTATATGTGAATCTAAAAGCATAAAACGATATAAAACACCTCTTACTTTAACCGAAAAAGGCACTGTTGTCGGCGAAAAAATTGCCGATAAAATCGACGGTGTTTTGGATAATGTCGGTGTTGGATTATCTGATAATGAACGCAAGGAATTTTACCGTTATCTTACCATTATTAACGATAAAATTGACGGTATTGCAAATCAAAAAATGTGAGGAAATTTATGAAAACAAGAATTATTGTTGATTCTACTGCGGATTTAACACCAAAATTTAAAGAACGCCTACAAATAGTGCCCTTAACCGTTCGTTTTGGCGAACAGGAATATATTGACGGTGTTACAATTGATAAAAAAGAATTTTATGAAAAGCTTATTGAAAGTGGCGAGCTTCCAACCACAAGCCAAGCCACACCCGACGCCTTTATTACCGAATTTGAAAAGGTAAAAAAGGCGGGGGATTCAGCCGTTGTAATTACTTTATCTTCAAAGCTTTCGGGCACATACCAAAGCGCAATGATTGCTGCCGAAGATTATGAAAACATTTACGTTGTTGATTCACTTAGCGCCACTATCGGCAGCGGTATTTTGGTTGAACGTGCTTTTGAGATGCTTGACAGCGGTATGACTGCCCAAGAAATAGCACAAAAGCTAGAAGAAGAAAAGAATAAAATTATTGTTATCGCATTGGTTGACACGCTAGAATACCTTAAAAAAGGCGGTCGCATTTCATCAACGGTTGCGGTTGTTGGCGGTATGCTAAACATTAAGCCTGTTGTTTCTATTGACAAGGGCGAAATTAATATGCTTGGCAAAGCACGTGGCTCTAAAATGGGTAACAATTTGCTTATTGAAGAAATTGAAAAAGCCGGCGGTGTTGACTTTACAAAGCCTGTTTTACTTGGTTTTACAGGCATTTCAGATGCATTACTTTTAAAGTATATTGAAGACAGTAAACACATTTGGGAAGGCAATTTAAACGATGTTAGATATGAAACTGTTGGCAGTGTAATTGGTACACATGCAGGTCCCGGTGCGGTTGCAGTTGCTTTCTTTAAAAGGTAAGATTTTAAGCACTCTTAACGGGTGCTTAATTTTTTGTTTACTATTTTTAAAAATATTGTTATAATTTAATTGGTGGTGATATAATGCTTGGTTTAAAACGTGGTGAGGTTTTACTGTTAGAGCACCATAACGAATGGGAAATTGAAGCCCAAAAAACAATTAAAGCTTTAAAAGTAATATTAGGTGATATTATTGTTGATATTCAGCATATTGGCAGTACGTCCATACCCCAAATTTTAGCAAAACCTATTATTGATATTGCAGTTTCGGTTAATGCTTTTTGTGATGTTTTAATCCTTGAAAAAGCATTGGCAAATAAGGGCTTTTATTACCGAAAAACCGATGAAACCGACCAATTATTGTTCGCCTGCGGCAGTTATTACGACGGTACTGGGGATAAACAAACACACTTTATTCACTTTGTTTTAAAGGACAGCATGCAGTGGATTAATTACATAAATTTTAGGGATTATTTAACAGAAAATCCCGCAGTTGCAAAGGAATATGAAGCCTTAAAATTATCACTTTTTAGCACCTGTAAGGACCGTTATGAATATACAAGCGGTAAGCACGAATTTATAACGTTTACCTTACGTAAAGCCCTTGTTAAATCGTATTTAAACAAGTGTGTTCATATTGAAATTGACCGACCGATTGGTTATATACACAAAAAGAAAAAATATTCATTAACATACCCAATTAATTACGGTTATATTCCCAACGTTTTGGGTGGTGACGAGGAAGAATTGGACGTTTATTTATTGGGTGTAACCGAGCCGATAAATGAAGCAGACGTTAAAATTATTGGCATAGCCCACCGTGAAAATGATATTGAAGATAAGCTAATTGCCGTACCAAATGGCATTAATTTTTCGAAAACTGAAATAGAAAATGCAATAAATTTTCAAGAAAAATATTACAAAACCACCGTTGAAGTCATTGTATGATAGTTTTATGCGCTTCTTTTTAAAAAAGAGGCGCTTTTTTATGCATAAAATGATGAATAATGCTTGAAAATATGCATTAACTAATATATAATATAAACTGTATAAATTTATGCGAGGTGCATTATGACTAGAAGACAGGCAAGAGAAGAAGCATTTATATTAATTTTTGAAAAGGTATTTAATTCTGACAGCGTTGACGATATTTTGGATTTAGCAGCCGAAGTTCGTGACATTACACCCGATGAATATATTAAAACCGTTTTCACAGGTGTTTATGAAAAACTTGACGAATTAGATGAAATTATTTCACAAAATTCTATTGGTTGGAATATTAAGCGTATTTCAAAAACATCATTGTGTGTTTTACGCCTCGCAATTTATGAAGTTAAGTTTATGGAATCTATTCCTACTGCTGTTTCAATTAACGAAGCGGTTGAGCTTTGCAAGAAATATGCCACCAATGAAGATGCTTCCTTTGTAAACGGTATTTTATCTACCGTTGCCAAAAACCTTTAATTATGACAACCCTTTCGGTTAAACAGTTAAACCTTTTTGTAAAGTCGCTTATTGAAGGGGACGTACGACTTAATAACGTTTATGTTACTGGCGAAATTTCAAACTTTAAAAATCATTACCAAAGCGGTCATTTTTATTTTACCCTTAAGGATAATGACGCTCAAATTCGCTGTGTTATGTTCAGGGCTTATGCCTGCCGTGTACCTTTTGCTGTAAGGGACGGCTTAAAGATTGTTTTACGTGGCCGTGTTTCGCTTTATGAAAAGGATGGGCAATATCAGTTTTACGCTGAAGAAATGCACGAACAGGGCCTTGGCGATATATCACTTCAGTTTCAGCAAATTAAGGAAAAGCTCGAAAAAGAAGGTATGTTTGCCGAAGAAAACAAACGCCCAATACCAGCTTTTCCAAAACGTATTGCGGTTATTACGTCAGATACAGGCGCTGCCGTCCAGGATATTTTAAATATTACTGCACGCCGTTATCCGTCTTGTGAAATTATGCTTTGTCCTGTAGCGGTGCAGGGCGAAAATGCCGTACCCTCAATGCTTGATGCACTTGAAAGGGTATATGCACTTGGCAATTGCGACACAATTATTATCGGTCGTGGCGGTGGCTCGATTGAGGATTTATGGGCCTTTAACAGTGAAGCCTTGGCACGAAAGATTTATGAATCGCCAATTCCTGTAATTTCAGCGGTAGGACACGAAACCGATTTTACAATATGCGACTTTGTTGCCGATTTACGTGCGCCGACACCTTCGGCCGCGGCTGAGCTATCAGTACCCGACTGCACCGAGCTTTTTTCAAAGCTAAATAAATATAATTCACTTTTAAAGGGCGCTTTGCTTTTAAAATATAATTCACGTAAAGCTAAATTTGACGCTTTAATTTCAAAATCGGTTATATCGAACCCTTTAAATTTGACCGACAGTCGCTTTGAAGCGGTTGACCGCTTAAACGAAAAAATGGTTAATTCGTTTAAGGGTATGATCGCTAAAGAAAAATCACGCTTTTTAAGTGATGTTGCAAAGCTTGATGCTTTAAGTCCCTTAAAGGTTTTAACACGCGGTTATGCCATTGCTGAAAAAAACGGTAAAACAATTAAAAGCGTTGAAGATATTACTAATGGTGATAAATTTAAACTCAGGCTTTCAGACGGCAGTGTCAATTGCATTGCCGACGGTAAGGAGTAATTAATGGAAAATAATTTTGAAAATAAACTAATTGAGCTTGAAAAAATTGTTTCAAAGCTTGAAAATAGCGAAATTTCACTTGATGAGGCAATTAAATTGTTTGAAGACGGTGTTAAGCTTTCGGACGATTGCCGTAAGATTTTAGAAACCGCTGAAAGAAAAATTAAAACCTTAACCGAATGTGAAGGTGAAAATGATGGTTAATGAATTATTTGCTTTTTATAAGCCAATAATTGAAAATCGAATTGATGAGCTTTTGCCCGAAACCGATGCACCCTATAACGAGGTCGTCAAAGCTTCTCGTTACAGCTTAAAGCTTGGCGGCAAACGAATTCGCCCCATTATTATGATGGAATTTAGCCGTTTGTTTGGCGGTGATTACACTAAAGCGCTCGATTTCGCAATAGCGCTTGAAATGATACATACCTATTCGCTTATTCATGACGATTTGCCCTGTATGGATAATGACGATTTTCGTCGTGGCAAGCCGTCCTGTCATAAAGCCTTTTCTGAGGATATGGCGCTTTTAGCGGGCGACGCGCTTTTAACCGAAGCCTTTTCAGTTGCGTCTAATGCCGATATCGACGATGCCGTAAAGGTTAAAGCCGTAATAATACTTTCGCAAATGGCTGGCTTTTCAGGTATGCTTGGCGGTCAGGTGATTGATTTGTCCTTTGTTAAAAATCCACCTAATTTAGTATCCCTTTGCGATATGTACAACCGCAAAACAGGTTGCCTTTTACGTGCGGCGGCAATAATTGGTGCAACTGTTGGCGGCGCAAGTGAAGAAGATATTAAAAATGCCGATATTTTTGCACAAAAGGTTGGTTTAGCTTTTCAAATTATTGACGATATTTTGGACGTAACAGCCGACCCAGAATTACTTGGCAAGCCTGTTGGCAGTGATGATAAAAACCAAAAAACAACCTTTGTAAGCCTTTTAGGTCTTGAAGGTGCAAAAGAGGAAGCCAAAAAATTAACCGATGAAGCCTTACTTATTTTAGATAGCTTCAAGGGTAATACTGAAAATATAAAAGCAATTACAAACTATTTGCTAGACCGAAATTTTTAAGGGACTTGTTAATTTGAATTACGAAATTTTAAATAATATAAAGTCACCGCAGGAAGTTAAAAGCCTTAACTATTCACAAATTAATACACTTTGTGGCGAAATGCGTGACTGTATAATAAATACCGTTTCACAAAACGGGGGACATTTAGGTGCAAATTTAGGCGCTATTGAGCTTACTATAGCAATTCACCGTGCCTTTGATTCACCCGATGATGCAATAATATTTGACGTTGGCCATCAGTGCTACGCGCACAAGCTTTTAACAGGCCGTTTTGATGCTTTTAAAGCCCTTCGCCGTGAAAATGGTATATCAGGCTTTATGAAGCCTTCAGAAAGCAAGCACGACCCAATAATTACAGGCCACAGCAGTAACTCAATTTCAGCCGCTTACGGTATTTACCGTGCAAAAAAATTAAGCGGTGAAAAGGGTTCTGCTATTGCGGTAATTGGTGATGGCGCTTTAACCGGCGGTATGGCTTATGAGGCTTTAAACCACGCAGGTGAACATGACGGCAATTTTATTGTTATTTTAAACGATAACGAAATGTCGATTTCGCAAAACGTTGGTGGTATGTCAAAAAGCCTTACCAAAATGCGTAACAAAGCACGTTACCACCGCTTTAAATTTGCTTTTGGCAGGTTTTTAAATCATATTCCGTTTGTTGGTAAATCACTTTATAAATTCTTTTACCGTGTTAAAGAAACCTTTAAAAGCATTGTTTATAAAAACAATATTTTTTCGGCCTTTGGCTTTAATTATTTGGGACCGGTTGACGGTCACAACGTTAAGGATATGGAATCCCTCTTTAAAATTGCAAAGTGTTACCAACGTCCTACCGTTATTCACGTTGTTACAACAAAGGGCAAGGGCTATGCCTTAGCCGAACAAAACCCCAATAATTACCATGGTGTTGGTCCTTTTGATATTGAAAGCGGCGTTATGGCAAGTGATAAAATCACTTTTTCGGATATTGCAGGCAGAACCTTATGTGAAATGGCTGAAAATGATGATAAGATTTGCGCCGTTACAGCGGCTATGGGCAGTGGTACAGGTCTTTCTGAATTTGAAAAGCAATATCCCGAAAGGTTTTTTGACGTTGCTATTGCCGAACAACACGCTGTTACCTTTGCGGCAGGTCTTGCAAAGGGCGGTATGAAGCCTTATTTTGCGGTTTATTCTTCCTTTTTACAGCGTGCTTACGACCAAATTATTCACGACTGTGCTATTGGCAAGGTGCCTGTTACCTTTTTAATTGACAGGGCAGGCATTGTTGGTGAGGACGGCGAAACTCATAATGGTTTATTTGACGTTTCTTTTTTAACCTCAATTCCAAATATTTCGGTATATTCACCAACGTATTACGATGAACTGGTTTATGATATAAATCTTACAGCACTTCAAGGCGGGGTTAATGCTATTAGGTATCCCCGTGGCTGTGAAACACCTTCAAATACATTTAAAATTGATTTTAAGGGCGATTACACCGTTTTAAACGGTATTGGTGACCGTGTAATTATAACCTATGGAAAACTGTTTTCAGAGGCTTTAAAAGCAAAGGAAGCCGACGATACGTTGACCATAATTAAGCTTAATAAAATTTTCCCAATTAGTGATTCGCTTGTTAAGGGATTAAAAAATTGCAAAAAAATTGATTTTTACGAAGAAACCGTTAAAAGCGGCGGTATAGGTGAACATCTATCCGCATTATTACTTCAAAATGGTTTTAAGGGTGAATTTAATGTTCACGCTGTAAATAACGAATTTGTTCCAATGGCCCAAACCGAAGCTGTTCTTACTAGGCTTGGTTTTGATATGGACAGTATGTTAAGGAGTTAATATGCCTAAAACAAGATTAGACGTTGCACTTGTTGAACAGGGCTTTGCTGAAAGCCGCGAAAAAGCAAAGGCAATTATTATGGCGGGTATTGTTTATGTAAATAACCAAAAATCCGATAAGGCGGGTAACACTGTAAAGCCTGACGATATTATTGAAGTACGTGGTAAAACGCTTAAATACGTTAGCCGTGGGGGCTTAAAGCTTGAAAAAGCTATGCAGGTTTTCCCAATAAGCCTTGAAAATACAATTTGTGCTGACATTGGCGCTTCAACCGGTGGCTTTACTGATTGTATGCTTCAAAACGGCGCTAAAAAAGTTTATTCTATTGACGTTGGCCGTGGTCAGCTTGCATGGAAGCTTCGCACCGATCAACGTGTTATAAACCTTGAAAACACTAATTTCCGTTACGTTACTAAGGAAGAGGTCCCCGATGAATTAGATTTTGCATCGGTTGACGTTTCGTTTATTTCGCTTTTCCATATTTTTCCTGTAATGCGTACACTTTTGCGAGACGGTGGGGAAGCCGTTTGCCTTATTAAACCCCAATTTGAAGCGGGTAAGGAAAACGTTGGCAAAAAAGGTGTTGTAAGGGATAAAAACGTACACATTGAGGTTGTAAAAAAAATCATTGATTTGATTTTAGAAAACAATTATACCCTTTTGGGACTTGATTTTTCACCAATTAAGGGTCCTGAAGGTAATATTGAATATCTTTGTCACATAAGAAAAACCGAAAATGCCGAAAATTTATGTGAGATTACGGCTGATGAGGTTGTGGAAAATTCTTACAACGCATTAAAGGAGGGTTAAATATGGTTATTGCGGTTTTACCTAATCTTGATAAGCGTGGTGCGCCAGAGGTTGTTGAAAAGCTTGGTGTTTTTCTTAAAAACGAAGGTGTTAAAGCCTATTTGCCCGACACAATTTGCAGTCCGAATTATGACCACGCACCCGAGGATTCACTTTATTCACTTGCGGACGTTATTATAACCGTTGGTGGTGACGGTACAATTATGCGTTATGCAAAACGTGCCGCACTTGATAATAAGCCCGTTTTAGCCATTAACGCAGGTCGAATGGGATATTTGGCTGATATTGAACAAAACGAGCTACACCTTATTTCAAAGCTTTTAAGCGGTGATTATCGTATTGAAAACCGAATGATGCTTGATGTTGCAGTTTATGAAAACGGCAACCTTTTAGGCAATTATGCTGCCCTTAACGATGCAGTGATTACAAGCGGTTTTATTTCTCGCATTATCGATATTTCGGTTGCGGTTGAAAAGGATGCCATAAATTACCGTGCTGACGGTTTAATTGTTTCAACACCAACAGGCTCTACCGCTTATTCAATGTCGGCGGGTGGACCGATTATTGACCCCTCGACCGAAAATATTTGCATTACGCCAATATGCTCTCATTCACTGTCGGCAAAACCTATTTTAATGAGCGCTAACACAACCTTATCGCTTAAGTCTTTTTCTAAAAAGAGAGCTGAAATTTACTTAACGGTTGACGGTCGTAAGGTTGCCAACGTTAAACCCTTTAGTGAAATTAAAATTACTAAATCGCAAAACGTTGTTAAGTTTATTCGCTTAAGTAATCGGTCTTTTTATAAGACTATGTCGGTAAAATTCAAAGACAGTAGGAGTGTTTAATTTGAAAAACAAAAGACAAACCGAAATTCTTTCTATTATATCAAGCAAGGTCGTTAACACTCAGGAAGACCTTCAAAATCAGCTTTTAGCATTAGGTTATAACGTTACTCAATCAACTGTGTCACGTGATATTAAAGAGCTTAGACTAATTAAATCACACGATAGCGAAGGCAATTACCGCTACGTATCACCTGATAAAAAGTCTAACAGCAACGCCAGCCATTATCACGATATGTTTGTTAAATCGGTTAAAAGTGTTGACTATGCTTTAAATAACGTAGTAATTAAAACACATTCAGGTATGGCATCTACCGCTTGTGTTGCTTTTGACGATATGTTTGGTGATATGATGCTTGGATCACTTGCAGGTGATGATACTATAATTGTTGTTACCCGAAGCGAAATGCATTCTAAAATTTTAATCGATAAAATTAATAATATTTTATAATTTGGCGGTTTTTTATGTTAAAATTTCTTCATATTGAAAATATTGCCGTTATTGAAAAAACTGATATTGAATTTAAATCGGGCTTTAATGTGCTTACCGGTGAAACCGGTGCCGGTAAATCGATATTAATTGACGCCATTAACGCCGTTTTGGGTGAACGTGTTTCTAAAGACCTTATTCGCAACGGCTGTGACACCGCATTGGTTACCGCCGTGTTTGGCGACTTTGATGATAGAACTATTGCCAGACTAAAGGAATTTGATTTATGCCCTGACGACGACGGTAATCTTTTAATTAGTCGCAAGCTTTCGCTTAATGGCAAGGGCTTAATTAAAATTAACGGTTTACCTGTTACTGCAACCGTTTTGCGTGATATTGCGCAGGGGTTAATTAATATTCACGGTCAGCATGATAATCAAGCCTTACTTGTGCCTGAAAATCATTTAAGCTATATTGATGCTATTGCAAGAAACGGTGAATTTTCAGAAAATTATTATAATGAATTTAAAAATCTTAATGCTATTCGTAAAGAACTTAAATCTCTTGAAATGGACGAAAACGAAAAAGCACGTAAGATTGATATTTTAAAGTACCAAATTAATGAAATTGAAGCCGCAGCAATTAGGGTGGGGGAAATAGACAACCTTAAAAACAAGCTTAAAATTGCTGAGGGCTATGAAAAAACATATAAGGCATTATCTAGTGCTGAATTTTATTTAAGCGGTGACGATAATAACGACGGAGCTTTAACACAGTTAAGAAACACCGAAAAACAGCTTATAATTGCTAATACTATAAATACTGAAAAGCTAAACGAAGCCTTGAATTTATTAGAAGATTTGCGTTCTGAAATTGGCGGTTTTTTAAATAATAGCGAATTTTCACAGCTTAATCCCGATGAAATTAATCAAAGGCTTGACTATATAACACGAATTGTGTTAAAATACGGCGGTAGCGAACAAACTACCCTTGAATTTTTAGATAACGCAAACCGCGAGCTTGAAACAATTCAGCTTTCCGATAAGCGTATTATTGAACTTTCTGATTTGTTAGACAGCTCAACCGAAAGATTAATATTTTTAGCTGAAGAGCTTTCTAATTGTCGCAAACAAGCAGCTTTGCTTTTTGAAAACCAGGTTTGCGATATTTTAAAAGAGCTTAATATGCCAAACGTTCGGTTTACTGTTGATTTCCAAAAGGGCAAATACACAAAGCTTGGTTGCGATAATATAGAATTTATGATTTCGGCAAACCTTGGTGAGACTGTAAAGCCGTTACATAAAATTGCATCGGGCGGTGAATTGTCACGTGTAATGCTTGCTATTAAAAGCGTTTTACTTGATAACGACCCCGTTGGCACAATGATATTTGACGAGATTGACACAGGTATAAGCGGTTATGCCGCTGACAAGGTTGCAAAACAGTTACGCTTTGTGGCTGGTGGCCGTCAGGTAATATGTGTTACACATTTGGCGCAAATTGCCGCTGCCGCTAACGAGCATTTGTTAATTAAAAAAACGACCGAAAATAACAAAACCTATACTAATGTTTCGTCCCTTAATTATGAAGAAAAAATATACGAAATTGCCCGTATTATGTCGGGTACTGATATAACAGATAATTTATATAATTCCGCTAAGGAACTAATAGACAGGAGTAATTAATAATGAAAATTTATGACGAACTTATAGCCCGTGGTCTTATTGCACAGGTTACCGACGAAGATGAAATTCGTGACCTTGTAAACGAAGGAAAAGCAACCTTTTATATTGGTTTTGACCCCACTGCTGACAGCCTTCACGTTGGTCACTTTATGGCTCTTTGCCTTATGAAGCGTTTGCAAATGGCGGGCAATAAGCCTGTTGCACTTATTGGTGGCGGTACTGGTTATATTGGCGACCCTTCAGGTAGAAGCGATATGCGTTCTATGATGACACCCGAACAAATTCAACACAACTGTGACTGCTTTAAAGAGCAAATGAGCAAATTTATAGAATTTGGAGAAGGTAAAGCACAAATGGTTAACAACGCCGACTGGCTTTTAGATCTTAACTATATTGACCTTTTGCGCGAGGTTGGCGCTTGCTTCTCGGTTAATAATATGCTTCGTGCTGAATGCTATAAGCAACGTATGGAAAAGGGTCTTTCTTTCCTTGAATTTAACTATATGATAATGCAAAGCTATGACTTTTATCATCTTTTCAAGGAATACGGCTGCAATATGCAGTTCGGCGGCGACGACCAATGGTCTAATATGCTTGGCGGCACCGAGCTTATCCGCAAAAAGCTTGGTAAAGACGCTTACGCTATGACTATTACCTTGCTACTCAATTCAGAGGGCAAGAAGATGGGTAAAACCGCTTCGGGCGCTGTTTGGCTTGACCCCAAGAAGACTTCTCCTTATGAATTTTATCAATATTGGCGCAACGTTGGCGATGCTGACGTTCTTAAATGTATTAGAATGTTAACCTTCTTACCACTTGAAGAAATTGATAAAATGGACGAATGGGAAGGCAGTCAACTTAACACCGCTAAAGAAATTTTAGCTTACGAGCTTACAAAGCTTGTTCACGGCGAAGAAGAGGCTGAAAAAGCACAAACTACCGCACGTGCAATTTTTGCAGGTACCGGCAGTCATGAAAATATGCCCACTACCGAGCTTTCGGCTGATGATTTTGTTGACGGTAAAATTGGCGTACTTTCAATGATGGTTAAGGCAGGTCTTGCGGCTTCTAATGGTGAAGCAAGACGTCTTGTTCAGCAAGGCGGCGTTAGCATTAACGACGAAAAGATTACCGACGCTTCATATTCACTTGATATGTCAGCATTCGATAATGAAATTATCCTTAAAAAAGGTAAAAAGATTTTTAATAAATATATTGTTAAATAAAATTTTAAACCCCGATTTTTTCGGGGTTTTATTGCATATATTACCATTTTTTTGGCAAAATAATGTTAAGGAGCTGATAAAATGGTAAATTTTAATGAATCAAACACAAAAGTCAATTTAATGCGTGCCTTTGCGGGTGAATCACAGGCAAGAAACCGTTATACCTTTGCGGCTGAAATTGCTAAAAAGCAAGGGTTATATGTTATTGAGGCTGTGTTTAAGTTTACGGCAAATCAAGAACTAGCCCATGCAAACGTATTTATGAAGCATTTAAGCGACTTCAACGGCGAAAATATTGAAGCTGACGGCACTTACCCGGTTGAAGTTACAAATTCAGTTATTGAACTTTTAGAAAATGCCCACCACAATGAAAACGAAGAATATGAAAATGTTTATAAGGAATTTGAAAAAGAGGCCGAAAGGGAAGGGTATATGGCTATTTCTAATTCTTTTAAAGAAATTGGCGAAATTGAAAACGAACACGCAAAACGTTTTAAACTTTTTGCCGATTTGTTAAAGCAAAACAAGCTTTTTGTCAGTGATGTTGAATGTGAATGGATGTGCCTTAACTGTGGTCATATATATAAAGGTACAAACGTACCTGAAGCATGTCCTGTATGCTACCACGAAAAAGGTTATTTTGTAAGAATTGAATTAGCACCTTATTCTAAAATGTAATTACTTTTTGTTGCACTTTGGCCACCTCTTGTGTTATAATTATTTTACAATTTACGGGAGTGGTCTTAGTGCATAATCAAACTATTAATTCATTAAATAAATGGGTAACTACGCTATTTATAATCCGATTGCTTACTTATATATTTTTAGGAAACATATTAGCTATAATATTTGCTGTAAAAGATGTTGTTTTTTTAATGTTTGCTTCTATTATTTGTGGTGGCTGCTTCATATTTTATGTCGTTTTTTCATTTATAAAAATTGCTAATATTATTGAAGATTTAAATCAATTGCACATTTATGAAATGTCTATTTCTAACGTTGAAATTTTTGAACTAAAAAAGTTTTATGAGGTTTATGCTAATATAAAAAAATATAAGTATATTTTGATTTCTCCTTTTGAAATTGTATATCTAAATATTATTTTGAAGGAATATTTAAACATTAAATACATCTATTTTTTGCGTACAGTACATAGAATAGATAATCAAATGTGCAAATTAGATTTAAATGTAAAAAGTTTAAATGAATTATATATTGAATTAGAAAAGATTGTAAATACAATTGAATTTATCAACAAATTTCTTAAATTCGCTAAAGGTAATCTATCAGATAAACAAATTATATGTCTGAAAGATAATTATAATATTTTTAATGCTCATTTAAATAATTCACAAAAATACATATATAATACTTTGTTGATTCAATACAAAATAATAATTAAGAATATCGAAACAAAAACTAGTCCAAAAGTTTTACTTGAATTATCTAATGAATTAAAAAAATCTATACAAATTCATAAAAATACTTTTAACAAAGAAAATGAAGATTTTTCTTTAAAAATTTTAGATGCAATTTCTGAAGTTTATAATTTTTGTAATACTCATGTTAATATAAATATAAATACGTCAATGGATTATGTCGATGGACTCAATGGACTTGATTTTGAAAAATTTTGTGCTAATCTATTAAATGAATATGGATTTGTAGATTTACATGTAACGAAGGGAAGCGGAGACCAAGGCGTTGACGTAATTGGATATTTAAATGGTGCTAAAATTGCTATTCAGTGTAAACGTTACAATAAAAAACTTGGTAATTCTCCAATACAAGAAGTTGCTGCCGGTAAGAATTTTTATAAATGTGATGAAGCAATAGTGCTGACAAATAGCTATTTTACTGATGGTGCAATCAAACTTGCTGAAACCAATAATGTTATATTGTGGGATCGAGATGTTTTAGAGGCTCTAATATATAAAACCGATTTAGAGTGGAAAAATTTATTAGAAAAAACTATTAATATAATGTAGCTTCCTTTTTTGTTAATTATTTAACAAAAAGGAAA
>JAZKZS010000048.1:0-13027 GCA_045612765.1 Acutalibacteraceae bacterium
GTACCGTTCATCCAGTTAAGATAGTTCTTTGTAAATCTTTCAGGAACAAATTTAATTTCGCCCTTTTCAACTGCTTCAATAGCAGGCTTTGCAAGGGGCACCATTCTAACAAACCACTGTTTTGAAACCATTGGTTCAATAGTGTTGTGGCAACGGTAACAGGTACCAACCTCGTGCTTGCGAGGTTCAACCTCCTTAAGATAGCCGCCTGCCTCAAGGTCTGCAAGAATAGCTTTTCTTGCTTCCATTGTTGTCATACCCGCATACTTACCGCAGTCAAGAACCTCGGGTTCGTTTTCGGTTGCTCTGCCGCTTGCAATAAGCTCATCGGCAATTCTCTTATCCTCAGCGCCTGTAAGACGTCCGTCATAAGTAAAGGTACGCACTATGGGAAGATTATTTCTTTGTCCTACCTCAAAGTCGTTGGGGTCGTGAGCAGGAGTAATTTTAACAACACCTGTACCCTTTGTCATATCTGCGTGTTCGTCGCATATAATGGGAATTTCCTTATTAAGCAAAGGTAAAATTACATGACAGCCGTGAAGATGCTTGTATCTTTCATCAGCCGCATTGATAGCAACAGCAGTATCACCAAGCATTGTTTCGGGACGTGTTGTTGCAAGCTCAAGCTTTTCGCCTGTTTCCTTAACGGTATAAAGAAGGTGCCAGAAGTGACCATCTTTTTCTTCATATTCAACCTCTGCATCGGAAATTGAGGTATTGCAGTAAGGGCACCAGTTAACCATACGATTACCACGGTAAATTAAGCCCTTTTCATAAAGGCGAACAAATACTTCATTAACTGCTTTGTTGCAGCCTTCGTCAAGAGTGAAGCGTTCACGGTCCCAGTCGCAAGAAGAACCAAGCTTTTTAAGTTGTTCAATAATTCTTCCACCGTATTGCTTTTTCCATTCCCAAGCACGTTCCAAAAAGCCGTCACGGCCGATGTCTTCTTTAGTAACACCTTCCGAACGCATTTTTTCAACAATTTTTGCCTCGGTAGCAATTGAAGCGTGGTCAGTACCAGGGAGCCATAAGGTGTCAAAGCCTTGCATACGCTTAAAACGGATAAGAATATCCTGCAAAGTGTTGTCAAGCGCGTGACCCATGTGAAGCTGACCTGTAATATTTGGTGGCGGAATTACGATAGTGTAAGTGTCCTTACCTTCTTCGCACTTTGCGTGGAAATACTTACCCTTAAGCCACTGGGCATATACTCTATCCTCAACTTCTTTAGGGTCGTATTGTTTGGCGAGTTCTTTAGCCATTTTTTAACACATCCTAATTGGAAAATAATTACATAAATATTTTTTAATTTTTTGCAAACTATATTATTGTCGGTACAAAAGCGTTTGCAAAGTAAAACTTTAACATACCGACACCGCCTGATGTAATAACATCGGGCGGTTTTTTATTTTAGCATAAAAGTTTAAATTATGCAATATAAATATATTTATTATAAAATAAACTTAATTGACGCACCGTAGGGACATGCGAACTCAACTATCTCTACAAATCCCAATTTAAGTAAAACGGAACTTAAAAAATATGCCTATAGAAAAGAATAGTTCAAACATAAAAGCAATGGCAATAGCCGAAAATATAGGGTCATCCTCTGCGTATGATTCATAAGAACGGTATACCGTTTCTCCCGAGCGAGCATCTACCACTATATTTTCCGTTTCTGAAATTGCTGCCTTTTCGTAATACAAAATCGATAACTCATCGCCCTCAAGTACTGTATCATTCAGGTCACTACAAGAATATTCCGCCCAACTTGCAGTATTAAAAACAAATTCTTTACCATCAGCAAATACGAAAAACTTTGGCCTTATGTGACTAAATCCTTCGCGATATTCCGTAAATGCCACCACAATATCGGCGGATTTCAATTCTTCTTTAGGAATAATTTCACTATCTTTTATCATAAACACCGCTAAAAATATAATACACACCTGTATCAATATTACGCCAATAATAAAACCGATTAAACTCTTCTTTGTTTTAAAATGCCTTGAATTCATTTGCGCTACCTATTCTTTCTAAACCACTCGGACAGTCGAGACCGCCTGTCCCTACAAATATGAATTAAATTGGTACTTCTACGCCTTCCCCTTGAGGGGAAGGTGCTGAGTTTACGAAGCGGATGAGGTGGAAAACATTTTACTTATACAAATTACACCTCATCCACCACTACCGTGGTCCCCCTTCCCCTCAAGGGGAAGGCTTTTACAAATCAAGCATTGCCTGTTCAGCGGTGCCGGTGGCTTTCTTTTGCCCTGCTGCGGGCAAATTACGGGTGCGGTAGCGGTGTTCGCCATCTAATGTACCCTTTTCGTAAAGGGTAACTTCACTTATGCGCTGACCCTTCTTTTGTGTCATAACCGCAACGCCGCCGTTATCCTTGGTGGTCTTTGCGGGAATAGATGCGGTATTAACAATAAGCATTCTGCCGTTTGTGGACTTAAGCAAAATATCACGGTCCTCACGCACAAACAAAATTGTGTGGATGGGATACTTTTCGCTATATGCCTTAATAAGCTTTTTACGGTTGGTCTTAGTTGCATAAGATTCAAGCGGTACACGTGAAATTTTACCGTTTTCAAACACGAAAATCATATGACCCTTGTAATCAACAGTTTCAACCATATAGACCGCATTTTCGCCCTCGTCAAATTCAAGCTTTGAGGGTATATAATCACCCAATACGCTTGCTTTTGAATCGGCAAAGTCGGCGGTTTTGGTTTTATAAACCTGTGCCTTGTTACTAAAGAATAACAGCTCAGCCGCATTGGTTGATTCAATAGTTTGGGTAATAACGTCGCCCTCTTTAAGCTTTTGCTCACCGCTCATACGAAGGGATTGCGGCGTAATCTTTTTAAAGTAGCCGCCGTTAGTAAAGAACAAGGTAACGGGTGAATTGTCCACTTCAACCTCAACACTGTCAACCGATTCGGTTTCAGCGCTGATAATTTGTGTTTTGCGTTCTCTTCCATACTTGTCAATAACCGTTTCAAGCTCTTTAATAATAATGCGCTTTAGCTTTGTTTTTGAAGCTAAAATGCTTTCCATTTCTTCAATTTCTTTAATAAGATTTTCGATATCAGCCGTGCGCTTTAAAATATATTCACGGTTTAAATGGCGAAGCTTAATTTCAGCAACATATTCGGCCTGAATTTCATCAATGCCAAAACCAATCATAAGGTTAGGTACAACCTCGGCTTCTTGTTCGGTTTCCCTTACAATTTTAATTGCCTTATCAATATCTAAAAGAATTTTTTCAAGACCCTTTAAAAGATGTAAACGGTCCTTCGCCTTTGAAAGCTTAAAATAAACCCTGCGGCGTACACATTCCTCACGGTATGCCACCCATTCGCTTATAACCTCTTTAACACCCATAACACGAGGTGACCCCGCAATAAGAATGTTAAAGTTACAAGAAAAGCTGTCCTCAAAGGGTGTCATTTTAATGATTTTTTTCATTAACTTATCGGGCTCAACACCACGCTTTAGGTCAATGGTAATTTTAAGACCTTCAAGGTCGGTTTCGTCACGAATATCATTAATTTCGGTAATCTTTTTGGCCTTTACAAGTTCAACTACCTTTTCAATGATTTGCTCACAAGTGGTTGTGGGCGGAATTTCGGTGATATCGATACAGTTTGCCGATTTATCGTAGGTGTAAACACCCCTTACCTTAAAGCTGCCACGACCTGTTTCGTAAATCTTTTCCATATCGTCGCGGCTATATAAAAGCTGACCGCCAATCGGAAAATCAGGCGCTAAAAGAGTGTCGGCAACGTTAATATCCTCATCCTTAATGTAAGCAATTGTAGTTTCGCAAACTTCCTTTAGGTTAAAGGGACAAATCGAGCTTGCCATACCTGCCGCAATACCCATATTTGCATTAACAAGTATTGTCGGGAAGGTAACGGGAAATAGTACAGGCTCCTTCATTGTGGCGTCATAGTTATCCACAAAATCAACCGTGTCCTTTTCAATATCGGCAAAAAGCTCCGCCGCAATGGGCGCTAGCTTTGCTTCGGTATAACGGGAAGCCGCATAAGCCATATCACGTGAATATGCCTTACCAAATGAACCCTTTGAAGCAACGAATGGATGCAAAAGTGCCTCGTGACCTTCGGAGAGTCGCACCATTGTTTCATAAATGGCGGCGTCACCGTGGGGGTTAAGCTGCATTGTGCGACCAACTATATTTGCCGATTTTATTGTCTTGCCGTTTAAAAGCCCCATATTATACATTGTGTAAAGCAACTTACGGTGTGCCGGCTTAAAACCGTCAATTTCGGGAATTGCGCGAGACACAATAACGCTCATTGCATAGGGCATAAAGTTAGAGGTAATAGTTTCAGTAACGGGACTTTCAACTATTGTACCTGCGCCCGCAATAAAAGCGTTGGCAGTCGTTTTCTTTTTGGGAGCATCCTGCTCCTTCTTTTTTCTTCCAGCCATAATTTTCTCCAAAAAATTAGTAATTAAAAATGAATGGTGAATAATGAATAATTACGGTGTTTCGCAAAGCGAAACGTTTTATTTTAAGTCGACAAAGCCGACACCGAAATTTTTCATTTTTCATTCTTCATTATTCATTGTTAATGCTTGTGAGCAAGCATTAACTAATGTCTGCTTCGTCGATATAAAGGTAGCCGTTTTCTGAAATGTAATCTTTTCTGCCTTGCAAATTGTCGCCCAAAAGCAAGTCAAACATTTCGCTTGTTCTTTCGGCATCCTCGGGCAACACTTTAATAAGACGACGGGTATCGGGGTTCATAGTTGTCAAATTCATCATATCGGGTTGGTTTTCGCCAAGACCCTTTGAACGCTGTAAATCGTACTTTTCGTCCCCAATTTTTTCTAAAATGTCCTTCTTTTCATTTTCATCATAAGCGAAATAGGTCATTTTTTTAGTATTAATTTCATAAAGCGGTGTTTCAGCAATGTAAACCTTGCCTTCACTTATAAGGGTGGGCATTAAGCGATAAATCATTGTTAAAATAAGGGTGCGAATATGGAAGCCGTCAACGTCGGCATCGGTGCAAATAATAATCTTATTCCAACGAAGGTTATTAAGGTCGAAGGTTGAAAGACCCTTGTTAGCCTTTGCCTTAACCTCAACACCGCAACCTAGCACCTTTAATAAGTCGGTAATAATTTCGCTTTTGAAAATTTTGTCATATTCGGCCTTTAAGCAGTTAAGAATTTTACCACGTACCGGCATAATTGCTTGGAAAGCAGCGTCACGTGCCAATTTACAGGAGCCTAAAGCCGAGTCACCTTCCACTATATAAAGCTCACGCTCTGAAACGTCGCGGCTGCGGCAGTCAACAAACTTTTGCACGCGGTCAACCATTGAATTGCTTGTGGCAAGTGTCTTTTTAAGGTTAATTCTTTCCTTTTCACTGCGTTCACGACTGCGCTTATTAACAAGCACCTGGTCGGCAATTTTGTCGGCTTCGGCCTTGTTTTCAATAAAGTAAACCTCTAACTGATGGCGTAAAAAGTCAACCATTGCTTCATAAATAAACTTATTGGTAATTGACTTTTTGGTTTGGTTTTCGTAAGAGGTCATTGTCGAGAATGACGAAATAACCAAAACCAAGCATTCCTCAATATCAGAAAAGGTAATTTTACTTTCGTTGTTTTTGTATTTGTTGGTTTGCTTAATGTAGTTATCAAGCATGCTTAAAAATGCGCTTCTTGTTGCCTTTTCGGGCACACCGCCGTGTTCAAGCCAGCTTGAGTTGTGGTAATATTCACGCATTGGGTTTTTGTTGGAAAAACTCATTGCTACGTTAATTTTTACCTTATATTCAGGCTTGTCCTCACGATCACGACCCTTACGTTCGGTTTGCCAAAACTGAACGCCCGCCATTTTATCCTCGCCAACAATTTCGTTTACATAATCCTTAATGCCGTCCTTGTAAACAATTTCTTGCTGAATAAAACGGCTGCCCTGCTGTTCACGAAAAACAAACACAAGGCCGTTATTAACAATGGCTTGTCTTTTTAAAATATCTAAAAAATATGAAACCGGAATATCAATATCGGTAAAAACGTCTAAGTCAGGCTTCCACTTAATTTTAGTACCCGTGTCACGACCTGAATATTCTTCCTTTTGAAGTCCGCCAACGTTAAAGCCTTTTTCAAAATGAAGATTATATTTATAGCCGTCACGCTTAATTTCAACATCCATATATTCAGACGAAAACTGAGTAGAAGCAAGACCCAAGCCGTTAAGACCAATTGAATATTCATAATCGCCGCCGCTGTTGGTGTCATACTTACCGCCGGCATAAAGGCTTTCAAAAAGCAAAACGTAGTTATACTGCTGCTCCTTTTGGTTATAGTCAACAGGGGCGCCACGACCAAAGTCCTGCACCTCTATTGACCCGTCGGTATATTTGGTAATAATAATTTTATTACCGTGACCCTCACGCGCTTCGTCAATCGAGTTTGAAATTATTTCAAATACGGAATGCTGACAGCCGTCAAGCCCGTCAGACCCGAAAATAACCGCAGGGCGAAGTCGCACCTGATCGGGACCTTTAAGCTGTTTAATACTGTCATTACCGTATTCTTGTTTGGTTTTTGCCATAGAAACAATACCTCTTTATAAAATCTAACTAGTATATTATATACTATATTTAGTACCCCAGTCAAGCGAAAAACCACAAATATATATTGATTTTTCCAAAAATATGATATATTATGTTTTTATTCGGAGGCGATACTTAATGGAAGTTATTAAAGAGTTTATGAATACATCCATCGGCACAGTGCTTTTAAGCGGTGCGGTTGTAAACTTTTTTCTTGTAATACTCGGCACGGTTTTGGGACTTTTATTTAAAAAAGGCTTGCCCCAGAAAATCCAAAACGTTTTAATGACAGGTATGGCTTTTTGCGTTTTTTACATAGGGGTTACAGGCATATTTGACCAAAAGGCAAACATTCTTGTAATTATTGGCTGTATGGCTGTCGGCGCCGTTATTGGTGAGCTTATTGATTTGGACAAGCTTGTTAATAAAATCGGTCAAGGCATTGAAAATAAATTCAACAAAAACGGCAATAACGTAAGTATTGCTAAAGGCTTCGTTTCGGCAACCCTTTTGTTTTGCGTCGGCGCAATGACCATTGTCGGCTCAATTGACAGCGGTATAAACGGCGACAACGCAACCCTTTATTCAAAATCGGTTATTGACTGTGTTGCCGCAATGGCGCTAACCTCAAGCATGGGTGTTGGCGTTATATTCGCTTCACTTTCGGTGCTCATTATCGAAGGCGGCTTAAGCATTCTGGCAACGGTAGTTTCCCCCATTTTAACCGAATATATTATTTTGCAAATGTCGGTTATCGGCTCACTTTTAATTGTTGCCCTTTCACTTAATATGCTTGGCATTACAAAAATTAAGGTTATGAACTTTGTCCCCGCAATTTTACTGCCAATTGTACTTTGTATTTTTTAAGGAGTTTAATTTATGGCTAAAAGAACAAAACGCCAACAGGCAATTTTAAAAAGAAGAATATTTTTATCACTTTGCTCCTGCGTACTTATTGGTGCAATAGTTGTGCTTTCCTTTGTTATCGGCTCGGCTTTAAAGGGTGATAACGGCGGTACCTCTAGCGGTGGCAATTCAAGCGCCTCAAAGCCCGAGCCTATACCCGACAAATTTGCAACCGTGGTTTCAATCGGCGATATTATGTGCCATTCAACCCAATATAACGGTGCAAAAACTGCCGACGGATACGACTTTTCGCACTTTTTTAAAGAGCTTTCCCCATATTTTACATCGGCCGATTTAGCAGTAGGTAACTTGGAGCTCACCTTTGGTGGTACCGAATCGGGTGCGTGGCGCGGTTTTCCCACCTTTAATACCCCAGACCAGCTAGCAAACGCTGTTGCTGATAGCGGCATTGATCTTTTAATGACCGCAAACAACCACACCTACGACACGGGCTTTTTTGGTATGAAACGAACCCTTGACGTGGTTAGAAATCTTGGCATCGAAACTAACGGCAGCCGCAAAGACCAAAGCGAGCCAAAATACGTCGTTAAGGATTTAAACGGCATTAAGGTTGGTATGGTAAGTTACACCTATGAAACCACCTCGGCTACCCAAACGCGCAAATATTTAAACGGTTTGCTGTTAAGTGAAGAAGCAGGCCCCTTGGTTAATAGCTTTTGCTATGGCAAAATTGACCAATTTTACCAAGAAGCACAAGAAATTATAACCGCTATGAAAAACAACGGTGCTGAATACATCACCTTTTATATGCACTGGGGTGAAGAATATCAGCGCACCCAAAACACCTGGCAAAAAACACTCGCCCAAAAGCTTTCAAATATGGGTGTTAATATGATAATTGGCGGTCATCCCCACGTTGTTCAGCCTATTGAATACCTATACTCTGAAGACGGCCAAACCGAAACCGTATGCGTTTATTCACTTGGCAACGCCGTTTCAAACCAACGCCGCAGCCTTATGCAAACCAATGCCCCAAAGGGTCACACCGAGGACGGCTTAATGGTAAGCTATACCCTTAAAAAGACTGCCGACGGCACGGTTACACTTGTTGATTTTGAAGCCATTCCCACCTGGGTTGACAGATATTTAGTTGGCGGTAAATATAAGTACACCATTTACCCAATGGAAAACCTTGATGAAGCAAAAGCCAAATACCCAAGCATTGCTTCAAAGCTTGATGAATCTTATTTAAGAACAAAAGCCATTATGGGCGCAGGTCTTACCACCACACAAGAAAAAATCGGTTGCGACGTAACCTTTAAGGTTGAAACCACAACCACAACTGAACAATAAAAAAGTAGAGCCATTTTTATGGCTCTACTTTTTTGCTATTTCATCATAAACATTTTTACAAACCTTATAAACCTCTTTAGCGGTTTCATCCTTTTCTAATAACGTACCACCGATACGGCGATAACTGATTTTTAAATCCTTAGGCAGCTTTTCATAATCGGCTTCACCATCACAGGCTTTATAAAAATCCTCTGGCAGTGTCAGTGCCTCGGCATCTAAAATACCTTGACCGCTTATTGATGACAGGGTTTCATGTCCCTTGTCGTCGAATATATAAAGTACGGCTTTCGGCTCAGCCACTATTAGTGACTGCAATTTCGACTTTGCGGTTTGGTTTATAACTGAATTTGGGTTACTATCAGCCGTGCTGCAGTCTACCACCCGAACCGATACCTTACCGTCGCCGTCGATATCGGTAGCGTACTGTTCCAAATATTCCTCAATTTTATCCATACGACCGGTTTCAATATACGAATTTGTAAAAATCACCGCAATAAAATCGTACTTTTCACGGGTGGCGCACTGAACACACATTGTTGTTATAACAGCTATAAGCGCAATCGCACCGATTGTATGCCACTTAAAGTGATACCAATAATTTTGTAGCTTTTCCTTTGGCGTTTTGGGGATGATAACCGCCGCTTCATACTTTTGCTCAACCTCAATAAGACCCTGTCTCATTTGTTTAAGCTTAATTTCCTCTTCTCTTGCCCGTCTTTGTTCTTCAATAATTTTGTTAGACATTTTACGGCTCCTTTTAAAAATTAAAAACATTTTACCATATTTAGCTTATCTTTTCAAGTACAATGGGAAAGAATAGTAAAAAAGGTGATAAAATGAAAAATAAAAAAATTTCAACCGCGCTTTTCGGCGTGGCAATTGGGTTTATAAACGGGCTTTTAGGTGCGGGCGGCGGTATGCTTGCCGTACCGCTTTTAAAAAAATACGGCTTTTCACAACGGGCGGCACAGCAAAACGCCATTGCTGTTATTTTGCCCATTACCGCCGTTTCAGCAGGGATATATTTATTCAAAGATTATGTAAACTTTAATGACAGCTTTTCCTATTTGCCGACAGGCTTTTTAGGTGCAATAATTGCCACCCTTTTAATGAAAAAAATAAGTAACAAATGGCTTAAACGCATTTTTGCATTTTTTATGCTTTATGCAGGCGTGCGCCTGCTTTTAAAATGAATATTACCGCCCTTTTAGCAGGGCTGCTTTCGGGCATAATTGGCGGAATGGGTATGGGTGGCGGTGCAGTTTTAATAATTTATCTTTCCCTGTTTACCAACACACCACAGCTTAAAGCACAAGGCATAAATTTATTGTTTTTTATCCCCATTGGGCTTACCGCTTTAATAATTTACGCCTTTAAAAAGCAAATTAAATGGAAAACCGTTTTACCCCTTGCCGCTTTTGGTATTATCGGCGCATTTTTGGGTATTATGTTAACTAAACACATTGGCAATGAATGGCTTTCAAAAATATTCGGCGGTTTTTTAATTTTAATGGCGGTTAAAGAATTTTTTGGCAAAAATCCTAAAACAGTTGAAAAAGATAATAAATAATGCTATACTAAAAACGAATAAATGTTCGTGAGGTATTTTTATGTCTAAAAAACCGCTTACCGAAAAACAAAAACTGGTTTATGACTTTATTTTAAAGCAAATGGCAAACGGCTTTCCACCCACCGTGCGTGAAATTTGCAATAATACAGGTATTAAATCCACCTCAACCGTACACGCTGTTTTAGGCGTGCTTGAGGATGAGGGCTACATAGTACGTGACGCTAAATATTCCCGTGCGATTAAACCCGCAAGTGATTATAATTCCGCAATGGTGCCACTTGTTGGTAACATTACCGCAGGCAAGCCAATTTTAGCGGTGGAGGAAATTGAAGATTATATTCCCTATCCTTCAAAGGATGCCGACGGGCTTTTTGCCTTAAAGGTTGTGGGTTTAAGTATGAAAAACGCCGGCATTTTGGATGGTGATATTATCGTTGCCGATAAAAACGCTCCCTGCCGCAGTGGTGATATTGTTGTTGGTATGGACGGCGACAGCGCCACCGTTAAACGCCTTTTAATTAAAGACAAAAAAATTATTTTTATGCCCGAAAACGAAGATTACGACCCCATCTACCCCGAAGACCCAATGGTGCTTGGCAAGGTTGTTGGCAGTTACAGAAAGTATTAAGGTGAATTATGAAAAGAATTGAACTTTTTACCGACGGCGCATGCAGTGGCAACCCAGGTCCTGGCGGTTGGGGCGCAATACTCCGCTTCAACGGTGTTGAAAAGGAACTTTCGGGCGGTGACCGAAACACCACCAATAACCGAATGGAGCTAACCGCCGTTATTAAAGGGCTTTCTGCTTTAAAAGAGCCTTGCTTTGTCTCCCTTACGACCGATTCTAAGTATGTTAGCGACGGCATTTCAAAAGGTTGGGCGCAAAGTTGGAAAAATAACGGTTGGCGCAAGGCAGATAAAAAACCCGCCCTTAACCCTGATTTATGGGACGAGCTTTTACAGCTTTTAACCGTTCACGAGGTTGAAATTAATTGGGTAAAGGGCCACGCAGGTCACCCCGAAAACGAACGCTGCGACAAATTAGCAGTTGATTTTTACAAAGCATTACAGGAGAATTTTTAACTTATGAATATAGCTTTTTACACGCTTGGCTGTAAGGTTAACCAGTATGAAACCGAGGTTATGCGTGAAGCCTTTGAAAAGGACGGCCACACCGTTGTTAGCGATGGTATGCCCTTTGACGTAATAATTATAAATTCTTGCACCGTCACCGCTGAAAGTGACCGCAAAACCCGTCAGGCTGTGCACCGCTTTAAGCGCCAACAGCCAAACGCCGTGGTTGTTCTTACAGGCTGTATGGCGCAAGCCTTTAGCGAGGATGCAAAGGCGCTCACTGACGCCGACATTGTTATAGGTAACACCGACGTTTCAAAAATTTATAATGCAGTACAGAAATATTTAGAAAGTGAAAACCGCATTTTCTCGGTACTTCCCCACCCACGTGACGAGCGCTTTAATACCCCGTCTATTGAAAGCTTTGCCGAGCGCACCCGTGCTTATATGAAAATTCAGGACGGGTGTGACCGTTTTTGTACCTATTGTATAATACCCACCGCACGTGGTTGGCTTCGTTCAAAGCCGCTTGACGAAATAACTAAAGAAGCCGAAAAATTAGCAACTAACGGCTTTATTGAAGCGGTGCTTGTTGGCATTAATTTGACCTCCTACGGCAAGGAAACAGGTGGCGAATTTAACATTTGCGATGCTGTTGAAGCGGTTGCAAAGGTTGAGGGCATAAAGCGTATTCGTTTAGGCTCGCTCGAGCCCGACCATATAACCGACCAAACCCTTGAACGCTTATCAAAGGTGGAAAAATTTTGCCCTCAGTTCCATTTATCACTTCAAAGCGGTAGTGATGCGACCTTAAAGAGAATGAACCGCCATTACGACACCGCATTTTATCGTGATTTGGTAGAGCGTATTCGCAAGGTTTTCCCCGACTGTTCAATAACTACCGATATTATGGTTGGCTTTGCGGGCGAAACCGAAACGGAATTTTTGGAAAACATTAATTTTGCAAAAGAAATTGGCTTTGCCAAGGCTCACGTTTTTGCTTATTCACGCCGTGCGGGTACAATGGCTTATAATATGCCAAATCAGGTAACAAAAGCCGAAAAATCACGCCGAAGCAAACTTATGATTGAAGCCACCGCCGAAACCGAGGCTGATTTTATAAAATCGCACCTTGGCAAAACGGTTGAAGTGCTTTTTGAAACAATGGAAAATGATTATGCCGTTGGATATACCAAAAATTATTTATACGTTAAGGTTAAAAGCGATAACGCCCACACAGGCGAGCTTTTAAACGTTAAAATCACCGACTGTGCTAGTGAATTCGCAATAGGTGAAATAATATAACCAAACGCCTGCAAAAGCAGGCGTTTTTATTTTGCAAATTATAGTTTGTAGGGATGTTAAATTTGTATAACCTTGGCTCCCTCTGACGAGGGAGCTGTTGAGCGTTAGCGAAACTGAGGGAGAGAAAAACAGTTGATTTGCAGTATTTTTATTCTCTCCCTCCGTCTTTTTGCTTTGCAAAAATCCACCTCCCTCTCAGATGGAGGCATTGGTTTGTGCAATCATTCAGCCCCTAAACCCC
>JAZKZS010000049.1:0-21498 GCA_045612765.1 Acutalibacteraceae bacterium
CAATATTCCTATTTTTGTTGCAGACCAAGGCAAGAATTTTAAAAAGTTTATTAAAATTCAGTTTTATTCATACAATAAAAAGTACAAAGCTAATTTATTGAAAGAATTAACTGAATAATTGAAGAAAATCCTCGGTTTTCAGGCACATTTCATTCGTGTCATTAAGTTCAAAACACCCAAAAAAGAACGAAGCATTCGCTTCGTTCTTTTTTTATCCATTGCGAAAGCAATGGTATATCATCAACGATAGCGTTGCTATCGTTGTATCTCATCAGTCCGTTAGGACTGTATATCATCACGCGTTAGCGTGTATCAAAAGACTCTCGCAATGATGATATACAATGCTCCGCATAGATTTTCCTCTGCTTTTGTTCTATAATATACCCAAGGCGGTCACCGCTTTTATGCTGATGATTCTTGGCTTTGGGTGCATAAATTTATCAATAAATAGTTATAGCTATAAAGATTGATTTTCAAATTGACATTGCCTTATTTTAAATGTAAAATAAAATAAAGGTGAATTGAAATGAAAAAGACGTTTAAAAATAAAATTTTATGTGTTATATTTTGCTTTTTGTTGGCTTTCGTTTTTTGTGCGTGTGCGGGCGGTGACGTGGTTGAAGCAGGTACACCTGCGGGGGTTAGTAACGATAACACCGTTAGCCTGCCTGAAGCTTTAAAAAAGCCTGAAAGTGTTGAAAGCGAGGAAGAGGAAGAAATCGAAATACCCTACCCACTTGAAATGTATTTTTCAAGCGGTGCGGGTGGATGGTATACAGTTATTACCCTTAACGCTGACGGCAGCTTTATGGGTGAATATAGCGATGGTGAAGCCGAAACTGCGCCCGACTACCCCAACGGTACGGTATATATTTCGAAAATTACAGGTCAGTTTAGCGAATTAAGAATGGTAAATGATTATACCTTTGCTTTAACCCTTGAAAATTTAGAAATTGAGGGTGAAGTAGGGGGAAGCTATATTGAAGATGGTATACGCTATATAATTTCTAACCCTAACGGTTTTATGAATACCGACGGCAGTGACTATGCAAAGGATTATTTGCTTTATACTCCCGATGCGCCAATTCAGGAGTTGAGCGAAGATTTTTTAGGCTGGTGGCCAAGCCGTATGCAAGACGTGGCACCTGAAACGCTTACGCTATATGGTCTTTGCAACACACAAACACAAGTTGGATTTTTTACACTACCTATCGAATGATAAACAAAAAACGGTCACCAACAGGTGACCGTTTTGCTATGTATTGTTGTGATTAGAAATACATAATTTCTTCTAAAAGTTCTTCTATTGCGTAGCCAAAGCCGGGAACAACGAGAGGAAGAATGACAGCAACTATGAAATTCACTACAAATAATACTAAAGATGCGAAACCACAAATAATGCCTGCAATTGCCATACCGTTTTTCTTGCCATTTTCATTCTTGGGTGCCAAGAAACCTAAAATAGCAGCGGCAATACCAAAAGGTATTGAAAGCCAATAACAGCAGCAGTTGAAAATAATACCCAAAATACCTGCAACCAATGCAAGAATTGCTAATACGTTAGCCTTCTTTTTAGCAGGTGCCTCTTCAACGATGGGCGCTTCAATAACTTCAGCTTCAACTGTTTCAACAGTTTCAACTTCTTTATTTTCCATATTTTCCATTTTGAAATACCCCTTTCATATAATTTATTAAATTCTATCATAACTTTATGCAAAAATCAACTTTTTTTGACAAATAATTGCTTTTGTGGTATATTGGTTAGGTAATTTTAATAAAGGGGGCATTATAATGTTAAATCGCAAGCAACAATGGACGGTTTTTTACGTTGTTAACGGTGTTTTACTGTTTGTTTTGTTGTTTTTTCCATTTTATTGGAAGTATATAATGGTTTTGCCCTTTAATAAGTGCACCATGCTTGAAAATTTGCATTTGTATTGTCCCGCTTGTGGTGGTACCCGTGCCTTTCACGCTATGCTTGAATTGGATATTTTGTCAGCCTTTATATATAACCCAATCGTACCTTTGGGTATTATCGGTTTTATTGCTTATGAAGTTGGAATGGTTAAATACCTAATTTTAAAGCGTGACCGTGAATTATTTGTAAAACCGTGGATGATTTACACCGTTTTAATTTTTTGGGGCGTTTATTTTATTGTACGCAACCTTTTGCTATTTTATGGTATTGATTTAGTTGGCGACGTTATAATATAAGCTCGATAAGTCCTGTATAATATTACAGGGCTTAATTTTTTACTTGCATTATTACTATATATAGTGTATAGTTAAATCATAGTACACAATAAATTATTTTAGGGGGAACTAAAATGCCAAAGGATTTTGTATTATTTACTAAGCTTCATGATGCGTATGATGTTGCGCGAGATATTTATGTTGTCGAAAAGGAAATTCAAGATCTCGAAAAGGATATTTTAAAACGCAATGAAGTTATAGCAAACCCCGTGCCTAAGGGAAGCAAGAAAAAAGATGTTATTGGCAAGCACGAGCAAGAAGCAATGGATAAAGAAAACGAACGCTTTATTGCTGAAAGGTCAGCTGCACGTAAAGGGGCTTACAGGTCGGTGAAGGGCACAGGCGTTGTGGTAAGCATAATTTCGTTATTAGCTGCTGCGGGGCTTCTTTATTTATCTAAGCCGATTTTGGCGTTTGCAATTGGTGGCGCTTATGCTATTTTAACAATTATGGGCTTTGCGGCGTATGCAGGCTTGAAAAACTATTCACCCATTTGCAAAACGTATAGAACATTTGCTATTTTGTGGACTATTGCATCATTTTTAGGCGCTTATGCATCAACCCTTTTAATCCAGATGGAAAAAATGGATATATTACACGCGCTGGCCTTTGGTGCAGGTCTTGGCGTAACTGCTCTTGCTTCACTAATAAACGCTGTTTTAATTTCAAAAGGCTTAAAGGTTCACGTAACTGCGTTTAATGAAAAAGAATTTTATGATAAAAGCACACTTGTTAGAGAAGCTCGCAAGCTTGATGCGGAAGAAGCCGCAAAAGCCGATGCTGAACTTGCGGCTAAAATTGTAAAGCAAAGCAAGGCCAAAATTAAAGAAAACGAAGCTAAAATTGTTGAACTTAAGGCAAGTCTCCCCGGACTTAATAAGAAACTTGATGATATTATTGTTTTACCGCCTAAATATCGTGATATTAATGGGTTAGGCCGCTTGACAGGGTATCATTTAAGCTATGAAAATGAATATGGCACTCATCCTTCAGATTTAGAGCAATACATAAGTTATGTTGAATGGAAAGAAAAAGAACGTGAGTGGAAGAACGAAGTTGCGCGCAGGGAAGCTGCTGAAGCAATTGCTCAATCCTTTGCCGATATGCGCAAACGTCAGGAAGACGATATGCGCAGACGTTCTGTTGAACGTGACTTGGCTGCTACCAGACGTGAGCTTGAGGATTTAAACAGAAAGCTTGATGGTTGGAAATAGAAACTGATTTATAGGAGGTATTTTTGTGGAAAACGAAAACAAAAAAATAATCGTTGGGGAAGATGGTTCTTACTTTGATGGTGGATATTGGGCTTATATAGGCTATAATATCGTGGTTGGATTTGTAAGCTCAATTACTTTTGGTATTGCTTTTCCTTGGCTTAAGTGTTGGTACCAAAAATGGTTGGCGTCACACACCGTTATTAATGGCAAGCGTATGACCTTTGACGGTAACGGTAAAGAACTTTTTGTAAAATACATAATTTGGTTACTTTTGTGCTACGTTACCTGTGGCATTTACAGTCTTTGGATGGTAATCGCCATTAAAAAATGGATGAGTGAGCATACTCATTTTGAAGGCGAGCCTGATAATAACAGCTTTTTTGACGGTACAGTAGGCGACTATTTTGTGACATGTATTTTGTCAGCATTGGCAGCGTGGGTGCCTTTTGCAGGTCCGGCTTGGGCGAATATTATTATGACACGTTGGTTTATTAGCCATACAATTGTTGATTCACGCCGTTTGGCGTTCCGTGGCACAGTTGGCGATTTGTTTCTTAAGTATTTGTTGTGGGGCCTTTTAACAACTGTTACCTGCGGTATTTTTGCTTGGTTTGTGCCTGTTAAATATATTAAGTGGGAAACCGAACACACCTTTACCGAAGACGGCACACCCGAAGCCTTAAATTTAAAGGCAAGCTATAAAACACAAATTCACACCGATGCGGTAATGCTTCAAAGCGGTGACAGCGCACAAATTGAAAATATTAAAGTGCAAATGCTTAATGAAGCAAACGAAGGTCTTAATGAAAATGATTTAGCAAAGCTTGAAAGCGCTATCCGTTTTGCTGACATTCTTAAGGAATGTGGTCAGGATTTCGCTCCTGAAGATGCAGCCCTTATTGAAAACTGTGTTATTATAGCACGTAAGCTTAAGGCTATAAAGCCTGTTCAGAAAAAGTCAAAGGCTTTGGTAATAATTATTGCCGTAATTGCGGTCTTTGTAATGCTTGCAGGTGTTGTTTTTGGCGGTATATGTATTGGCGCCTTGTTTATGAAAAGGGCTGATTTCCAGGGTCCCGGTATGGTAGTTGCCGGTGATGAATATTCGCCTGTTGCAAGTATGTCCTTTGAAAGTAAGCTTTTCGAAAAAGCTGAAACTCAAGGCTATACTGTAGAAGAAGTAGCAAGCGGTGTAGGCGAAAAGGTATATGAATTTGAGAATTATTATCATAATAATTCCAGCGTTGAAATTTATGTTGCAACCGAAGCTGGTTACATTGACGAAATTGAAATTAGCGGTAAGCGCATGATAAATTTTTACGATAACCAAAATGATATAAAATGGGCAATTAAATACGTTTATTATAGCCTTGGCTTAGGTGAAACCTATGATATTGAGCCAAATATAGATGATTACGGTTTCTATAATAATTATGGTGCGTGGAATTTAGAATTCTTACCAGATAATGATGCCGTAACGGTTAAAATAACAAAAAAGTAGGCAATTTAAAAGGAGATGCCCAGGCATCTCCTTTTTTGTTTTAAATTACAGTTTAACCGAAACCTCGCCGCTTGAAAGGGTGGTGGTTACACCGTTGGAAAGCTGAACTATTAAATGGCAGTTATCGTCAATTGCTAAAGCTGTACCGCTGTCAATAATTTTACCTTGCTTTAAAATGTTTACTTTTTCACCTAAAACAACGTTCTTTTGGCGGTAGGTGTTTAAAAATTCTAATTTTTCAATATTTTTATATTGGTAAAAAACATTATCAATAACCTTGGCGGTTAATTTTTCGCAAAGGGTGGGTGACATGGCATCAAATACTGTGGTTGCAACGTTCTTTATTTCGGCGTTAAAGCCGTTTTCGGTGGGGCAGGCATTAATTCCTATGCCAACAACAATAAAGCTGCTGTCGCCTATAATTCCACCCTCGCACAGAATACCGCAAACCTTTTTGCTATCTATTAAAATGTCGTTTACCCATTTAATTTGGGTGGTTTTATTCGCAATTTCTTCAATTGCATCGCTAACAGCAACAGCGGTGGCAGCGGTTAGGATTGCAGTGTTTGGTGTTGTTTTTGGGCGGAGTAGAATGCTCATATAAATCCCGCCTTGGTCGGAATAAAATTTGCGGTCGTACCTACCACGACCTGCGGTTTGTGAAAGGGCAATTATAACCTCGCCCTCGCTCTTACCGTCAAGCGCCATTTGCTTTAAAAGGGTGTTGGTGGAGGTAACACAGTCATAAAGCAAAAGGTTTACGCTGTCGGTTTTTAAATTAGATAAAATGCCGTTTGCGGTAATTATTTTATCCATTAAATTTACCTCCTGCTTTAAAAGTTTTGCCTTGACAAAGCAACTGCAATTTATTATAATATCCTATGTTAAATATATGGAGACGTATCGAAGTGGTCATAACGGACATGACTCGAAATCATGATGCCCCCTGAGGGACGAGGGTTCGAACCCCTCCGTCTCCGCCAATCAAAAACACACCTTTTGGTGTGTTTTTTTCTATCCTAACAAAACGTCGCTTATAAGCATTACACAAAAGCCGATAAGCAGGGCATAAGTTGCGCCGCGTTGGTTGCCGTGTGCGTGGGTTTCGGGTATCATTTCATCACTTATAACGTAAAGCATTGTGCCGCCCGCAAAGGCAAGGGCGAAGGGCAAAATTGCCTGTGAAATATTAACCGCAAAGTAGCCGATAAAGGTTCCCACAACCTCGACAACACCTGTAAGCATTGCAAGTATAAAGGTCTTCTTAGGGGAAGCGCCCGCGGTGAGCATTGGGCCGATAATTACCATACCTTCAGGAATGTTTTGAAGCGCAATACCGCCCGCAATTAAAAGCGCTTGTGATGTATCACCCGACCCAAAGCCAACACCTGCAGCAATACCTTCGGGCAGGTTATGTATTGCGATAGCGGTTATAAAAAGTAAAACCTTGCTTAAATTAGCGTTGGGGTGTTCTTCGGCATCTACACCAATAACCTTGTGCATGTGGGGTACAAGCTTATCAATAAGGTTAAGACATAATGCACCTGCAAAAATGCCTGTAACGGCATATATAAGCCCATATTTACCGCCATATTCGACCGATGGTAAAACAAGGCCCAAAACTGCTGCGGCAAGCATTACACCTGCAGCAAAGGAAATAATAATATCTGAAAATTTGTGTGAAAGCTTTTTAAAAATAAAGCCTATAAGTGCACCGAAAACGGTTGCTCCGCCAACACCTGCAGCGGTTAGTAGTACAAGTTCCATTTAATCACCATTATTTAAAAAATGCCTTGGCATTGCCAAGGCGAATTTTTTATTCTTCAGAAAATTGGTCTTTGGTTGCACCGCAAAGGGGACAAGCAAAATCGTCGGGTAAATCTTCAAACTTGGTGCCTGCGGCAATACCGCATTCTTCAGCGCCTAATTCTTCATCATAAACCCAACCGCAAAGGTCGCATACATATTTTTTCATATTATAAAACCTCCATTAAAGTTTGATTATATTATAACCAATTTTTAAAAATTTTTCAATATCAATTTAAAAATTTGCAATATGTTCTTCGGCAAAGTGAACGGCGGTTGCACCGTCGCCTACAGCGGTTACAACCTGTCGAAGTGGTTTTGTGCGAACGTCACCAATTGCATAAACCCCGTTAATATTGGTTTTTGTGGTTTCGTCGGCAATAATATAGCCGTATTCATCAATATTCAGTATATCTTTAAATAATTCACTTGCGGGACTTCTGCCAATACTTATAAAAACACCGTCAAGCGCTAAACCGCTTGTTTCATTTGTTTTTAAATTTTTAATTTCTGCAGCGATAACCTTTTGGTCAAATACAACGTCTGTAAGGGCAGTGTTCCACAAAAATTCAATGTTTTGGGATTTTTCAAGTGGCGCTTTGTATATGTTTGTTGCCCTTAAGGTGTCACGCCTATGAATTAAATAAACCTTTTTGGCCAGGTTTGAAAGGTAAAGCGCATCACTTACCGCCGAATTACCTCCGCCTACAACTGCAACGGTTTTATCCTTATAAAACCTGCCGTCACAATGGGCGCAATAGTGTATACCCCTGCCTGTAAGTGCGTCTTCTTTTTCAAGCCCTAATTTTTTGGGGTTTGCACCTGTGGCAATAATAACAGCTTTTGCAAAATATTCACCCATAAGGGTTTTAATTTGCTTTATTTTTTGCGAAAAATCAACCGATAAAACCTCGTCATATTCGGTTTTGGCGCCAAAGCGCTCGGCCGATTGTTGCATTTTCATTCCCAAGGTAAAGCCGTCAACACCTTCTTCAAAGCCGGGGTAGTTGTCAATATCGCCTGTAAGCGCCATTTGACCGCCAACCGCCATTTTTTCAAGCACGAGGGTGCTAAGTCCTGCACGTGAGGCATAAAGCGCCGCCGTAAAGCCCGCAGGACCGCCACCTATAATTATAACGTCATAAAGCTTGTCCATTTAATTAACCTTCAAGCATTGCTAAAATTTGTGCCTTAGGGCGTGCGCCCATAGACTGATTTATAACCTTTTTGTCCTTAATAACAACAAGTGTGGGAATGCTCATAACCTGAAACTGCGCTGCAAGCTCGGGGTTGTGGTCAACGTCAACCTTTGCTACCACAAATTCGGGGTGTTCGGCAGCAATTTCGTCAAGAATTGGGGATACCATACGGCATGGGCCACACCAGGAGGCAAAAAAGTCAATTAGTATTTTTTTATCGGTACTGATAACCTCGTTAAAGTTTTCTTTATTAATTTCAATAACAGCCATAGCTATTCTCCTTTCGGTTATGAATTTATTATACACTACTTTTAATTAAATTTCCACACAAAAATAATGACAGATTTTGCAATATGTAAAATTAAAAAGGCGGTAGAGAAACTACCGCCTTAAGCATATGCTATTTTTGTTTTACTGCAATAACAAGCAAACGGGCATTTTTATTACTGCCATAGCAGGTAGAAAGGGTAAGATAGTCGTTATCGTCACCTTCACCGCCCAAGTTATAGGTGAACCAACTATCATTAATATTGGTTTTGCGCACCTCGATAATTTTATATTTTATACATCCACTTAACGTTTCAAATTCGATAACGGGGTGAGCTTTTAAATAATCCTCATCAAGATATTTGCGCAAACCGCCGAACATTGTAAGGTTTTTCATATTGTGACCGTAAATAATAATGTTTTTACTATCAAGGTCACAGCGGGCATCAATAAAGGGGATACCGCTACCCATAATTCTACCATAAAAATCTCGTTTAAGGTATTTTTCGGGATTATTAGGTGTGTACATAACGGGGTAATTAACCTTTGTGCCCTCTATATATACCCAACCAATACAGTCGCTATTTTGTTCGTTTAAAAGTGCAATGTTTCGTGTTATAGGCTGAAGTATGGTAGATGGCTTGTCGGCACTTTCTCCTTCGGACACGTTTGATTGTATGTTTTCGGTTTGTTGATTTTCGGGCAGTGTAACAAGCTGCGCCAATTGGTCAAATTGTTGTTTTGATTTTTGGGTTTCATAAACGGTTTTAATTAGCATAACTGCAGAAAAAACAAATACAACTGATGACAAAGCAATAAGTGTGTATCTAACAGTTTTCTTGTTAAGCAAATTATCACCGCCTTTTAAAATTAAGGTTTAACCGAAAACGGTTTGCCAAACGCTGCGGATATATTCGGCAGGTGCCATACCATCGTTAGCGGATGCTGAGAATATGCAATAGCACAAAACAATGATTGAAACAAGCAAAATAGCTGTGACAATAATTGTTGCAATATTAAGACGTGAAGCACGGTTTTCAACCATAATCTCAGCGTCGTCCATAATCTCACCGTCGTCATTGAAGAATTGATATCCCTCATATTGAGAATGGCGTTTTAAATATTCCTCGTCGGCTGACGCACTGTTAATATCTTCGGTAAACATCTCATGGAAAACCTGTTCGTATTCTTGTGGGAATACGCGATTTTCAGTGTCTTCATCTTCTAAAATAATTTGGCCTTGGTCGATTTGGTCATCAATTTTTTTCGGAAGAATAACCTCTTCATAATCGCTTACAAGGTCATCAAAGCTTAAATCATCAGTTTTATCCTGTGAAGCTTCGGTTAAATCCTCGGTTTCAATAATAAGGCTTTCGGTAATTATTTCATTTTCATCGTCAGGCTCTTCATCAGTTATTAAAGAAACAGCTTCAATTTTTTCTTCAACGATGGGAGGCTCGTCGATAAGCTCAGGCATTTCATTAATGGATTCTTCGGCTTTAACGCTTGTTGGAGCTGAATTAGCCTTTAATTCAGCCGAATAAAGCTCAGACACATAGGGATGAATTAGGTTTGACATAATGTTTTTGCGGAGGGTTTTGTTGTCGGTTAATAAAATCATAGTTTGTGGGCCGCTTTCAATAATACAACCGCCAAAAGAACCGTCACCAGCTACAAGGGGAAGCGAGCCTTTAATAATTTCTATTTCATCATCGCTTGCAATATTATACGTATCGTTATTTACAATTTCGGTTGTTGTGCCAAGCGCTTGTGCTACGGTTTGAATTGTGTTATCAAGCCCAAAAAGAGGACCTGCAATTAAAATAACACGGCTGCGTGAAACGGCACGGGCAAGTGAATGCACAAAAGCCTTCTTGTTTGAGGGCTTGTCGGTTAAAAGGCGCATACGGCAACAACCGCAAAGATTAAATTCAAGTTCAAAATCCGAACCTGTTCTGTAATAAATAATGTCAGAGCGTAGGTTGTAAAGCATTATATTTCCTCCGAATTTAAATAATTTATTAGTAAATTGAAAACCTCAGTGGCGGCAACCTTTCTTATATAGTCACGACCGTGATTTTCAATATTAAGCTGTTTAACAGTTGTGTCGTTTTTATTGCTTAAAGCAATGTAAACCAAACCAACGGGTTTGTTTTCAGTGGGGCTTGGCCCTGCAACGCCTGTTACCGAAAGTCCAATGTCAGAATTGGCAATTATTCGCACATTTTCAGCCATTTCTTTAGCGGTCAAGGGACTAACTGTGCCGTGTTCAATTAAGGTTTCGGCCTTGACCCTTAAAATGCAGTTTTTGGCGTCGGCCGAATAGGAACAAATACCAAGACCAAAAACCGAAGATGCCCCCGAAACCGAGGTTATAAGTGTGGATAAAAGCCCACCTGTGCAGCTTTCGGCGGTGGCAACCGACATATTTTTTTGTTTTAAAGCATTTACGGCCTTTTCGGCGGTGCTGTTAAGCAGTTGTGTCAAGGTATCACCCCTTAATCGATGTATGTGAAAGTGGTTTCGCTGATTGCTTTTTCAATTAATTCATCAATAGGAAGGCTTGCTTCAGCCTCTTCACACGATTGTAAAGAAGGACGGGTTTTGGGGTGCTTGGGGGTGAATACCGTGCAGCAATCCTCATAGGGTAAAATTGAGGTTTCAAAGGTGTCAATCTTGCGTGAAATTTCAATGATTTCTTCCTTGTCCATACCAATTAAGGGACGAAGCACAGGCATTGTGCAAACATAATCGGTGGTAACAAGGGCGGGAAGGGTTTGGCTCGCAACCTGACCAAGACTTTCGCCTGTAATAAGCGCAAGCGAGCCTTTTTCAGCGGCAATTTTTTGTGAAATGCGCATCATCATACGGCGCATTATAAGTGTAAAGTAATCTTCGGGGCAGTGCTGGGCAATTTGGTCCTGTATTTCGGTAAAGGGAACAATTGCAAGGTTAATAGCACCGCTGTAACGTGCAACCTTTGATAAAAGTGTTTTAACCTTTTGCTCAGCACGGGCGCTGGTATAAGGTGGGCTTGCAAAATGAATTGCATTAAGCCTTAAACCGCGTTTTGCCATACACCAAGCGGCAACGGGGCTGTCAATACCGCCCGAAATTAAAATTGAAGCATTGCCTGCGGTACCAACGGGAAGACCGCCTGCACCATTAATTTGTTCGCCACGAACGTAAGCGTTAAAGTCACGAATTTCAACGTTTACTACAAGCTCGGGGTTGTGAACGTCAACCGAAAGGTGAGGGAAGTGTGATAATAACACACCGCCAATTTCACGGCAAATTTCGGGTGAGGTTAAGGGAAAACGCTTATCAGCGCGTTTAGCTTCTACCTTGAAGGTTTTAACTTTTTTAAGGTCTTCACGCAAATAATCGGGTGATTTGGCAATAATATCGAGCATATCCTTGTCACAAACACAGGCACGGCTGAATGCGGCAATACCGAAAACACGTTTAATGCGTTCAAGTGCTTCGTTAAAATCAAAGCTTTCGTCTTTAGGCTCAATAAAAATTGTTGATTGAGCTTTTTTAATATTACATTCGCCCAAATCACGAATACTTTTGCGAATGTTTTTAATTAAAATATCTTCAAAATTGCAACGGTTAAGGCCTTTTAAGGTTAATTCGCCGTTTTTAATAAGTATAATTTCCTTCATTTTTAAACCTTTCTGATTTGCTTTTTGGCAATTGTTAATGCATCACACAGTTTGTCTATATCGTCAGTAGTGGTGGAATGATTAAAGCTTATACGAAGCATAGAATCCTGCAGTTTTTCATTTGCGCCAATTTCCTTTAAAACATAGCTTGTGCTACCCTTTGCGCAGGCGCTTCCGCTTGAAACATAAATTCCCTTACTTTCCAAAAAGTGAAGCATTGTTTCACTTCTATAACCGGGAATTGACACATTTAAAATATAGGGCAAGCCGTCATCAAAAGAATTTATAATAACGTCACCGTCAAGGGTGATTTTTTCTTTAGCGTAATTATAAAGCTCACGCATTTTTACAAGCTGTGCTATGGGGTTTGGAAGCTCTTCAACCGCACCTTGAAGCGCTGCAATAAGCGGAACACTTTCGGTACCTGAACGAAGACCTTTTTCCTGTCCGCCGCCAACAATAAATGGGGCAAGGTGACATTTTTGATTTTTATATAAAAAGCCAATACCCTTTGGCGCATGTATTTTGTGACCGCTTGCGGTTAGCATATCTACCCCTAACTTTTGGGCATTAATAGGCATTTTGCCATAAGCTTGTACCGCATCGGTATGAAAATAGGCAAAATGCGAAAGCTGACGTGTAAGCTTTACGGCAGCTTCAATGGGTTGAATTGTGCCAATTTCGTTATTAACTGTCATGATGCTAACAAGCAAGGTTTTTTCGTTTAAAGCGCTTTTTAAATCGTCAAGTGAAATAACACCGCTAGCGCTTGGCTTTAAATAAATAACCTCAAACCCAAGGCCTTCCATACGTTTTGCCGCCTCTAAAACCGAGGGATGCTCAATTGTGGTGGTAATTATGCGGTTGCCACGGTTTTTGCGGTAAAGTGCCGACATAAACGCCATATTGTTGGCTTCGCTACCGCAGGAGGTAAAGATAATTTCGCTTTCCTTTGCGTTTAAGGTTTTTGCAACTGCCTTACGTGAAGCATTGACAATATCTTCAGCATTCATACCTAAAATATGTAAAGAGGACGGGTTGCCCCAATTTTCTGTCAAGGCATTATTTAAATATTCAACCGCCTTTTTACAGGGTTTGGTTGTGGCTGAATTATCAAGATATATCATTACTTCACCTCACGAATGCATATATATAGTTTATTATAATATAAAAAACACAAAAAAACAATAGCGCTAAACATAAAATTTTTAGTTTTTTCATAAAATGTTGCGGTGATTATTTTGCTGAATTTTATTTTTGCAGTTGTGTCGGGCGGTTTGCCGTTTTGCCTAACCGTAATGGTTGGTGGATATCTTAGCTATAAAACTAACCTTTTTCAGCTTAAATATTTTTGGCGTTCGTTAGCGGCTTTCAGCGGTGAAAAAGGTACGGGAATAAGCGGCTTTTCGGCAATGTGCAATTCACTTGCAGCGGCGCTTGGCACGGGGAATATTGTGGGGGTAGCGGCGGCCTTGTCTACCGGTGGTGCGGGCGCAGTTTTTTGGATGTGGATTAGCGCATTTTTCAGCATGGTTATTAAGTGCAGCGAAATTGCTTTAGGTGTTTTTTATCGCACCAAAGCCAATGGAAAAATAACGGGTGGACCGCATATTTATATTAAAAAAACCATGCCAAAAAAGCTTAAATTTTTAGGCTTAATTTTTGCATTTATAGGCGTTTTAGCAACCTTTTCTTGCGGTAATATGACACAAATAAATTCGGCTGTATTTGGTATTTCAAAGGGAATATATATACGCTTTTTAGTGGGTTCATTAACGGCAGTTTTAGTGTTTTTAATAATACGGGGCGGGGCCCAAGCAATAGCTGAATTTTTAACAAAGCTATTGCCCTTTATGGCGGTGTTATACATACTGCTGTGCTTAGGTGTAATAGTTAAAAATTATAGCGAAATACCGCTTGCGTTTAAAAATATTTTAACAGGTGCATTTTCGCCCAAAGCGGTAACGGGAGGGGCAATAGGAAGCACTTTAAGGGTTATATCGGTTGGGGCTTCAAAGGGGATTTTTTCAAACGAAGCAGGGGTAGGCACAGCAGCAATTGCACATTCGCAGGTTTCGGGTGCAAAACCGTTCACACAAAGTCTTTACGGTATTTTTGAAGTGTTTATTGACACAATAGTTTTATGCACCTTAACAGCATTGACAATTTTAACCAGTGGAGTTATTATAAATTATAATAAGTCACCTGCTTCACAGCTTACTATTTCGGCTCTTTCCACCCTTTACAGTAATGCCTCAAGCTATATTTTAAGCGGTTTATTATTGCTTTTTGGGGTGTCAAGCGTTATTGGTTGGGCAACCTATGGCATAAGCTTTAGCGAATTTTTATTTGGCAACAGGGGTAAAAAATGTTTTGTTTTAATTTATCCGTTTTTTTGCATTGTAGGTGCTGTTATGTCAGCAAGCTTTGTTTGGCAAATGGCCGAGCTTTTTAATGGAACTTTGGTTATTATAAACCTTTTGGTATTAATCTTTTTGTCGAAAAATGCTGTAAGTCTTTTAAAGGAGAAGTAAAATGTTAAAAAGAATACAAGCGCTTCAAAAAAACCTAAAAAACAATGAGGCTTTTATAGTTTATTACGGTCCAAACCGCTTTTATTTAACAGGCTTTAATTCGTCGGCGGGGGTTGTTGTTATAACCCAAAACAGCGCAGATTTTATTATAGATTTTCGTTATTATGAAAAGGCTAAAAGGGTTGTAAAAAGCTGTAACGTTATTTTAAGTGATAAGCTTTGGCAACAAATAAACACTATTTTAAGGTTACAAAACATAAAAACATTATATACCGAAACCAGCACAATAGCATTAGGTGAATTTGCCGCCCTTAAAAAGAATTTAAGCGGTGTTGAAGTTATTGATAATAACGAAATAGAAAAATGTTTATATAGGTTGCGTTCGGTTAAAGATGATCAAGAGCTTGCCTTTATGCGTCAGGCACAAGCAATTACCGACGACGGTTTTGAATATATTTTAGATTATATTCGCCCCGGTAAAACCGAAAAGGCAATAGCGCTTGAGTTGGAATTTTATATGCGCCGTCACGGTAGCGAGGGCATTGCCTTTGATTTTATTGTAATAAGCGGTGAAAACACGTCCTTGCCGCACGGCACACCCACCGATCGCGTGGTTCGTAACGGCGATTTTATTACTATGGATTTTGGCGCTAAATTTAACGGATATTGCGCCGATATGACACGAACGGTTGCTTTGGGTGAAATTTCTGAAAAGCAAAAATTTGTGTATGACACAGTTTTAAATGCACAGCTTGAAGCGCTAAAGCAAATTAAGGTTGGGGCAGTATGTAAAGAAATCGATGCAGTGGCTCGTAACCTTATTTATAAAGCGGGTTTTGAAGGTTGCTTTGGTCACGGACTGGGGCACAGTGTAGGTATAGAGGTACACGAATCACCCTCCTTCAATTTGCGTGACGAAACAAAGCTTCAAAGCGGAATGGTAATATCGGTTGAGCCGGGCATTTACCTTGAAAACGAGTTCGGCGTAAGAATAGAAGACGTTATTTGTGTTAATGATAGCGGTTATGAAAATTTAACCAATTCTCCGAAAGAATTGATTATATTATAATAAAAGCGACGGATTATTCCGTCGCTTCTTTAATTTCTAGCTGTTCAGGGGTGGCGTTTTTAAGTTTTTTCTTTTTGTCGGCCATATAATCCATAAGCTCTTTTAAAAGAGTGTAAATTACAGCCGATAATGGCACGGCAATTAATGCACCAAGCACACTGCCAATATTGCCGCCTACAAGCACGGCGCTGATAACAATTACACCGGGAAGCCCCACTGCCTTGCCAACAACCTTGGGGTAAATAAGGTTGCCTTCAAGCTGTTGTAGGATAACCAAAAATACAATAAATAAAATTGCTTTAATGGGGTCGGTTATCAGGATTAAAAATGCGCCTATAAATGCGCCGACAAGTGCGCCGACAACAGGCACAAGGGCTGTAATACAAATAATAAGTGAAATAATTGCGGCATTAGGGAAGCCAAAAATAAGCATACCGATATAGCAAAGCACACCTAGAATTATAGCTTCAGTTAGCTGACCGCCAATAAAACGTGTGAACGAAAAATATGTTTGCGCACAAACGTGGTGAATAATATTAGCACATCTTTCAGGGAAGAAGGAGTTAATAACACGCTTCATAAATGCGCCTATTTTCTCTTTTTGTGCTAAAATATAAGCCGAAACGATTATGCCGAAAAGTATGTCGGATAATATACCAAAAACCGAACCTGTAATGCTAATTGCGCCATCAACAATGTTGCCGCTATATTCTGGTAGCCAATCGGTTATGGTTTTCATAAAGGAATTAACGTCAATTTCCGGTATGTCATTGGTGGGAATATTAAACTCGGCAAGGGTGGAAACAAGCCAACTACGGCTTTCAACAATAAAGGCAGGTAATTTTTCGATAATATAAGCAATGGTTTCGCTTATATCGGGGATAATTACAAGCACGATAAGCGCCAAAAGTCCAATTGCTAAAGCGTATGTAAGTATCAAACACAAAGGACGCTGAAGCTTATTTATAAATTTGTGCTTTGACTTTTTCATAAATGCGAAAATTTTTGTTTCAAAGCCTGTTAAAAACACGTTAAGCACAAATGCAATGCAAAGCGCAATAATTATTGGGGTTATAAAGCCCATAAGCTTACCTAAAAAAGCAAGCACACCCATAAAGTTGAAAACAAGTGCAAATATTATTGCCGAGCAAAACACGATAAGAAGAATTTTTTGAACATTTTTTGAATTAAGTCCCAATTTTAATCACCATTTTTAGTATAAGGTTTTTGTGTCACGTATTATAAAAAATCTTGACATGTAAATATTATACGTTATTTTTGCCGTTTAGTAAATATCTTTTTTAAAAATTTAATATAAAGCTCTAAAAAGTATAATTGTAAAATAATTTTTAGTGTGTGTATTCTTAAGGTGCAAGTCCTGTCTATATAAAAAAGAAAAATCAGCCCTAAGCCAAAGGTTAGAACTGATTTTGGTGCGGGTGTTCATAACGGACTTGATTAAAAAGCGTTGAATTACCGGCAGAAACACACATATTTTTCATTCGCACATTTGTGTATTTTAAAGTTTCTTCGTAAAATTAAATTACAGAAACGAGGAAACAAGATTATGTCAAAATTTATTGAAGAATTCTATTACGGCAACATCGATCCACAAGCAAGAAGCACCAAGCAGAACAAGACAGTTCAAAAGCAGATGGAAGTTCTAATGCTCAACGAGGAATTTCTGACTGAAGCACTAACGGGTGAAAACAAAAAGAAGTTTCTTGATTTTGTTAATGCTTGGAGCATCGTCAACGGAGAATCGAATCTCGACAGTTTTATTATGGGATTTCGATTGGGAGCAAACTTTACATACGATACTTTCGTATCAACCGAAGCGCCGTTTAAGGATTTGTTAAAGGAGTGAAAGATATGTCAAAGAAGTACTACATAGCGCTTGATGATTACGAGAGAGGAACGATTATTAACTGCCTTAACGAAAAGAGAAACAAACTTATTGCAGACGGTAAATACACCGATGCGGTTGATGAAGTGTTACTAAAAATCCTTAACGCAAAACAAAAGAAATTCAAAGTGGTATATAAGGAGGCTTAATTATGGAAAAGCGTATTTACAATGAACAGACGGGTATCAGCTACACTTTACAGGGCGATTATTACATACCTGATCTCGCACTTCCCGAACAAGAGGATAAGCCTATCGGCTTGTGGGGGCAACGGCATTTAAAATGCATAATGCAGCATAGGAAAATCCTTTACATCAATTTGTTGACAAGCGGAAAGTTAAATAAACATCTCGCTGACATCGACGAGCAGGCAGAGGATATGTTTTCTCGGCTTGTAAAACAAATGGCAGAACGTGAGGCCGTGACCGAACAACTCAAGGCAGATAATCAAATGGAGTGGGTTGCTCGGATGAATAACATTCGTAGCAGAGCCACAGAAATCGTAAATAATGATATAATTTACACCTAAACAAAGCACACAGTATGGCAAGGAGATTTATTTCTCCTTGCCATTTATTTTGAATTTTTTCAAAAACTGTTGACATCGACTGCTGGCGATGTTATAATGAAATTACAACGACCGCAGTCGATGTAATTGTGCCGTTTAGTTATTAAAAGGAGGATTTATCTTATGGCAACTTTTAGATTTGATTTGAATCAAGAATATGGTGAACGTTTAGAGGCTGATGCCGCTAAAAAACGTATGAGCATCCAAGAATATATCCGCTACAAGCTTTTTGGAGAGGTAACTATTTTTACTGTAGATGAAGTAATTAATAGAATCCAAGGCGGTGATTATGAAAATAAAGAGTTTACAGTTCCAGATGTTTATACGGATGAAGAATGGTCTCGGATAGACAGAGGAAACGCAGGCGTTCTTGGAAAAAACTTCTACAACCATATTACTGCACACCCAGAGTTGTGCATTCGTTTTGTACCCAATCGCACTATAAAGCGGCGCGCAGTATATGTTTATGAGAAGGAGTGAGATAATGAATTGCCATACATCATTGCTCAAAGAAGAGCTTGTTGAAAATATTATAAGCGATTGTGATCCGGATATGTCCGGCGAGGCATTGCAGTTTTATAGACATTTTTTTGAAGAGTATTTTGATGAAATGCAGAAATTGAATCTGTATTATAGAGGGGATTGTATAAATAGTCTAGGTTGGACCTTTGGAGCAAATAATAAAAATGGCTCCTTTAAAGCAAATGCCAGATCATATACTCGTCTTTTTACTAAAGAAGACATTGAATTATTTTACCGGTTTAGAAAAGGGTATCACAGTAAGGCGAACTTTATTATTCTCCCCCACGGATTAAACATATGGCGAGGAGAATATAGAGAGTGTGACAACGATAATTATGGCTACGGAACGTGTGATTACTTTGACGTTTTATTAAGTTTGATTAGAAAGTATTATTTTCAGGAGCCTATGAGTACAAGAATGCGGAGCTATGTTGAACCATATAAAAATTGGTTGAATACATATGGTTATGGGGAATCGGGGTGGAGAACATTTATAAAACGAAATTATCTTATGCCGTTTGTTAATGAAGAATATCTTGTTAAGGATATATTTGCTGATAACAGTAGCTATAAAAGTAACGAATGTGATGAACTCATTGGTAAACATCATGATTTTGATTGGTGCTTACCGAGATGCTCAAATAATGGCGAAGAAATATTATTAAGTACAGCCAAAGAAAGAGCCGTAAACTATATGCAAAATAGCTTATGGATTTGGGATGAGAGAGCTAATATATTACTAACCCAACAAAATAATCACAAATAGATTGTGACGAATGATTATAACATACAAATTAATCTGTCCATAAAAGAATACACCTTACTGAATCGAAAGCATAGTAAGCCGAAAAAGGAATGATGTGTATGAATAGAATACAAGTTGAAGCAAGATTGCGTCAATATTTGAAATCTCATTTTATTAATTTTGAGGCGGATATTGATAATGGTGTTCCTCGATACACTATGATTTTTAGAGGGTACGATAGCGCTCCAAATAAGGCGATAGAAACCTGTATTTGGCTATATAACGACGAGATGGAGGTAAGAACCTACTACCCCCCAAGTAGCGGCGGAATGGTGCAAAGATCATAGCGAAAACATACCTATGTTAATGAGATTATTTAATTATATAAATGCGACAGTTTGGCTTAAATCAGCCGATGGTGCTGGCGGAGAAAAGCAACGAGGATGCCATCCGCGAACAAAAGCATTTGGAGGCGGTAATCCAAAAGTCGCAATCTCGTATGAAAAAGGTTGAGGTTTTCTTTGAAAAACTCTATGAAAAGAATATCAGCGGTGAGATTACGGATGAATGGTTTATGCTCCAATCGCAAAAGTATGGCGAAGAACGAATGGAGCTAAAAGCCAAAATTTCCGATGCACAGGAACGGTTATTATCCATTGACAGTATCAAGCAGAACAAGGATAACTTCATATCCGCAGTTCGTAAGTTTATGGAGATGGATAAGCTGACCGCACCGCTACTCAAAGAACTGATTGAACGCATAGAGGTTTGTCATATTGAGGGTGTGGGCAAGAATCGTACTCAGCATTTCAAGATTTACTACAAGTTCATTGGTTGTATTGCGTTGCCCGAAGTTCCAAAACCAAGACCTATTAAACTCAACACAAGACAAGGCGTAGCGGTAGAATATCTGCCAAGCGCCATATAACAAAAAAGAGTAGGTCGAAGCCTACTCAATTCATAAAGGATAACACATTTTACGGATAAAAGAAAATCGAGTGCTCATTTCCAACATTCAAGTTGGTTATGAACACTCGATATGGTCTGAGTGACAGGACTTGAACCTGCGGCCTCTACCACCCCAAGGTAGCGCGCTACCAATCTGCGCCACACCCAGATTTTTATGTTTTGCGCGGTTTTTCGCGCAAATAATATTATACCATATTTTTAAAATTTGTCAATAGAAAAATAACGGGTTGCGCTAATTTTTTTAATTAACGCAGCCCAACATTATTTAATCTAAAGAAATTAGTCAGCAAAGCCTGATTCAACTAATGCTACAAGACCTTCGATGGCTTCCTTTTCGTCGGAACCGTCAACGATAATCTTGATGGTTGTGCCGCCAACAATACCGAGAGAAAGAACGCCTAAAAGACTTTTAGCGTTTACTTTTCTATCGTCCTTTTCAACCCAAATGGAAGACTTATATTCGTTAGCCTTTTGGATGAAGAAGGTTGCTGGACGAGCATGTAAGCCCACCTGATTTTGAATAACAACGTCTTTAACGCACATTATAAATTCTCCTTGTCGGTTAATTGTTTTTAAACTTATAATGGTATTATACCACATTTAATGCGATAGTCAATTATTTGTGAATAAGTTCTAATATTTATCCAACAAACACAAAGGTGATAACCTTGTTTTTGTGCAAAATAACAACATTATTTTACACTTTCGGTGTGTTTTTTCAAAAGTTTTTTGTCTTTTTCAGATAAATTCTCATATTTTAGCATATCTGGGCGTTTTTCCATTGTCGCAATTAAGGATTCGGCACGTCGCCAATCGTTAATTTTGGCATGGTTGCCTGACAGTAAAACTTCGGGAACTTCTCTTTCGTGCCACACGGCAGGGCGGGTGTATTGGGGGAATTCCAAAAGACCGTCGAAGTGGCTTTCTTCCTCGAAGCAAATATCTTCGGATAAAACACCGGGAAGCATTCGGCAAACGGCGTCCGCCACGGCTAATGCGGGCAATTCGCCGCCTGTAAGCACAAAGTCACCGATTGAAATTTCTTCATCAACAATTTCGTCAATAACACGCTGGTCAATGCCTTCGTAATGGCCGCAAAGCAACACTAAGCGGTCAAGCCTTGAAAATTCAACAGCTTTTTGTTGGTTAAAGGTTGTCCCTTTGGGTGATAAATAAACCAAGTGGGGTTTTGCTTCACCTTCGTTATAAAGGCTTTTATAGCAGTCATAAATGGGGTTTGCAGCCATTATCATACCCATACCGCCACCGTAAGG
>JAZKZS010000050.1:0-24860 GCA_045612765.1 Acutalibacteraceae bacterium
AAAATTCGTCTAAATATAAATTAACTTGTTCAGGTAATAATGGAATATTATCGGTTACAAGGAGATTTAATACAGCTAAAGTAACATTAAATAACATAACAATTATCATTCTTTAACCCCCATTAACCGATTATATCTATATTTTAAACCATTCACAAAAAACAAAGTACAAATAATACCAATAATATTTTTCAATATATTAGCAAGAAATTCAAAACCATTAGGTACAATTTTAAATGTATAAGGTCCTAAATTTAAAGTAACATTTTGCGGAAGTTTTAAATTTAATTTAGGTATTGTAAAAGTATCAGCTTGTTTTTCAATGTATAATTCTTGCCAACGTTGATAAAACAATTCACCAATTTGATACAAACCACCGAATTTATCAAGCATAAATTTTTTAAATTTTTCAAACATTTCAATATATTTTTCTTCATTAGGAACAAATAATTTTTCAAAAATGTCTTCAATACCATTAACAACATTAGCTGCAATATTATTTATTGCATTTTGAATTGAATTGAAAGAAAAAATAAAACCATCATGAATTTTTGAAGGTAAATTAGATAAGCTAACTTTTAATTCATTAAATTTCTGTAATAAATTATCACTAATACGTGTTAAATGGTAATTCATACTCCATAAAACGTCGCTAAATAAATCAGAAATTTTTGATGGCAAATTAGAAATAATTCCCACCAATTCATTTTTTAAGTATAAAATATATTCCCAAATATAACCGGGCAAATTCCCCAAAAAATTATAAAGACTTTTAAAGTAATTAAAAATATTTGTTAAAATGCCAACTTCTTCAGAATTGTCTACCTCTTCTTCATCAAGTGACGGAACTGTAGGAATAGTATTAACAGATACCTGATAATTACAACTCTCAACTTCACCAGCATAAAAAACATATTCTAAATTACCACCACCACTACATTGAACAGTAAAAGTATCTCCTAAAGCTAATTTAAAATATGAAACATTACCTCCACAAAGAAAATTTGTAGTAATAGTATAATGGTCTTGTGTATCATATTTACTAATCTCACAAGAAACAACTTGAGAAGTACCATTAGAATAATATAAAACTAAATTTGCAGTATCAGGTGAACATTCCCAAATGGTAGAAGAGCTAGTAATAATTTTACGACCACACCATATATTGCTTATAGTCAAATTATAAGATTTACCAGAAAACAAAACGTCTTCATCAAAAAAAAATTCATAATAAGTATTAACAATAACTTTAGTGGTTTTTGCATTAGAATAAGTAAGAGAAGAAGTATAGTGACTATTAATTCCATCCCAAAGGTCAAAATACATTCTACTATGTCCACCAGTATACTCCATATGAACAAGAGAAAAATCTTCTGAAACACAAAAATCATAATTACCAACGTCTACAGTTGCAGCGCTAGTTGTGACGGAAAATACGGAAAACAATAACACACAGCAAAGCAATAACGATAATAAATAACGTAATTTCTTCAACTTTATCCCCCCTATTAATTAACTCAGGATAATGCCCTAAGTTTGAATATACAACACAATTAGAACAATCTAATTCAAAATTATTACATTCAGTATTAAAAGTTAAATTATTAATATTTGGCTGATAATTATATATCGAACAAACCGAATTACAAACTATTTTTTTGTTTTCGTTAAATTTTAAATCACCAATAACAAAAATATATGTATCTTCATTTAATCGAAATAAAACGTAATTGTCATTTAAAGAAATTTCACTATCAAAACTTTTAAAAAATTCAACTACACTTGTTTCAATTGGTAAATTACTGCAAACGTAATTTGAATTATTCCCATTTGTTGCAGCTTGTGTAGTGCCGCACATTGCGGCACAAAACACAAGCAGGCAAACAAATATTGTTAATATTTTCCGAACCATAAACGTCCCCTAAATGCCGCATTTAAAAATGAAGAAACTAATAAATTTACAAGTTCAATAATAACTGCAATAGGTACTGCAATATTAAAAATATCAGTTAATGTTTTAATAAAAAACTCTATCATTTTATGCACTTCCCTTTCCTGATTTATTTCGTTTTGCTTTATTAATTTTGAATAATGTATCATAAGAATTATAAAGCATCGGATTATGAAACCAAATTTTAGTGCCAATTTTTTTAGGCTCAATAATACCGTCCTTTTCGACACATTCACTTGGGTCAAATAATTGATTTATTTGAATAATTCCAAATATATTTTTACAAACAACAGCATATTGCAATTGCTCACGAATCGGCTTGGCAATTCTACCATAAACTTGTGCAGTACCAATTATTACACGTCTATTTTTACGCATTTGGCAAAAACACGCCATTTCACTTATTGGTATTTCTTTACTTTCTAAACTATTCCAAAGTACATGTATTTCGTCTAAAAAGAAAATAACACCATAAATACCATTATTAATTGTTTCTAATTGACTATAATCTTCAAAAGGTATAACTTGATTTTCGATACCTTTAATATCAATATTTGAAACTACTAGCGCCTTTGGATATTGTTCACACATTTTTTGCAAACATTGTACAGCACTTAATGTCTTACCACTACCTTGCGGACCACAAAAAATCCAAATACCCGAAGGATAAAAATAATTAGGGTTATTACGAGAAAACAAAATATTATGTTTAATCGTTTTAATCATATTTAAAGGATTTAAAGAGCCATCCAAAAAATTTTTTATTTCTGACAATATAACACTTCCCTATTAAAAAAATTGGTGGCGGTGTAATCCACCGCCACCTTAAAATTAAAATCGCAATTTACCTTTAAGAGCGCCTGTGATAGCCTTTGCAAGCTTGCGAACACCAAACCAAGTGAATACAAGACCAACGCTAGCGCCAACAACATAAGCAATTACTTGAACAACGCTTGAAACCGAAATTTGATTTGTCAATGCTGTTAAAATAGGCTCAATTTCGGAAATTGCAACAGCGGTTACTTCAGTCATATAAAAATTCCCCTTTCATTAAAATTTAATAAATTATTTTAAGTCGACAATAAAATACATACATAATTTAAACACCTTTCATTTTGTTAAAATTACTTATTTAGATTGTTTTCAAACACAAATCTTTCAGCATCATTTTCGGGGAAAATGTACTTTGTAAAACCATTAGGAAATGTAAGAACAACACAAATATAAGGTTTTCCCGACTTCTTCCCTACCCCTTGCTTTAATTCAGCTTTAACCATTATTTACACCACCTTTCAACTTATTTTCTAATTCATTAACACGAAATTTTAAATAATTATTTTGAACTTTTAAACGATTATTTTCGGATAAAATATCATTTAAAGCTTTTTCAAAGAGTTTATGAGAATCACAAAATTTTTTCCATTGCGAAACAACATTAATCAAATAACTTTCAGCACTATTCATTTAAAACACCTTTCAAAAATCTTTATCAATATCCCAAAAGGCTTGACTTCCCTTTTCTTGATATTCTAATAATTGATTAAAATCTTTTATATTCTTATCTTCCCATATAAGAACGTCATTAACGTATTGTTTAATAGTGTTATAATGGTAAATAAAATCTTTACCGTAAATCTTTGCAACTGTACGAATAGGAACACCACGTAACAACATTTCACTAGCCAAAACGCTATTATCATAATTACGGTCAACTTTAGCGGAGAAATAATTTGGGTCACTACATTGAACTAATGAACGTGGATAGATATATTTACCTCTAGCAATACTCTTTTTATCTTCGTGGGTTAAATACAAATCTAACTCATCAATATCGGTACAGTATTGCACCAAGGTATTAATATCGCCATTTTCGTCAACGTATCCCCTAAACCACTTTTTAACGGCTGATAAAGTACATTGATTATATGTAACAATAATTAAATGAAAATGAGGTTGTTTTGGTGTACCACTAATGTGTTGTGGGTTTTCCTTTTCGTCAATATCGTCAAATATATCCTTATCGTGAAAGATATATTCATAACAACGAATTTGCAAAACGTGAGCAAGTAAACACTTGTCTAACTGTTCTTTATTAAGATAAGAAATTAAACCAAATTTACGAGAACGAGTAGCCAATTAAATCAACTACTTTCAAATAATTCGTTACCATATTTAAAATAAATATGGTTACATTCTTGCCAAAAAGTTAAAGGATTTATATTTTCATTAGGTTGAATACCATATTTTAAATATAAATCAAACTCAGGAATATAACTTTTTAAAGGTCGACCAAACAAATACTGTTTAAGTTTCGTTTCAGTTTCAATGGCTTTATTGAATACTTCGGGATAATAAACATAAACAACAAACCAATGTAATAAACCAGCCTTTAAACAACCAACACAATTAGCATGCTTAAATAATTCATAATGTTTAGGTGGTTTAATTCCAATTTCATTTAAATCAGTTATTGTTCTGTTTTTCCAAAACAAAGGAAAATCAACTTTATAAGGTGAATATTTTATACTGTTTAACCGTCTTTTCTCTTCATTAGGTGAAAAACCAAAATAAACAACAAAATCATCAAAATGTTGATTTTCTAACCATTCATCAAAAAATTTAATTTTTAAATCATAATTACAAAAAGCAGAATTTTTTGTATTAAACTCAAAAAATGAATAATGATTCAAAGCAACATCAAATTGGTCAACGGTTGTACCTTCGTTTAAAGAAACATATTTACAACCTAGATAAACAGCAACGTCTTTTTTAAAAAGTTTGATATCTTCTGTTTCAACTAAAGAAGATAAATCAGAATTAACAAGAATTACATTATCTTTGCCAAATCTTCGAACAACTTCGACCGCAGAAAGCGCACTACCTATGCCGCCACTAAAACTAACAATATGAAAAATTTTAACCAACACCTTTCAATTTTTATATTCACCTTTCACAAATGGGCGGTAAAGAGAACTAAACCGCCCCGAAAGGTGTTGCAAAAACACAATTTTGTGTTCCGCAATATTAAAATAACACAATTTTGTGTTTTTGTCAACACAATTTTGTGTTTTTTATTATAATAATTTTGAAAGGTGGTTTTTATATGAAATATTTCTACCCAAGAATAAGAGATTTAAGAGAAGACAAAGACAAAACACAGGAAGATATTGCACAACTATTAAACGTATACACAACAACTTATAGAAGGTGGGAAAGTGGTGAAAGTGAAATACCAATACACATACTAATACAATTAAGCAAATATTACGAAAAATCAATTGATTATTTAGTAGGAAATATTAGATAATTTTTACTCAATTACTCAAAAAATTTTTAAGGGTTGAGTAAAAATTTTAAGGCAACTTTCCTTTATTTATGCGGGTTTATTTTTAAAATTACTCAAAAAAGCAGTGGGACTATGACGCGGATAGTCCCACTGCTTTTTTTGCGCTTTTCAAACACTCCTAGACAATTGATTTAAAATTGCGAAAACAATAAACACTCACAATTAAATCACTACTACGAATGAAGAAGAAAAGACACTTTTACTGCAGTTAAAAATTGGTATCGATTGCAAGGAAGCACTTCGTGCGATATAAAAAAATGTTGGTAGTGGGGATAAGGTGCGTTAGACTTACCCCCACTATCAACATTACGGAAATTCAATCGACCAATTTTCAACTCTTGCAAAAGTTTCTTTCTTTTATCGGTGCAATCTATGGACAAGGTGCGTTAGACTTGCCCACAGATGCACACCGCTAAAATTCAATCTTCAAAATGTTATGGAGGAGATATTTAAAAATATTTTTTTTATAATTCCCTACCAATTAGAGCAACACTATTCATTTTGTATAATTGGTAATAAATTTTTAAAGTTAATTATTTTACTCCCCAACTAAATTTTAAAATAAAAACTATCCTTTTCACAGGATAGTTTTTATTATTTAATATTATTTATCACAGCAAGGGTCTTTTTTAGCGGTTTCTTTAGGCTTTGTAGCTGATTTTGTTGTATCACCTAATCCTGTGGTTTCGCTAAAAATTGCATTGTTTGTAACGGCGTTTACGGCATCGGTAGGAATAATTAATTTAGCGGCTGTACCGTCAGACATTTTAACAAGTGCTTCATATTTTTTTAGTTCTAAAACTGCGGCGTCTACACCGGCTTCTTTTAAAGCAATTAAACCATCCGCTTCAGCCTTTTTGGCAAGATAAATTGCCTTTGCTTCACCTTCTGCACGTGCGATTCTTGCATCACGTTCACCTTCAGCAGCTAAAATCATAGCTTGCTTATCACCTTCAGCGCGTGTAATTGCAGCAGCTTTATGACCTTCAGCTTGAAGCAAGGTTTCACGACGGTCACGTTCGGCCTTCATCTGCTTTTCCATTGCGTTTTGAATTTCTTCAGGTGGAATAATGTTTTTAAGCTCAACACGGTTTACCTTCATGCCCCACTTATCTGTAGCATCATCCAAAATGGCGGTCATCTTACCGTTAATGGTATCACGTGAAGTAAGTGTACCGTCAAGCTCTAATTCACCAACAAGGTTTCTAAGTGTGGTTGCAGTTAAATTTTCTAAAGCATTAATTGGGTCAACTACACCGTATGTGTAAAGCTTAGCATCAAAAATACGATAATATACAACTGTATCAATGCGCATTGTAACGTTATCCTTAGTGATAACAGGCTGCGGAGCCGAATCAAGCACCTGTTCTTTCAAGGTGACACGGCGTGAAACACGCTGTAAAACAGGAATTTTAAAGTGTAGTCCTGCTTCCCAGGTTGTTTGGTATTTACCTAAAAATTCAATTACATATTCCGTAGCTTGAGGAACAATTTTAAGACAAGAAAGTAAAAATATAATTAATAAAGCAATTAAACCAATTACGAACGGCATAAACTACATCTCCTTCTTAATTAAAGCAGCCAATAACTTTTTGTTTTTTGCGAAGAAAGGAATAAACATATTAAATGAATTTAAGAAATGTTTATTTTCACTAAGCATTTCGCGAATTTTTTCAGTAACAGTGTCATTTTTATAAGCTGCAGCAGCTAACAAAGCAACTACTGTATTAATTGTATCGTTGTCACCTTCAACATAAAAGTCAACGATAGTATTGTAAAACTTCTTAATTTGCTTGGTTGTTCCCTCTTCAAAAAGGCGTACCATACGTGGCACAAGATGTTCACCAAAGAAATTAAGGTATAAGAAATTGCCGTAATGTGAAACGTGGGCTTTATATTCGTCCTTCAAAGCGGGAAAAATATCAAGCATTTTCTTTGTAAGGGCGTTAATGTCGCTGTTATTGCCCTTTTGTGTTGTAGGAAGGTCAATAAGTGTATTAACGCGTGTACTTTTAGCTTGAATACCAAATTCTTTTCTTAAAGCGTCCGAAAAGTCAATACCAACCGCAACGGCGTCTTTAGCGGTTTGAGTATCGTCAAAAAGCCATGCGCTAATTTGCTTATATTCACCTATTTCGTTACCGTTTACATCAGCAATTGAAATTGTATATAACTGTTTTTCTTCAAGATATTCAATTTTTGCTGATTTAGTTTCATTTTTAAGGATATTACCATCAACTATAAGGTTAGCTTCCTTAATTACTTCCTGCATTTCAGCAAGAACAGAATCAAAATATTTGTTTTCCAAAGAATTCACTTCCAAATAATATTATTTTCTATATTATACAACATATTTTACATTTTGTCACCAAAAATTTATTGTAAATATAAAAATGTTATTGTATAATATATTTTAATAAGTTTAGGAGACGTTTTATGAATCTTGCCGACGTAAAAACAATTGAATCTTTACTTAAACCTGCGGGTTTTGATTTTAAAAAATCACTTGGGCAAAACTTTTTAATTAATAAAGCTGTTTGCCCTGCTATGGCTGAGGCAGCCTGTGATGAAAACACCGGCGTTTTGGAAATTGGCCCTGGTATAGGTGTTTTAACTGTTGAGCTTTCAAGGGTTGCAAAAAAGGTTGTTGCAATTGAGCTTGATGACCGCCTTCGCAAAATTTTACCCAAAACCTTGGCTGAATGTGATAACGTTGAGGTTATTTTTGGCGATGCAATGAAGCTTGACTTAAAAGAAATTATTAAAGAAAAATTTAACGACTGTGACAGGGTTTGTGTATGCGCTAATCTTCCCTATTATATTACCTCACCCATTATTATGATGCTGCTTGAAAGTAAATTACCCATTGATAACGTTACAGTTATGGTACAAAAGGAAGCGGCTGAACGCTTATGCGCTGAGGTTGGCTCACGCGAAAGCGGCGCAATTACCGTTGCGGTAAATTATTATGCCGAGCCTGAAATTTTATTCGAGGTTGACCGTTATAGCTTTATGCCGCCACCAAAGGTAGATTCTTCGGTCATTAAGCTTAACGTAAGACCTGAACCACCCATTAAATTAAATAATGAAAAAGCCTTTTTCAGCCTTGTAAAAGCGGCATTTGCCCAACGTCGCAAAACCTTGGTTAATACAGTTTCGAATACAATGGGCATCAATAAGGACGAATTAAGAGGAGTTCTTGAAGAATTAGGTCTATCCCCCACTATTCGTAGCGAGCAATTAACCCTTGTTGAGCTTGCAGCATTATCAAATAAAATTAGTAAATAAAGACAAAGACCAACTGATTTGTAATCAGTTGGTCTTTAAATTTTTTATAAACTCTTAATAAACGCTTCAGCCTTTATTAGTAATTCCTTATTATTTTCATGTGTAAAGCATTTTATTGCTTCTTCAAAGCACATAAGCTCAGCGCTTAACAGTTCTTCCTTTTGGTAAACAATATTTTGATTAGCACATTCGCCAACAAAATATACAACCCGCTTATTAATATCACTTGAAGGGATATAATATTCAACTGTTTCTCTGAAACCATCAAGTATATTTGGCATTAGTCCGACCTCTTCTGAAGCCTCACGTAACGCAGTTTCAATTTCGGTTTCACTACCTTCAACGTGACCTTTAGGAAAACCGTATATTCCGTTAATTGATTGAATAATAATGTATTTGATTTGGTTTTCTTCACGGGTAAAAATTATTACACCGCAGGATTTTTCAAATTTCAATTTAACCACCTCAAATATTTACGGTTTTGCCCAAACCAAATGAATATATTACCTTTTCTTTAACGGGCATTTTGAATATTTTTTCGGCCGCTAAAGCATAAATTTCAAGCTGTTTACCATAGGCGTTAGCTAATGCATTGTGGTCGTCGGTACGGTCGGTTTTAAAGTCTAAAATAACCAAGCCGTCATCCTCTACAAAGCAAAGGTCAACCGCGCCTTGAATAATGATATTTTCGTCTTTAAATTTATCGTCAAGCGTTGGGTCAATAACTGTTGCCGAAACCTCGGTTAAAAACTGCATTTCACGTTTTACAAGGTTTGAATTTTTAATTCGGCTGAATATTTCACTTTCAAAAAACTTATTTAGTGCATCCTTATTAAGTGAATTATACTCATTTTCACTAATGTACTGCCATTCGTACAGTCTTTCAATTTCAGCATCGATGTCGTCATATTTCGAGAAATCAAAATACTGCATTACACGATGCATAGCAGTACCCCTGTCTGTTGCTGACATATCACCGCTGCTCATAAACGATGGGCGCTGTGAAAATGCAAATTTGTCGCTTTCAGCCTTGTTTGCAAGAAGTGAAACCGAAGTTTTTGAACGAATATTTAAAATATCTTTAAAGGGATATTCAAAGCTGTTGCGTTCAATTATTTGGTCTACAAGTTCAATATTTGCGGCTTGAGGTTGAGCAATTTTTGAAATTTCATTACCCAAAAGATTTTCACCATTAATTACATCAATTTTCACACGTGAAGTATTGTCGCAAATATTAAGCAAATCCCCTGATGTACGTAATTTATCACCATCGGGGTGAAGCAATAACGAAGGAATTAGCCAATCAGCAAAGGATGAGGTTTTATTGAAAAAGGCGCTTGTAATTTCCGAATTATTCATAAATAAGCGGTTTTTATATTTTTCAAGCGTATTTTCAAAGTTTTTAAAAGACGAAACAATTAAAAGCTTGTCCTGTGTACGTGTAAGCGCAACATATAAAAGGCGCAATTCATCATGTAGTGAAACACTTTTTGTTGCATCAATAATAACTTCACGTGAAATAGTAGAAAGCGGCGTTTTAAGTTGCTCATCAAAGTACTTAAGCCCTAAGCCATAATTAACACTGTAACAAGCCGAATGCTTAGAATCGTCATCATTAAAGCGTGAATCAGTGCCGACAAGAATACAAACAGGAAACTGAAGACCCTTAGAACCGTGAATTGTCATAATTTTAACAGCGTTACTGCTTGAAGTGGTTGATTTTGCCGCATCAGAGCTGCTATTTACAAATTCAATAAATTTTGTAAGTCCAACCCTTCCGTTTTTGGTGTACTGCTTAGCAATTTCAACCAATAAAAGAAGATTATTTTTACGTCTTGCACCATCGGGAAATGCCGAAATAATGTTTAAAAATTCGGTATCAATTAATAACTTCGTAATCAAATCGGGTAATTTTAAGGTTACGGCATATAAACGGTAATCCGCCAACCTTTCAATAAAGGTTTTAGCCTTTAAATTACCTTTATTTGCGGCGTTTAAAATTGCCGAATATAAACTGCCGTCTTTTTTATCGGCGCGTATAACGGCTAAATCATCGGTCGAAAACGCAAAAATCGGTGAAAACAGTAAGGTTAAAAGTTCAATATCCGAATTGGGATTGTCGATAACACGAAGCAATGAAAGTATTGTTAAAATTTCACGGTTTTGGTTAAACGCATCAAGGTTAATATCAACAGGTATTCCCTGCTTTTTAAGCTCGTTAATAATTATAGGAGCATTTGTAAGGGCTCGCAATAAAATAGTAAAGTCACCGTAATTTGCATTACGAAGAGTTTTATCATCCTTGCGAATAACCTCACCCTGTGACATAACCTCACGAATATAATTGGCAATTTGACGTGCTTCTAACACCCAGGTGCTTTCTTCACTGTCGCCAACGTCTATAATGCTATAATTTACAGCGGGTGTAGCGGTCTGTGGATATGTTGCGGTTGGTATAAGTCTTTCTTCGCCGTCATATTTAATGCGGCCTGTTTTTTCGGTCATAAACATTTCGAAAAAGTAATTAATAAAGTCGCAAACTTCGGCTTTTGTACGGAAATTGTTAGCCAAAATTATTTTTTGCGCCATTGTTTCATCGGCATTTTCGGCTAAAATATAACGGTCCTTTTTATTTAAAAAATTAATGGGGTTAGCACCGCGAAAAGCGTAAATACTTTGCTTAACGTCACCAACAACAAATAACTTCCTTTCAAAATTTGAAAGCACCAAAAACAAGCGGTCCTGCAAATCGTTAGTGTCTTGATATTCGTCAACCATAACCTCTTTATACTGGTCTAAAAGGTCTTGTCCATCCTTACTAACAACAATTTTGCCATCTTCTTCATTGCATAAAAGCTTTAATGCTAAATGTTCAATGTTATGAAAAGTAAAGGTGTTTTGCAAATTGTATTCATTGAATATTGCAGCATCTAATTCCTTTAAAATATCCACAAATAATTCAATACAGGGATACAGCTTTTCAAATTGGTCGTTAATGAAGTCAAAATCGTTGTAAAACAGCTTTGAAAGCGTTGGTAAGGTTTTTTCCTTAAACAATTTAAAAGCTTCTTTAAGGGCTTTACATTCACGATATTCGCCCATTCCCTTTTTAGCGGTTGGAAGCTTTGGCAGTTCAAAATATGTTACCGCATTATAAAATTCGTTCCATTGATTTGTTTTTACCGCCGATAATAAAGCATCAATATTATCACATAACTGATAAAGCGAAGGCAAATAATGGTCAGCAAGACTTTTAACGTTAGTGATATTATCAATTATATTTACCGTAATATCACGCATTTCATAAACTAAGGCTTCTGCCTTTGTAAAAGCGTAGCTATACCAAATATTTTTGTCTGAAAAAACACCGTTATTATATTCCAAAACAATTGAATCATACCATTTTTCTGGGTTTGGCAATTGACGGGAATATTCATAAACCGAAAGTAAAAGCTCGGCTAATTTCTTTTCATCATATTCACCGCCAACAAGGTCAACCAAATTTGAAAAGATTATATTATTGTCTTCAATATAACGATTTAAAATTTTATAAACAACGGCTTCATTAATTTGGTTTAAAACTGCATTTTCACCAATTTTAAAATCGGGCGCAATACCCAATTTATCAAAATTTTCACGCACTAGGTCAATACAAAACGAGTCGATAGTGCAAATTTTTGCACTATTTAAAAGGTGTTTTTGGCGCAATAAGGCTGAAGAATTCGGATTTGCCCTACATTCTTCGTCGATTCGCTTTTCAATACGAGAACGCATTTCAGCAGCGGCGGCATTAGTAAAGGTAACGATCAAAAGCTCGTCGGCGTTTATATTACGGCTGTCATCGGTTAATAGCTTAATGACACGTTCAACCAAAACGGCAGTTTTACCCGAGCCTGCGGCGGCGGATACTAAAATATTACCCTGTCTTTCAATAGCTAATGACTGATTGGGTGTTGGTTTAAAAGCCATTATAATTCCGCCTCCTTCATTTTATCAAATACTTCTTCATTAGACATATCAGGAACCTTAAGAATATCACTGTCTGCTATTCCGCAAATTGCTTTAAATTCACAATATTTACAAGCCGCCGCCTCCCTGCCATCAATCGGAGAAACTGCAATATCACCGCTTGATATTGTATTGCCGGTTTTACGCATTAGCTTTTCTATATAATCAAATATTTCTGAAAAACCGTTTTCATTAATATAAGACGAAGAATGCTTTGAAATCGTACCGTCCTTTTTAAAGGTAAGTGTTGGCACAAACTCACCGGCGTTTGCCTTTTCCATAGCATAATTAATTTCATTGTTGCCTTTAATAAGACCGTTCATAGCAAGACCTTCGTCTTTAACGTCACGCTTTGCGGGCATATATAAAATTGCGGCAGCCTGTTCATCATCACGTCCCTGACCACGAATTATAGCATAAAGGTAAATTAGCATTTGCATATTAAGACCGTATAAAACGTCTGGTAATTTAAAGTTTTTAGTACCGGTTTTATAGTCAACAATGCGAATATAACCATTCCATTCGTCAACACGGTCAATGCTGCCGTTAATCTTAATTTTGCCGTTGTCATAAGGAAATTCAAGGTCTACCCCATCAGAAAAACCTATTTTAAATTCACACGCAATCGGTTTGAAATCACTTTGCTTAAAATCGTTTGCAATATGAATTACAACATCTTTAAGTGAACGAGAAATACGCCTAATTAAAAATTCAAATTTGGTATCACGAATATAATCAAAGCCTGTAACCTTGTTTAGATATTCTTCAATGTATTCATCAGTCAAATTTTTTAATACATCATCAGGCAACGTGGTTATTTCGTCCTTGTGTTCAGTAATGACACGTTCTAAAACATAGTGAGCAATATTACCACGTTGCAATACGTTAAATTCGGCCGCTTGCAATTTTTCAGCACGAAGACCATATTTGCAAAAATATGAAAAGCGACAACGATTTACAGTATCAATTTTAGTGGCCGAAAGGTTAATGTAATTGCCAAATAATTTTTGGGCATTTTCGGGTTTAATTTTGTTAAGGTCCTTATTCACCGAAGAAAAAACAGTATTATACTTTTCATTGTCACTCAATGCAGCGGCAAGTGTAGCGGACGCCTTATCGTCACCAAAACGACGGCACAATTCAGAAAAAGTGGCGTTGGTAGTTTCGGGCAGACCTTCGTGGCACAAATCAACGCATGGCTCTATCATTAAAGCGGGGTTAAGCTTTTCACAAATTGAACTTACAAAGGGTGACGGCATAAGTTCCTCGCCTTTAACGTTTTTGCAAGCATATGTTATAAATACCTTTTCGCTGGCGCAAGTAACGTTTGAATATACAAGATAATTTTCATCAATTGCCGCCAAAATAGAATTATCAGATATTTGAAGACCTAATTCAATAATTTTCTTACGGTCCCTTTGTGCAAATATTCCGTCCGCGGCAGTATTTTTCGGAAATACGCCTTGGTTAGCGCCCAAAATAAATGCAACCTTAGGGCGTGCCGGCTGAATACGGTCAGCAGAGCCGAAGGAAACCTCGTCTAAAAATTGCGGTATAACACCAACAGTTTCAATTGAAAGGGCAAGATTTAAAGCTTCCTGAAATTCATTTATTGTAATCTTTTTTTCGCCAAATGAATTTACGATACCGTCTAAAACAGCCATAAAACGTTCATAGCCCTGCTTCAAAACATCGGGTGTAATTTCGCAATCCAGCTCACTGAAGCGTTTACAAAGCCCGTTAAGAGTGTTTTTTGCGTCAATACCCTCTAGCAAGCTTACAATGGCAGCTGCCATTTGCCTTGAAGTGCCGCAAAATTGTTTTTTAAAGCTTAAAATTGGATTAATAGTAGCTAAACGTAAACGATTAATATCAGCTAATACTGAATACTGTACAACGGTCATTTCATCAATTCCAAAGCCACGGGGGTCCATTTTCCATTCTTCAGTCCAGCTTTTACCGTTAATATTCCATAAGAAAGCATAATTTTCCAAGAGCGATATTTCTTCAACCGAAAGGGTTGTAAAGCCGCATTTATGAAAGCGTAAAATATTTTCACTTGAAAGGTCTAATGCCTTTATAGCGGCGTCAACAGCAAAACTAAACGGCAGCACATTTAATGATATCTTTTTATCATAAAAGCAGCTGATTTCATTCTTTTTGCTAACGTATTCAATTGCTTGCTGATAGTTTTCGGTATCGCGTGCAATAATTACAAAATCCTTAAAACGATAGCCCTCTTCACGCACCAAGCGGCGAATATTACGAAGCGCAAATTCAACCTCGTCAAAAGCGGTTTCACATTTACAAACGGTAATGGTATCGCTTAAATCTGCAGTAATATCGTTACCAGCCATAAGTCTTTCTAAAGATGAAAGCTTAGGATTTTCATAATGCGAAGCATTCAAAACTAAAGGCGTGTCAAGTTCAACCTTTTTAACCATGGCTTCAAGCCTTGCAACATTGCTTCTTAAATTATAAAATACGTCAAAATCAAGCTGTCGTTGAGTATCGTTATTGATAGCTACAAATACGTCATCAGCTTGGTTTAATATTCTTTCAATAATTTTAAATTGCTGACCTGTAAAAGCTTTAAAGGAATCAAAAAAGACTGTCTTATTTTTAAAATATTCAACTTTTTCAAGGTCACGGTATACCTTTGTAAGCTTGTCCATAGGGTCAATAAACTTTTCGCCCAAAATTGCATCGTAATTTTCATAAATTAGTGCAATATCTAAAAGCTTGTTTTGCAAATTTTTGCTTTCGGCTTCAAATGCGGCTTTTTTAATATCATTTGAAGTGATAGCGTTAGATTTAAATTCGCCAATTGTATTAAGAATAGATTTTGAAAAATTTAATGAATGGGCATATTTGCCCCATACTAAAAGCTCGTCTTCAAGGGATGATAATACCCTATTCATTAAAATTATTTTATCGCAGTCACCAAGTAATTTGCCGCAAATACCACCAACAGTTTTTGAAATTTCATCATAAAGTCTTGTAAAGCTTAATACCTGTACCCTTAAAGAATTTTCGTCACCTAAAAGGTTTAAAATTGACCTTTCGGTTTGAAAAGTAAATTGTTCGGGCACAATTAAAACAACCTCATTTTCAAGGTCGATTTTTTGCTTAATTAAATTTAAAACAGTTGTTGTTTTGCCGCTGGCTGGCAAACCAAATATAAATTTAAGCATAGCACTTCCCCTTTTCGTAGCAAATATATCACAACAAATGCACCATATTTGTCACACAAGAATGATAAAATTCAAAATCAAAATAATTAAAACGGCGGGTAAACCCATAAATGATGTAAATATCACCGTATATTGATTAACAGCAATATTAATACCTGTAAATTTTCGTGTTAAATATAAAATTAATAATATAACAACACCAATAAAAGCATTGAAAAGTAAAAACCTTATCGGTTTCATGCTTTTAAAAGCAAAGACCAAAAAAATAACAGCCGTCCATGCAAAAACAGTTAACAAAATGTAATTTAGAACAGTCAAAATAATCACCCAATATTAATTGTAATGACATTTTGCTTAAATAATGAATAAAATTTTAAAATGCCGCCCTAAAATAAGGGCGGCGTAAATTATTATTTATTGTTTGATGAATCGTCGTTTTCGCCAACAATTGTTACATCGTCAAAAGAAAAGTCTTGGTCATCAGCTTCAAAATCATTACCGCCTCTAAGCTTTCTAAAAGCCATAACAAAAATGAAAACAATTAAAATAACAACACAAAGCGCGGCAATAAGCATAGCAATAAGTAAAATCTTGCCGTTAGTTGAAAGCGAAGCAAAACGTGACATAAAGTCATCCTTTTGCGGTGTAGTATTTACCGGTGCATCAACCAAATAAATATCAGGATAACGTTGAATAGTGTCTTCCTTGCTATCATAACGATAAAGACCAAAATCACCATTAGCGTAACAGTAAGCATATGCAAAATCAGCTAATTCAGGATTTGAACTTAGGTAAACCCTTACTGAATAATCACCAATTTGACTATAAGTTGAATAATAATCACCAGACATTGTTACTTCTTCGGGAAAATCGGTGAAAATATAAAGCTTATTGTTAAAGGTTTTATATTTAAGAGCTTCAAAGGTTTCAAGCTCTGCATTGTAAATGTATGGTGCAATTTCGGTTGCGCCCTGTTCACGCAAATAATAGACTGTAAAAGCACCGTCTTTGTCACGAAGCACCGGCACCTGCGAACCGTTATAGTCAGCAGTTGTGGTTGTAAAGCCCTGAAGTGTAGCAGTTTCGGGAAGGGTAGTTACAATTTCATAATTTTTGCCCGAAATAACTGTTTCCAATGGGTTATCGGGTGTTGTTTCAACAGGAGGCTCTTGAGTTGCGCCTTCTTCCCTTCTTGTAACTACAACAGTATAAATTTTTTGGCTACCGTTTTGCGCAGTAACAGTTACCTTAATGGTATTTGCACCAACGTTTAAGTTGGTAGGATTTGATAAAATATTAACCTTTGCTTTTGTATCGCTTGTTTTTGCATAAAGTGTAATTTTATCGGTTTCGTAAGGAACACTTACTGTATAGTTAGTTCTTGCAGATGTAAAATTTGGAGATAATGCACCCGCGCTTAACGAAAGTGAAGAAAGGTTAGCGTTGTTGGGTAACTGTTTATCTATTACAGTCATTGTGGCTGATTGACCGTTACCGCCAAAACTTTCTTCTTTAGCGGTAGAAGTTGGTGTGGGTTGATACGAATATACACAATTATTGACGGTAATAGTTGCTTTGCCTGTCTTAATTGATGAAAATGTAAGTTTAACTGTGAATGATGATTTATCAGATAATGAAAAGAAATTAATAGGAATAACGCCAGCAGTTGATTCAGTATTTATTAAACCATCACAATTAACAAATTCATAAGTATCAAGCTTTAAAATTTCATTGTCGTAATGAATGTTGGCATTAACGCCTTTCATTTTATTATACGGTGCAAATACAACGGTTACAACAAATTTGTTGCCAATTTCAATAGTTTTAGAACTAAATTGAAGACTAATATCAGCCGCTGAAACACTGATAGTAAAAACTGAAGCTAGTAAAAAAGTTACAATAATTAATGTTGAAAAAAATTTTTTGAAATTCATTTTATCTTCCTCACTGATTGAGATTAATACTTCCTACAAGGTGCAAACCGATATTGGTCATATCACTTAAGGTAATATATCCATCGCTGTTTGTATCGGCTGCAGTAAAATTATCACCTGAAAGGATAATAGAGCCAACTAAATGCAAACCCACGTTAGTCATATCGCTTAACGATATTAAGCCATCAAGATTAGTATCGCCTTTTAATATTTTAGATGCAGGTGGTGGAGTTGGTGTAATATCATCGGGATTGTCAGGTTCTTCGTTTCCCTCGCCTTCTCCGCCTGGATTTTCGGGATCGGTGGTTGTGCCGCCATCTCCGGTTCCATCACCGTCGTCATCTTCAGGAGGTGGGGGTGGAGTTGGTTTTTCGGTTGTGATGGTAAGCACACAGTCGGCTAATGCATTGACGTTAATGGTGTAATCGTTTGTATAACCCGTTGCGGATTTTACAGTTAAAATAACCTTATTATCACCTTTTGTAAGGTTAAAGGTCATTTCACTTATAATACTTGCGGTTTCGGGTACGTTTACGTAAACGGTTGTATCAGCTTCAATTTGCAAAGCATAGGTATATGTATACCTCGAAAACGAAGGTGTTAAGCCTTCAACTTCAATTGTATTGAAGAAATAATTGTTTTGATTAGCATTTTTAGCGGGTGGTGTCAATGCTGTTTCAGGTAACGTGTTATTTTTATATACAGGAATACGGAAAGTAAGATATGTTGAAACGTTTCCCGTATAAAGCTTTCGTAAAATTGCAGCAGAAGAGACCTGGTCAGCAACGTTTTGAGCGTATTGGTGGTAAATTTTTGAAGGATTTAAGATATTATAATTTTTGTAAAAATAAGTGTCTTGATTATAATAAGGATTGCTTGGGTTACTGTTTACGTAACCATCAGCATATTTTTTAGCGCCACCAATAATTGCGGCCGAACGGGTTGTCCACCCCGCATTGTAAGCGTACTTCGCACCATTATTCCGCTTATCGGCTTCAGTTGTACCGTTTACGCCAAAGTTAAAGAAATTATAAACAGTAACACCGTTATAGGTAAGCGTTCCGTCCGAAAAAATTGAACCGTTTGTACCTTGTTCTTGAATAATGGTAGATGCCAAAATATAAGGGTTAACACCCGACTGTCGTGCGGCTTCCATAATTACAAGAGCAAAATCGCCGCCGTATGCTATATCGTTAGCGTCAACGTAATTGTTTTGCATAAAGCGATCCTTTAAAAGTTCACGAACACCTGCAATCGACTGTGAATTGGGGTCATAGCTTTGCTTCATAAAAATGTAAGCGTCGTTAGTGTTAAGGAAGTTTCTAGGGTCCATATAATATGCAATTACTTCACGTGAAGCACCATACCAACGTCCGTCGGTTACAGCATAAGCACCTGTATTCCAGTTAAAAGCACCGTTTTCCATAGAACGCCATGAAAGATATTGGTTTTCAACTAATTTTCTTGGGAAAATATTTTCAAGTGCAATAGCCTCGGCGTAGGTAATGCTAATATTATCGGCAGTAAATACCCAATTTGGATATTGCTCGTGCAATGCTGTTAAATAAGGATGATAATTTTCGGGGAATTCGGCCAATTGTTCCTCAAAGGTTTTGTAAACAATTTCTTCCTCATCTTCGCTAGGTGGTGTAATAACGTGAGTTGTAACGGTTATTAAATCTTCACGTACATAACCCGTATATGTAACTCCACCGGTTGTAAAGGAAATATTATACCAAACATAAACCATTTGAGTTTTTTGGTTAACTGTATTATTTATATCATTTTTGCTGCCGTTAACTGTTACTGATGTTCCGTCATTTAACAGATAAACCTTGTTGGTTGTTGTGCCTGCATCCGAACGTAAAATAACACCTGTTTTTTTATCGCCCGGTTCGGTAATAACGCCAACAGTAATTGTAACAGGCTCCTGCTTTTCTTCCTCACTAGGCTCGTTTTCGGTAATTAAAGTAATATCATTATCAGTATTTTCGGTTGCAAAAACCGTAACTAAACTAGAAAATATAAGCAACGTTGTAATTAAAACAGCTAGTAGTTTTTTTAACAACGGTACAACACCTCCATTTAACAAAATTATCACTTATATATTATATAATAAAAATATTATATTGTCAATTGTATAAAAAAGGAACGGAGCTACAATAATGCAGCTCCGTTTAAAATTATAATTTTCTGGCTTCAAGATAAAAACGTTTATCCTCGGCATGACCCATTGAAAAGGTTTTTCTTGGCAATGCACCGTCAAGCTTAACTGTGTCAAAAAGTTCATTTTTTTGCATACCGCTAAAGATAAAACCAACGGTATTATCCTTCTTGCAAAGCTTATAAACAAGGTCTTCGCCGTGGGTATAATCAGGTTCGACCTGTGGGTTTTCATCAAGATATTTTTGTAAGGTTGCAACCGCAAGGTTTCCTGTCGGTTTTATTGAAATTTCGCGCACGGTTTCACCGTAAACACAGGTAAATTTTTGTGCGTCAACGCCAAAATATTCGCCGCCTGTTTTTTCAATAAAATCGTTAATTAGCTGTTCAGGATTTACATTGAAAACAACACGATAAATAGGTTCAAATTCTAATGATTCGTCGTGAATGTTAACAACCTCTACCAAAGCGTATTTTGATTTTTCGGTTTTATTAATTCTATAACATTCCTTAGCGGTGGCAAGTGAATGGTTGCCGTCACCAACAGCGAAAAGCATTTTATCCTCACTGTTTTCAATAAGCTTTTCAAGGGCATTACTAATCTTTTCGGCTTCCTCGCCCTTAACGGCAAAGCCTTTAATGCTGCCGCTGTCTTGCATAAGTGAAAAATCATAAACCTTTTCAAAACTGTCGCATTTTTCAGTTAAAGGTTCAATAACTGTTTTGTTAATATCATCAATTAAAAGCATTACGTGAGGCATTTCAATTGGAGCATCACGTCTGATTTCAACACGTGGAGGAATTCTTTCTAAAACGGTGGCTTCGGTTGCCCTTATAAGTGCCTTTTCGCCCTTTATGTATGAATAATCCTCAAGGTCAATAAGACCTACTATACCGCGTCTCACTCGGCCGTCTTTAAGTGTACGCTCAAGGTATATAAAAGTATCCTCAATCTCATTAAAAACGCCTTCAGACAAGTATTTTTGCATATTTTTGTTAATGTCTACAACTGCTTTTGAATTATCCTTTGAAAGATACGCCTCAGGTAAAACAATATTATAAGCAGAAGGCTTATCCCCTACTGTTTCTTTAACTTCTTGCCAATAATTAGGCTCGGATGTGTATTGGTCGCAGGCAACAACCGACCATTTTTCAAAATCGGTTTTTGGTAATAAAATATTCGCTGTAAAAAAGTGTTTATTCATAATAATGTGTCCTAAAATTATTTATAATAAGAAATTTCAACTGCTGAAACAAAGTCGTCCTCTAAATCAACGTATACACGGATTTTATTGCGGCGGTCAGCCTTTGAAATAAAGTAATCGAAATAATAGTTATTTTCTGTTACTGCATAAAAATGTGACGGTGTTCCCAAAATTGTAATAACGTCGGTTACAGTTGAATAATTATCAATACCGTTAACGTTAAAATGCACGATATTGCGTGTGTTAAGACTGTTTTCTAAGCGAATTTTAGCAATATTACAGCTGTTTAATCGTTTGGATTTGTTCGAAGAATTATAAAATAAAGCTGTAAAAGAAGAATTAAAATCAGAAAACTTAAGGGTTATGGTTTCTTTAGCAAAAATATAAGAATTTTCGTTATATTCGCTTCCTTCTTGAATAAAAAATTCATTTTCTTTAAGTTCTTTAAGGGTGGTTGGAATGTTAATTTTCTTATCGTTATACAAGATGTTAAATTTAAATTTTTTGCCAAGATAAACGTTCGAATAGTTTTCCTCATCAAAAAGGCTAATATCAATATAGTTAGCCATCTTTTTGTCAAGCGAAATAATATCCGGTAATTCGTTATAGGAATTAACCTCTTCCTTTTTACCATCGTTATTAATATCGGCATCTTCGTTAGGTGCCACAGTGCAGGCTGAAAGGCTTATTAACAAAATAATAGTTAAAGCGGCAGCTAATAATTTTGGAAATCTCATTTAAATACTCTCCATTAAATTATAATTCTATTTTATAAAATATACCATGAAAAGTCAACACGATTTTAAATTAAATTTTTTGCCAAAAAGTTATTAATTTCATTGGTTACACGTTCGGTTTCGACCAAATAGCTTAAACCATGGTCAGCATCCTTGACAAAAATACCAACCCCATATTCCCCCGCCGCATTCAAGGCTTCATGGCTCATCGCTGCGGGTACAAAATTATCCTTTTCACCATGAATAAAAACAATTGGTATTTTATTTTCTTTTAATGTATCTACCGTGCTTTCATAAATAGAAAAGTTGCCAAAAATATGTGTCATAACATTTAAAAATGGCATATAAAATTTTGCATTAATTTTAAAACGGTCATAACCAACCTTGCTTATAATTGCCGCAGGTGAAGTAAAACCGCAGTCGGCAATTACGCATTTTACGTTTTGCGGCAAACCACGTTTAAGAGCGAAGGCAACCGTTGTGCCACCCATAGAAACACCGCTTAATACAATTTGCTTGGGTTTGTATTTTTTATTTAAAAATTCTGCCCAATCCTTAACGTCAAACGATTCCTTAACACCAAACGTTATAAGTTTACCTTCGCTTTTACCGTGACTTCTTTGGTCAATTACAAGTATATTAAATCCAAAATCATAATAAAATTTAACTGCGCCACAAAAGTCATGCATTCCGTTTGAACGGTAACCATGAACTAAAATTATTGTTTTATCAGAATTATTATCATAATACCTGCCATAAAGCCTTAAACCATCAAACGAAAGTATAGACAATTCTTCATAATGTTTTGCATTAATAAATTGTAGATTCGGTCGTAATTTTTCTAAATAAGGCTTTAAATATTCCGAATCTTCTACGTTGCCGGTATTTGCGCTTTTTTTACGTACAAACGCCATGCCGAAAAAAACAAACAACAAGCCAATAAAAGGAATTATAAATAAGAATAAAATAATATATATCCACATAACATTCACCAATAATATAATACCACAATTTTGCGAAAAGTACACAAAACAAAAAATAAACCGCAGGTTAAACTGCGGTTTATTGATTATTTTACACGGGTATAAACTGTTTCGTCACTATCCGTAATGATTTTAAGTGTATCATCATTAATAAATTGATAAGATGTTTTGGTAAAAGGCTCAGACTCGTCAAATTTAACCTGCAAAACATCTTCAACAAATTCATATTCGCCGGCAATTGTGTATGAATTTTCAAAAGCGGTCACAAATGTTTCAATATATTCATCAAGTGTCATACCGATTTGCGCTTCAAAATCTTCAACAGTCATATTGTTTTCGTTTAATGCATCATTCATTGCTTTGTTTAAAACACTACGCAATGCAGTTGACATTTGGTTTTTATCTGCCTTTTCAACAATAGTACCCGAAGCAGTAAATTCTAGAATTACTGTAATTTCAAGTGGTCCTTCAATATTAAAGCCTGCATCTGCAAGGTCTGAAACAATATCGGTTTTAGCGGTCCATTTACCTACAATAAGTTCTTTAGCGGTTTTTTTGACGGGTTTATTTTCTTCAGGCTTGCTTTCGACTGTGGGTTTGCTTTCTTCCTGTTTGTTTTCTTCAGGTTTACTTTCGGTGGTGTTATTATCACTTGGAGTTGAAACAGTCGGTTTTGAGGTTTCGTCAGGTTTGCTGTTTTGAGTAACCTCTCCCTTACCGCAAGCTGAAAGAGATAATATTAAAGCCGTTATAATAGCCATTACGAATAATTTTTTTAATTTTTTCATTATTACACTTCCCTATCTTTTTTAAGGTGTAGTTTAATTATAGCCACAACTAAAATTAAAGTCAATTACATAATAATTACAAATTAATTACAAGTTTTTGACATTATACGTGTTAGATAAATGAATTTTTCAATTTTAAAAACTTAACTAATTCTTGACTTTGTAATGAAAATATTTAATTTGGTCGAATTTATAATCTTCTTTTAAAACAGTAATTAATGCAGCATGGTTTTCTACTGTTCTACTTTCTTGTAAAACAACCCATTCTCTTGTTTTAAGGTTATATTCTTTAACCGAAAAACTAACGTTATTATTATCATCAAGATAACAACAAGCACGTTTAAATTCATCGAAATCAAAAATTATAAAGGTGGTTTTTGAATCAATTCCTGAAAACTTTTTGTTTTTCACATAATCATTAATTGCAGGATAACGCCATAACACAGGTACTATAACAACTGCAGAAAAGGTTAATGAAGCAATCGCAGAAATTGCCATTATTATAAGGGAAGGAATTGCAATAGCCCAATCAATATCAGTATACTGTGAAAATTCTTTATCCCCTGTTAATGCGTCACTAATATAAAATACAACCAAAAAAATTATACAACAAACTATTGCACCTATTAAGCATATTTTCTTTTTTCTATTCTTTATATAAAACATAAATACAACTCCATAGTTTTATTTATATTAATGGTAACATAAAAATAAAATAACCGCAACTTATTTCTAAGTTACGGTTATCCTGAATACTAACCCTAATTTTAATACAAATGCACCCCCTTTTGAAGCAAGGGGGTGCAAAGTCATTTTAGGGGGTGCATTTTTAGGATAAGGGGATGCAAATCATTTCACTATGCACCGATAAGTATTCCAATCGTAAATTTCGTATTGTTTTTGCGTTCTTAACAATCTTGAGATTAGCCCCTTGGGTTTGTTGATTCGTCTCATTGTTTTTTCAAAACCTTGTCGTCCAAAGGCATCATCCTCGTCATTCAGATCAAAACAAGCATCTCCAAGCCACCGTCTGTTTTTGAGGTCATATGCAGTAATTACAACAAAATTGCCGCTTTGAATTTCCTTTATGCGATCCAACAAATCGTTAGCAAGCATTTCTTGGTTATAATCAAACATTTCAAAACTATAACTGCCAAACCACAGTTCTTCAAAATGAAAGGTGCTATCAACGGCATTGAACTGGAGTTCAATATCATTTCTTCCATTATTGCTGGGAATAATCAAGGCAATGACTTTACAAGT
>JAZKZS010000051.1:0-6428 GCA_045612765.1 Acutalibacteraceae bacterium
TTTGTTGCAAGCACAAAAGATTTTGGTAATTCGTACGAGGTATAAATTACCTGCTTTTTTTGTTCGCTAATCTTTAAAAAATCACGCGTATGTTTTGAAACAGTGGTATTTTCTAAATCAAAAATACCAATAATATCACGCTCGGCTACAACGTGGTCGCCGCCTAAGTGAATATACATTTAAAACACACCGCCGTTTCTAACAGTAAATTTTTTACCGCTTTTTAAATTTTCAATATTGCTTTCATCACAGCAGGTTAAAAACGACTGCATACCATCAATGTGGTTAAGAATAAAGTTTTGCCTGGTTTTATCAAGCTCGCTCATAACGTCGTCAAGCAATATAACAGGGCATTCACCCGTTTTTTTGCGAATAACCTCTGCTTCGGCCAATTTTACCGCCAAAGCAACACTGCGTTTTTGCCCTTGCGAACCAAAACTTCTAGCAGAAATGCCGTTTATTTTAAATTCAATATCATCACGGTGCGGTCCACACGAGGTTACCCCCGAAAACATATCCTCTTTGCGCGATTCTTTTAATTTTTCAGCCAAATTATCTTCACAGCTGCAAATATAATTTGTTTCTAAAATTTCTTTTCCCTTAGAAATGCCATCGTAAAGCTTTGGTAAAAATTCGCTAAGAGTTTCCAAATATCTTTTTCTAAGGTTAATAATTTTTTCGCCGTTTTCGGCTATTTCTGCTTCGAAAACGTCCAATAAAACCGAAACTGTTGAATCGTATCTAAAATCTTTAATAATTTGGTTGCGCTGTATTACCGCGCGGGTGTAATTTTTTAAGATTTTAATATAAGTCGGATAAATTTGACCAATTGCGGTGTCAATAAACTTTCGCCTTTTTGAAGGCCCGTCGGAAACTAATTGCAAATCGCTTGGCGAAAATATAATAGCATTAAATTTTCCTGCCAAATTTGCTACCGATTTTTGCCTTGTTTCGTTAAAAAAGGCCGTTCTTTTTTCGCTAATTTCAATTTTTGCGGTATTTTCTATACCTTCGCTTAAAAAATTAAGCTGAAGGTTTGCTTTTTGCTTTTTAAACTGCAAAAAATCAATATCCTTATTTGTGCGAAAGCTTTTAGCACCCGTAAAAAGCCAAATTGCTTCAAGCAAATTTGTTTTGCCCTGTGCGTTTTCACCGCAAATTACGTTTGTTTCTTCACAGGGGGTAATTTCAACCTCACCCAAATTGCGAAAGTTTTTACATTTAAGTTTTAAAACCCTCATACAATTTCAAAGCCTTGTCCGTCAAAGGTAACCTTGTCACCGGGTCTTAGCTTTTTACCACGCATTGTGCAAACCTCACCGTTTACCTTAACCTCGCCATCCTGTATAACAATTTTAGCGTGGCCACCGGTAACAACCATATCGGCAAGCTTCATTGCGCTGTCTAAACGAATAAAATCCTCTTTAATTGAAATTTTTTCAAAATTCATTATTTTAACCTCATAGGCATAATCATATATTTAAAGTTGTCACTATCAACAGGTACTACCAAAACACCGGCGTTAGGGCCGTTAAACAAAATTTGAATGTTTTCGTCTTCAATAGCCTTTAAAACGTCTAAAAGGTAATGGCTGTTAAGACCAATTTCAAAATTTTCACCCTCAAGCTTTAAATTAAAGGTTTCGGTTGCACGACCCATAGCGGTAGCACAGGTGAAAACCACGTTAAGCTCGTTAAAATAGCAACGAATAGGTGTTGTAAAGCTTTCACTAATTAAAAGTGATACACGTTCAATAGTGTTAATAAGGTCACGTGTATTAACAACAACCCTTTGCTTAAAGTCACTTGGTAAGGTTTTTTGATAATTTACAAAGTCACCCTCTAAAAGACGTGAAATAAAGGTATAACCGTTAATATTAAAGCCAATAAGACGGCTACCAACGTTAATTTCAATATCTTCGTTTTCGTCGTCAATAAGCTTAACTGCTTCGTTTAAAGCCTTGCTTGTAACGGTAAATTCCAAATTCTTAATGTTTTCAGCCTTTTCCTTTTTAATTGCAAGGCGGTAACCGTCAATTGCAACAAATTGAATAAAGCCGTCATTAACGGAAATATTAATACCAGTAAGAATAGGCTTTGCACCTTCGTTTTGTGCAGCAGCAAAGGCGGTACCCTTTTTCATTGATGCAAAAAGCTTACCTTCTACCTTAAAGCTGTTTTCAGCCGAAACGGTAGGAATTTCAGGAAAGTCGGTAGCGGCCATACCCATAATATCAAATGTGGCTTCACCACATTTAATATTACAGTTAAGACGACTGTCAGCTGAAATTTCAACCTGAATACCGTTCATTCTTCTTAAAATGTCAGCCAATAAACGAGCGCCTATAACAATATCGCCCACTTCATCAGTTTTAGCATAAATTTCCTTTTTCATACCCATTTCAAGATTATAGGATATTAAGGTTATTTTGCCCTGTTCTGCCGAAATTAAAATACCTTCAAGTACAGGCATTGCTGTTTTGCTTCCTACAACGCTTTGAAGCTTTAAAACCGCTTCAAGTAATTTTGCGCGTTCAACAGTGAATTTCATAAAAATCCTCCTAAAAGAGATTATAAAAATAACAGTAGTAATAAGGGGTGTTAAAAGTGTTAGTAAGTGGTACAAGCCCTTTATTTAACAGGGTTTTGGCTGTTAGTTTAAAACTGAATAAAAAGTTAATAAAAAAGGCTAAAAAAACTTATACACTTTTATCCAACGGTTATTAAGTTTAATTAAGGTTAAAATTGTTAATAACCGCCGCTTGCATTGTTACGCAAATTTTTAATAATATCTTCAACAAGTTCCTTTTGGTAGGGCTTGTCCTTTAAAAATTCTTCAATGCGGTTTACGTTATAAAGCACGGTGGTGTGGTCCTTACCAAAGCTTTCACCAATTGACTTATACGAAAGGTCGGTGGTTTCACGTGCAATATACATTGCAACCTGTCTTGCAAGGGCAAGTGATGCTGTTCTGCGGTTTGATAAAATATCCGCCTCGCTTACATTATAAGTGCGTGCAACCTCCATTATAATATTATCAATTTTAATAGGCTCGGGTTTATCGTCCGAAATAATATCACGTATAAAGGCTTGTACAATTGTAATGTTAGGCACCTTGTTTTGAATTGTAATGTATGCCTGAAGCTTTTTAACCACACCTTCAAGCTGACGGGTATTGGTTTTAATATGCTCGGCAATATAATAAACAAGCGATTCTTCAATAGCAATGCCGCTTTGTTCAGCCTTTTTATTAATAATACCAACCCTTGTTTCAAAATCAGGTGGGGTAATATCACCGTAAAAGCCACCTTCTAAACGACTGCGAATACGGTCGTCAAGTGTTTTAATTTCTTTAACGGGGCGGTCAAGTGTTACAACTATTTGCTTGCCACTTTGGTAAAGGGCGTTAAAGGTGTTAAAAAATTCTTCCTGTGTTTGTTCCTTACCGGCAATAAAGTGAATATCGTCAATTAGCAAAACGTCAACATTTCTAAACTTGTTTCTAAAGTCGTCAATCGTGCCAAGACCAAGTTTACCTTGCTGTAATGCCTGAATAAGCTGGTTTGTAAATTCCTCACCACGAATAAATTCAACTACCTTGTGTGGAAACTTCTTTTTTACGTGGTTTTTAATTGCAAGCATCAAGTGGGTTTTACCAACACCTGACGGACCGTAAATTACAAGTGGATTAAAGGTTGGTTGCGGAATTGACGCTTCAGCAACTGCAAGTGCGGCTGCATGGGCAAAACGGTTTGTAGAGCCAACAATAAAATTTTGAAAGGTGAAAAAATCTTCAAATGAAAGACCCTCGCTTTGTTGTTCGGCCTTTAATATTTTTTCTTCATCTTCATCCAAAACAATGCGGGCAACCATATCAACACCCATAACGGTCTTAATTGCGTTGTTTAATTTTTCGGCATAAATTTCTTCTACAACACCTTTTTTGTAAGGGTCGTTAATTGAAAGTGTAAATTCACCGTCTGATAAAATAACGGGAACTAAATCTTTTAAAAAGCAGTTAAAGGTAACTTCTGAAATAGTTTTTTTACATTCGTCACAAATGGCGGACCATATTTGATTTAAGGGATTTTCCGACATTCTTTTAACCTTCCTTTATTATTATATTATATATTTATATTAGTATATCATATTAACATATCTTTTGCAACACTTTTAAACTAATTGAGGTAAAAAATGGGGATAAGAACCGACCTTGCAATTGAAAAATTAAATTATGCTGAAAAAGACAGTTATTTTTGCGAAAAAAACGGCAATTTTGAACTTCATTTTGCCGAAAATTTCGACACTGAAAATGGTGGAAAATTTGCAACTCTTTATTTTGAAAATTTAGAAAGAATTACCGACTTTTCACCACTCCAGCAGCAGTTTTTAAAAGCAATGAAAATGCTTTTAAATGAAAGTGAAAACGTGCTTGTGGTGGGGCTTGGCAACCGTGAAATTACAGCTGATTCGGTGGGACCTAAAACCGCCGAAAAAATACTTGCAACACGGCATATAAAGGGCAAATTTGCTGAAGAAATTGGGCTTTTGGGACTAAAAAGCGTGGCGGTGCTTGTACCTAACGTTTTGGGCAACACAGGCATTGAGGTACAAGAAATTTTAAAAGGGATTTTGAAGGAAACAAAGGTTGATACAATAATTGTAATTGATGCACTTTGCGCTAAAAATACCGAACGAATTTTTAAAACAATTCAGTTAACCGACACTGGAATTGCCCCGGGGTCAGGGATTAAAAATAAACGTAAGGAAATTAGCAAATTAACCCTTGGTGTTAAGGTAATAGCCATTGGTGTTCCAACGGTTATTGAATTTCCAAACGACAGCGAAAATTTGGTTGTAACACCAAAGGAATGTGATGTTTTAAGCGACAAAATAAGTGACGTTTTATCCCGCTTGTTAAACCTTTATTTGCAACCAAATATCGACCCTGAAATTTTATTTCAGTTGGTATAAAACACCCAAAAATACCATAAAATTATTACGGGTGATATTATGGAAAGGCGAAGCGCATTAATACGTTTAATAGTTTGCTATACACTTTGTGTTAGCCTTTTTGTTTCAACCTTCTTAAATATTATAACACATAAAAAACCGCCATTCACCGACATCTTTCAAAATGCCGGTTTTGCTGATAATAATCACGTTTTCGGGCATTTTTCTGACACAACGGTTGTTGAAAAGGTCGAAAATTTAGAGGTGCAAAATACTACCTCGTCAACCCCTTCGCAAACGGTTACAAGCTCGGCACCAGTTTCGGCCGAGGCAGTAAAAGGCAATGTTATTGAAAAGTATATTTCACCCTACACGGCAAAGCTTTCATATAATGGGATTTATATGAAAAATAACACCTCACTTTCAATAAATATAAAGAATTTATTGGCTTCAAAGTTAACCTTTAAAATAGAAAAAAATAATCAGCCGCAGGTGCTTATAATTCACACCCATACAACCGAAACTTATTTAGAAAGTGATACTAAAACCTACGGTGTAAATTATTCCTCACGCACGACCGATAACGGCAAAAATATGGCGTCAATTGGGGCTGTAATTGCTAAAAAATTAAACGATGCAGGCATTAAAACCATGCACGATAAAACACAACACGATTATCCGCAATATAATGGCAGTTATAGCCGAAGTGCAAAAACAATAAACAGTTATCTTAAAAAATATCCAAGTATTAAAATAGTGCTTGATTTACACCGTGATTCAGTTACCGTGTCGGGTAATGACAAGGCAAAGCTTGTAACAAAAATCAACGGCAAAAAGGCGGCACAGGTAATGCTTGTTATGGGCAGTCAAAGCGGAAGCATTACAAACCATCCAAATTGGCAAGAAAATTTAAAATTAGCGCTTCGTCTTCAGCAAACAATGGAAACTAAATATCCAACCCTTGCACGCCCCTTGTCGCTTAATTCAAGCCGATATAATCAGTCACTTTCAAAGGGTTCGATGCTTTTGGAATTCGGTACCGATATGAACAGTTTAGACGAGGCAAAATATTCCGCCGAATTGGTGGGCGACTGCCTAATAAGTCTTTTAAATACCATAAAATAAGGAAAAAATATGAAAAACGGGTTTAGAAAATTTTATATTTCGTTTATTTTTACTTCTTGCATAATTTTTGGCTTTTTGGCGGTTTGTATTGCTTATGAAAATATACGCGCCACCGAATATGACGACAACCGACGTGCAATAGCCATAGACGACGGGAAATTTTATTTTTTTGATTATGAGTATAAGTTTAAATGAAAAATTGGGGTTTAGCGCTCGGTTGGATTGATATATCATTGGCTCCCTCTGACGAGGTTAGTGAAACGGGCGAGGCGGTAGTGAATAACAGTCCGGTGGACTGTTAGAGCCGCAGAGGGACCGAGCACCGCAGTGCGAGAGCTGGCACGAGGAACT
>JAZKZS010000052.1:0-19442 GCA_045612765.1 Acutalibacteraceae bacterium
CCTTGTGTAAAGGGAGGGGGACCAACACAGTTGGTGGAGGGATTGCAATAAGTCACAAATACAATCCCTCAGTCACTTCGTGACAGCTCCCTTTACACAAGGGAGCCATTTATTTGTACTATAATTACGCATTACGAATTACGCATTACGAATTAGATAAACCCCAATTTACTTCTTCTTTTTATGAATATTGCGGATGGTTTTTTTCTTTTTTGGGGGTGCTGTTTTATCGTTTCTATCGGGTAAGACAAGGCAATTTTTGCCCGTGCCTATAAGGTCAAATCTACCCGCCTTTTTAAGTGCGGCAAGTACAATTTGGCGGTTTTCAGGCTTAAAGTATTGAAGCAAGGCACGTTGCTCGGCCTTTTCCTTTGCGGTTTTGGGAACATAAACCTTTTGCATGGTGTTGGGGTCAAGTCCTGTGTAAAACATACAGGTCGAAATTGTGCCTGGGGTGGGGTAATAGTCCTGTACCTGTTCGGGGTGTAAATTATTACGCTTTAAAAATACTGCAAGCTCAATAGCATCCTTCATTGTGCTACCTGGGTGGGACGACATTAAATAAGGCACTAAATACTGCTTTTTATTTGCCGATTTTGTAAGCTCGTAAAAACGCTTTTCAAATTTGTTATAAACCTCAATGGGTGGTTTGCCCATATATTTAAGCACGTTGTTCGAGCAATGCTCGGGCGCAACCTTTAGCTGACCGCTTACGTGGTGGTTAATAAGCTCTTTAAAAAATTCTTCGTTTTTATCGGCTACCAAATAGTCAAAACGAATACCCGAACGTATAAACACCTTTTTAACCTTTGGTAAAGCCCTTAGCTCGCGCAAAAGCTTTAAATAATCGGTGTGGTCAACCTCAACTGCGGGGCACATACTTGGCGCAAGGCATTTGCGGTCGGCACAGGCGCCCTTTTTAAGCTGACCCTTACAAGCAGGCTTTCTAAAGTTAGCGGTGGGACCGCCCACATCGTGAATATAACCTTTAAAATCATCCATTTGGGTGATTTTTTTAGCTTCCTCAATAACCGATTTATGACTTCGGGATGTAACCACACGGCCTTGGTGATATGCCAAAGCGCAAAAATTACAGTTACCAAAGCAACCGCGGTTGTGAATTATAGAAAACTTAACCTCGGCAATACCGGGTACGCCGCCCATATTTTCATAAGACGGGTGATAGTCACGCACAAAGGGAAGGGCATAAACCTTGTCCATTTCGGCTTCGTTTAGCGGTGGCATTGGTGGGTTTTGCACCAAAATTAAATTGCCGTGCTTTTGAATAAGGGTTTTACCCCTTACCGAATCCATTTCGTCCTGCTGAATTTTACAACTTACTGCATACTGCTTTTTGCCGTTTTCGCTGACTTCCTTAACCGCTTCAAAGCTTGGACATTCACGACTGCCTGCAATATGTGTAAATTCACTTGTCTTAACTGCATAGCAGGTGCCTAAAATATTGCAAAGTGATGAAATGGGCTCGCCGTTATTTAAGCGGTTTGCAATTTCAACAATATGTTTTTCGCCCATGCCGTACATTAATAAATCGGCGCCGCTGTCAATTAAAATTGAAGGGCGAACGGCATCGTCCCAATAATCGTAATGGGCAAAGCGGCGAAGGGAAGCTTCAACACCGCCAATAGCAATTGGAATATCACCAAAAAGCTCACGCAGTTTTTTAGTGTAAACAATTGTTGCACGGTCGGGTCTTGCACCTGCCTTGCCGCCGGGGGTGTAGGCATCGTCACTGCGGCGCTTTTTTGCGGCGGTGTAATGCGCCACCATTGAATCAATATTACCACCGTTCACCAAAAATGCTAAGCGCGGTGTACCAAAGCGGTTATAGTCGGCATCACTTCGGGGCTGTGGTATTATGCACACCTTATACCCCGCATTTTCAAGTACGCGTGAAATAATTGCAGTACCAAAGGACGGGTGGTCGACGTAAGCGTCACCCGTAACTATTATAAAGTCGGGTTGTTCCCAACCGTAAGACTTCATTTCTTTAACCGATATAGGTAAAAATGGCATAATATCACCTCTTTAAATTATACATATATTAAGAGTATAACATATAAATACTTTTTCGGCAAGGTGGTTTAAATGAAATTTTGGGACAACTATGTAAAAGTTATTATATTACAGTGCACGGTAGCGGTAATTGTGGTTTTAAGTATTTTGGTTTTAAAATATGGGTTTAAAGGCAGTTACAGCAAATTTGAAAATTGGTATAAAGAAAATATTTTAACCGACACCAGCATTTACGAGGTGATAAAGTGAAATTTAGTTTTTTGGGCACAAAAATTTATATTTCTTTTTTCTTTATGGCGGCAATAACAATTATGCTTGCCAGTGACCGTACAGGCTATATGCTGCCAACCCTTTTTGCAATTATAATTCATGAAGCGGCACATTTATTTGTAATGTGGGTGCAGGACTGCTCGCCGCTTTCGGTCAGGCTAATACCCTCAAGTGTACAAATTAATAAAAAATTTTCCTTTTCACCTAAAAATGATATTTTAATTGCCGCCGCTGGCCCTGTTGCAAATTTTTTGGTTGCGGCTTGCCTTTACTTTAATTTTGCCGCCTTTGGCAATTTTACGGTTTTGTGTTATTCGCTTTTAAATTTAATAATCGGATGCTTTAATTTATTGCCGGTAAAAGGGCTTGACGGCGGAACAATTTTATACACCCTGCTTTGCAAATTTAAAGGTCAGGACAAAGCAAATTTAATTATGCGAATAATAACCTTAATTTTGGCGGCGGTAGTAATTTTTGTGGCGGTAACCTTAACCTTTCGCCATAAATTTAATATTTCAATTTATATTGTGGGAATTTACCTTTTTATAATGGCTTTAATGAAATTTTAGTTGAAAGAAGAATAAAAATATTGTATCATAGACGTAATAACTTATTGGAGAAGATTTAATGAATAATAAGGAATTTGAAAGACTGCTGTTAACCGTTCAAAAGCCCGGTAGATATTCGGGGGGCGAAATTAACAGCGTTATTAAGGATAAAAATAAGGTAGATGTTCGTTTTGCTTTTTGTTTTCCCGACACTTATGAAATTGGCATGTCCCATTTGGGTATGAAGATTTTATATTCACAGTTCAATGCAAGGGACGACATTTGGTGCGAACGTGTTTTTGCCCCTTGGCTTGATTTTGAAGAGGTTATGCGCAAAAATAATATTCCGCTTTTTGCGCTTGAAAGCCGTGACCCTATTAAATCTTTTGACTTTATAGGCTTTACACTTCAGTACGAAATGTCTTACACTAACGTGCTTAATATGCTCGATTTGGCAGGTGTGCCTTTAAGAAGCGCCGACCGTAAGGATTTATACCCCTTGGTTGTTGCGGGTGGCCCTTGCGCTTGTAATGCCGAACCCTTGGCCGATTTTATTGATATTTTCTTTTTGGGCGAGGGTGAAGAGGTTGATTTAGAGGTTATTGACCTTTACAAAAAGCACAAAGCACTTGGCAGTACTAAAGCCGAGTTTTTAAGAGAGGCCGCACAAATCGAAGGTGTTTACGTGCCGTCACTTTATGATATTTCTTATAACGAAGATGGCACAATTAAAGCGGTAACACCCAAAGATAATGCCCCTGCTGTTATCAGAAAGCGTATCATTAAAAATTTAGATAACTGCCATTACCCCGAAAATTTTGTTGTGCCCTTTATTCAAATTGTGCACGACCGTGCCGTACAGGAAATTTTCCGTGGTTGTATTCGTGGTTGCCGTTTTTGTCAGGCGGGCTTTATTTACCGCCCTGTGCGTGAAAAATCAGCCGAGGTTATAAATAAACAGGCAAAATGTCTTTGCGAAAACACAGGCTATGATGAAATTTCAATTTCGTCACTCAGCAGTAGTGACTACACACAGCTCGAACCCCTTTTAAACGAAATGCTTGACTGGACACAGCAAAACCACGTTAGCCTTGCTTTGCCGTCACTTCGTATTGATAACTTTTCGGAAGAGCTTTTGGAAAAAATTAATCACGTTAGAAAAAGCGGTTTAACCTTTGCCCCCGAAGCGGGTACACAGCGCCTTCGTGACGTTATTAATAAAAACGTTACCGAAGAAGAAATTTTATCCACCTGTAAAATTGCTTTCGAAGGCGGTCACACCGCAGTTAAGCTTTATTTTATGATGGGTCTTCCTACTGAGACCGATGCCGATTTAAAGGGTATTGCCGATTTGGGACAAAGAATTGTGGACATGTATTACCAAATGCCCAACCGTCCTAAGGGAAAGTCGGTTTCAGTTTCAATGAGCGTGGCGGTATTCGTACCAAAGCCTTTTACACCCTTCCAGTTCGAGCCGCAAATAAGTAAAGCCGAAATGGAAAGAAAACAGGCTTATTTAAGGTCGTGCGTTACCACACGTAAGATTGATTTAAGCATGCACGATTCTTCAACAAGCTTTTTAGAGGGCGCATTTGCCCGTGGTGACCGCCGTTTGTGTAACGTTTTGGAATTGGCCTTTAAAAAGGGCTGTAAGTTTGACAGCTGGAGCGAATGCTTTGATTTGGAAAAATGGAACGAAGCATTCCGTGAATGTGGACTCGACCCCGATTTTTATTCAGCTCGTCTTCGTGCTTATGACGAAATTAACCCTTGGGACCATCTTGATTATGCCGTTTCAAAGGGCTTTTTGGTGCGTGAGCATCAAACCGCTTTAAGCGAAAAAACAACACCCAACTGCCGTGAAAAATGCTCGGCTTGTGGTGCTAACTGCTATGGGGAGGGTGTCTGCTTTGAGAAACGTTAGAATTTTTTATCAGAAAAAAGGTAGAATGAAGTTTGTATCCCACCTTGATATGAACCGTTTTATGTCGCGTCTTATTGCAAAGGCAAAAATTCCCGTTTGGTTTACCGAAGGCTTTAACCAACACGCTTATATGAATTTTGCCGTGCCGCTTTCGCTTGGCTATGTGGGGCTTTACGAGGTATTAGATGTTAAAATTATTGATGACAGCTATTCACTCGAACAGTTAATTAGTGATTTAAACTCGGTATCCACACCCGACATTAATTTTGTAAAAGCGGCCGAAAGTGTTATGCACACAAAGGAAATTGCTTTTGCCGAATTTAAGTTATCCTTTGATAGTATTGATGCTAATAAAATTAATGAATTTTTCGCAAAGGAAAGCATTATTTGCCAAAAGAAAACCAAAAAAGGCGGTATGAAGGATATTGATATTGCACCGCTTATTAAAAAGGCAGAGCTAAATGGTAATGAGCTCACCTTAATTTTAACCGCAGGTAACGAAAATAATTTAAATCCGTCCCTTGTAATGACCGCATTTTATGATTTTTGTGGCACTAGTCTCGATTTTTACGATGTTACCCGCACAATGATTTATGATAAAAATTTAAATCAATTTATATAGTAAAAGCCACCTCGCAAGAGGTGGTTTTTACTAATGGTTAAAAATTGCTATACCCACAATATATTTTTTCTTGCATTTAATATGATATAATGCTATAATGTCTTGGCAATTTATAATATTCGCCCCCTTAGTTAAATGGATATAATAAACCCCTCCTAAGGGTTAGTTATGCGTTCGATTCGCGTAGGGGGTGCCAGAAAAAAGACAAGTCGAAAGACTTGTCTTTTTTCATCCAATCCGAAGTATTGGTATGTAATCTCGCGTGAGCGAGTATGTTATCGCCGTCAGGCGTATGTCATCACGCGCTTTAGCGTGTATTTCCTTCGGATTGATTACATCTACACCTATGGTGTGATTACATTCCGTCTGCGACTGATTACATACAAGGCTTCACCTTAATTTGTTTTCGAAAAAATGATATAATTAGTTCGATAAATAAGAATTAGGCGAGATTTCTGGGGACGATAAGTTAGCCAAATTCCAATTTATCGAAGAACTGATACACTACTTGTGCTTACTTTTTCGCGTAAAAAAAGGACTTCACTTTCGTGAAGTCCTTTTTTATGAAGTTCGCTTTCGTGTATGAAGTATTTGCTTTGCAAATGTTTGGTATTTTTATTTTTTAAAATAATATTGAAAAAATTGTCGAATTATGGTATTATTTGTCGGTAAAAACCGTGCAAACAACCGACCTAAACGCAAAAATTATAAGCGCCAAAAACAAAAAGGTTGCCGCTACAATATAAAACGGTAGGTAATAACGACCGGCAATTAAAGTGATAACAGCAATTATAATGCAGCTTATTGCCATATATTTTAAAAGCTTTGCGTTTTGATTTTTATCAAGATTTTTGTTGTCAATGTTTTTAAGAAGCTTGCGAAGCGTTAATAAAACTATTGCGGTAAAGGGTGCACAGGGATAGCAGGTCACCATCATAGTGGTGGCAAGGCTTTCATGTCTGCCTGCAATTTGTACGTACCACGTTACAAGCCACGGAAGCATTACTGCAAAACCGATAAGTATTATTAAAAATATTGTTGTAAGCAGTATTGATAATTTAATTAGGTCAAATTTTTTCATGGCTAACCCTCCTGACTAGGACATTATACTATATTTTTTTCAATTTGTAAATGGCAAATGAGGTGATTGAGGTTTTAAACTTTTTAAAACAAAGGCCATTGCTGTTTTTGTCCATAGCGTCTACGATTTCAATATTATTAATTTATTATTCGTTTTTTACAGCTATAATTTTTGCCGCTTTGTGTATAATTTTAATGTTTTTCTTAAATTATAAAAAGCAAAGCGGTGTTTTTATTTTATGCGGTATTTTATTGCTGCTTACAATGCTTTCTACTGCGCATACGCTAAGCAATATTGACCGCTGTGAAACCCTTGACTGTATGACCGTTTCGGGTGAATTTGTTGTAGTTTCGGCTTCTGAAAACAACAGCGGTGAATATTTGTGTGAAATCGAGGTTATTAACTGTAATTATTTGCAAAAAGGCGATAAGCTTAATGCTAATTATATGGGTCCTAAAATAGAAATGGGCAAAACCCTTCGTGCAAATGCCAGCCTACGAAAAATTGAAGGCGGTACAACAGCGTTAAATTATTATTCAAAGGGAATATACTTGTTTGCCGACTTATCCAATATTGTTTTAACAAGTAATGACGATTATGTTTTAACAGGTGTTAGTCGTATTCGTAAATATATTAAAACCGAAATTATTAAATATTTTGAAAAGTCTGAAGCCGCAACCATGCTTGCCTTATTAACGGGTGACCGCACCTATTTAAGCGACAGCTTTTACGGCAATTTAAAAAGTGCCGGTGTAATGCACGCCATGGTCGTTTCGGGTATGCATTTGTCGATTATTGTCGGCCTTTCACTTTTTGCTGTAAGTAAGTTTATTTATAACAAATTTTTAAAAGCCTTTGTAATTTTTATAACCGTACTTTCGGTGATGGCGGTTTGTGGCTTTACAATGTCAATAATGCGTGCCGGCATAACCTACCTAATAATTTCGCTTGCCATTCTTCTGGAACGCCGTTACAATCCCGAAAACAGTCTTGGGGCGGCTGTAAGCATAGTGCTGCTTTTAAATCCATTGGCAATTTTTAGCGTGTCATTTCAGCTTTCGGTGCTGTCCACTTTTGGCATTTTGTCGGTGGCGCTACCTATTATTAAATTTTTAAGCGAAGAAAAAATAATAAAAAGCAAGCCTTTGCTGTCGGTCACCTCGGCCGTTTTAATCAGTCTTTCAGCCTTGGTATTTACATCGCCTGTTACCATTCGTGTTTTTGGTTATATTTCAAATATGTCGCTGGCTTCAAATTTGTTAATAAGCCTTGCAATAACCGTTGCAATTCGTTTATGCATTTTGGGCTTTGTATTATTTCCTTTACGTAGTATTATATTTTGCTTTGCATCATTCATAATTAAATACGTTAATGCTGTAATAAATTATTTAGGCAGTGCCGAATTTGCCGTTACACACCTGCCAAAATGGGCGGCACCTGTGTCGGCGGCGGTAATATTTTTAATTTTGTGCATTTTACTTGCTTGTGCAAAGCGTGAAAATGTGTTAAAATCAAAAGGTATTATAAATAAAAAGATAAGTGAGGGCGGTGAAAAACTAAAATGGCCATCATTTTTGAGGAAGCGTTAAAAAAATCAATTAAAACAGGGGATAAAAATTTATTTATTCTTTTCGGTGAAGAAGGATATTTAAAAAAGCTTTATCTGGAAAAAATATCAAAGGGCATTGCCACTTCGGACGACGTTTTTAATTACCAACGCTTCGAAGCTGATTGTGACTTGCAAGAAGTATATGATGCGGTACAGCAATTTCCTATGATGAACGATAAAAAAGTGGTTATTTTAAGGGATTTTGACTTTTCCGCCTGCAACGCCGAGGATTTCAATAAGCTTATTTCATTAATTGGCGACTTGCCCGAAACTACTGTATTTATTTTGTGGTTTGACGCTCTTCAGTTTGAAATTAAGAAAAACGCAAAATTCGACAAAATTATAAAGGCTTGTGACAGCGCAAACGGTCTTGCGGTAAATTTATCTCACCGTCGTGGGCCCGAGCTTGAAAAAATGCTTACCGACGGCGCAATAAAGCGTGGCTGTAAAATGGAAGTTAGCGCCGCAAGGTTTTTAATTGAAAATTCGGGTGATGATATTAACACCCTTAAAAACGAGCTTGAAAAGCTTTGCGCTTATGTAAACGGCAAGGTTATTACAAAAGAAATTGTGCAAAACGTTTCGGTTAAAACGGTTGAATCGGATATTTATGCTCTTACTGATAAAATTATTAAATGCGAATTACAGTCAGCCTTTGAAATTTTGGACGATTTGTTTTTTATGCGTGCCGACCCTATTGCGATTTTAAGCACAATTTCGGCACTTTACGTTGATATTCACCGCGTGCTAATCGGCAGGGCAAAGGGTGTGCCAACAAATAAAATTGCTGAAGATTTTGTCTATGGCAACCGTGCCTTTGTGCTTGATAAAGCCGCAGTGTATCTTAAAAAGTTTGATTTTAATAAGCTTCAGTTAAGCTTTAAGGCACTAGCCGATGCCGACACGACTTTAAAATCCTTCAGCGGTGACGACCGCATGGTGCTTGAAAAATTAGTTGTTAAGCTTTCGTATATTGCGGTAAAGGGTGAAAGTGTTGATTAAACTTAATATGCCCATTATTGTTGAGGGTAAGTATGATAAAATCACCCTTGAAAACTTGGTTGATACCTTAATAATTTCAACCAACGGTTTTCGCATTTTTAAAAATAAAGAAATGTGCGACCTGATACGAAGCTTTGCGCAAACTAAAGGCATAATAATTATGACCGACAGCGATTCGGCAGGGCAGGTTATACGCAATCACATTAAAAACGTTTCGGCGGGCGGTAAAATAATTAATATATACGTGCCACAACTAAAGGGTAAAGAAAAACGAAAGTCAACCCCATCAAAAGAAGGTTATTTGGGGGTTGAAGGTCTTTCGACCGAGGTTTTGCTTGAAACCTTTTCGAAATACGGCATAACGAGTGTTGAAAATTCGATAAATAGCAAGAAAATCACCAAGACGGATTTTTATAATCTGGGTCTTTCGGGTGGCGAAAACAGTTCTTTAAACCGCCAAAAACTTATAGATTTTTTAAATTTACCACAAAATCTTTCGTCTTCGGCGCTTTTGGATGTAGTAAATACACTATACAGTTATGGTGAATTTGTTGCTATCGCCGAAAAAGTTTTAAATTAAAAAAAATTGTTTTTTTATAATGGGTTTTATGATATAATACCACTATGTTTTTTGAAAAACGGGGGAGGCAGTAAAATGCAAAAAATCGGGTTTGACAATTCCGAATATATCAGACGTCAATCACAGGAAATCCGCGACAGGATAGACAGCTTCGGTGACAAGCTTTATCTTGAATTCGGCGGTAAGCTTTTTGACGATTATCATGCTGCCCGTGTTTTGCCCGGTTTTCAGCCAGATGCAAAGGTTAAAATGCTTTTAGAACTTAAGGACGATGCCGAGGTTGTAATTGTCATAAACGCTGACGCTATTGAAAAGAATAAGCGCCGTGGCGATTTGGGTATTACCTACGACCTTGAAACCCTTCGCCTTATTGACGCTTTTCGTCAAATCGGCCTATATGTCGGCAGTGTAGTTATTACCTGTTATGCAGGACAGCATTCGGCTGAAGCGTTTGAAAAACGTCTTAATTCACTTGGTATTAAAACCTATCGTCATTATTCCATTCCCGACTATCCCGCCAATATTCCCTTTATCGTAAGTGATGAAGGCTTTGGTAAGAACGATTATATTGAAACCAAGCGTAAGCTTGTAATTGTTACCGCACCCGGTCCTGGTAGCGGCAAAATGGCAACCTGCCTTTCACAGCTTTACCATGAAAATAAGCGTGGTGTTAAAGCAGGCTATGCCAAGTTTGAAACCTTCCCTGTGTGGAATTTACCCTTAAAGCACCCTGTAAACGCCGCTTACGAAGCTGCTACGGCTGACCTTAACGACGTTAATATGATAGACCCATTCCATCTTGAAGCTTACGGTGAAATGGCAGTAAACTATAACCGTGATATTGAAATTTTCCCAGTTTTAAATGCCATTTTGGAAACAATAATGGGCAAATCACCTTATAAGAGCCCAACCGATATGGGCGTAAATATGGCGGGCTTTGCAATTTTTGACGACACCGCCGTGTGCGACGCCGCAAAGCAGGAAATTATCCGTCGTTATTATGCGGCAATGACAAATGTCACCCAAGGTATGAGCGATATGTCAGCCGCTACCAAAATTGAATTTTTAATGAAACAGGTTGGCGTAACACTTAATGACCGCAAGGTTGTATCCGCTGCGCTTAAAAAGGCGGAGGATACCGGCCACCCTGCCGTTGCGCTTGAGCTTCCAAACGGTAAAATTGTTACGGGTAAAACCTCAAGTCTTTTGGGTGCGTCATCGGCTTTGCTTCTTAATTCACTAAAGGAGCTTGCTGGTATACCCGACGATATTGATTTAATTTCATCAACTATAATCGAGCCTGTTCAAAAACTAAAAACCGAAATTATGGGCAATCACAATCCACGCCTTCACACCGACGAGGTGCTTGAAGCCTTGTCAATTTGCGCGGTAACAAGTGACGTTGCTAAAAAAGCCTTGCAGGAAGCCCATAGCTTAAAGGGCTGTGAAGCACATTCTTCGGTTATACTTTCACGTGTGGATGAAGACGTGTTTAGGAAGCTTGGCGTAAATATCACCTTCGAGCCTAAATACCAAACTAAAAAATTATACCACAACTAAAAATTAAAGCCCATTCGGTTGAATGGGCTTTATTATATGTTGAAAACTGTCGCTTTTTGTATAATTTATACAAATTCGAAAGAAAATATTTTATAACAATTTTGGAAAACTAACAAAAATCGCTTGAAAATACCAAATTTTACTGATATAATAAATCTGATGTATTGTGCCCTTGTATAACAGCAGGGCAAATTTCAGAGAATGGAGTGTTACTATTGAAAAGTAAAAAATGCGTAGCAATGCTTTTGGCCGGTGGTCAAGGCAGTCGTTTGGGTGTCCTTACGGGTAAAATTGCAAAGCCCGCGGTTCCCTATGGCGGTAAATACCGCATTATCGACTTCCCACTTTCAAACTGCACCAATTCAGGTATTGATACCGTGGGTATTCTTACACAGTATAAACCGCTTGAGCTTAACGACTACGTTGGTTCGGGCAAAGCGTGGGATTTGGACCGCCAAGACGGTGGCGTACATATTTTGCCTCCTTATCAAAGTCAACAGGGTGGCGACTGGTATAAAGGCACCGCAAATGCTATTTATCAAAACCTTTCTTTTATTGAACGCTACAACCCTCAGTATGTTTTAATTTTATCGGGCGACCATATTTATAAAATGGACTATTCAGATATGTTAAATCAGCACATTGAAAGCGGAGCAGGTTGTACCATCGCTGTTTTAGACGTTTCTTTAGAAGAGGCAAGCCGATTTGGTATTATGAATACTAATCCCGACGGTACAATTTACGAATTTGAAGAAAAGCCGAAGCAACCCAAAAGCACCTTGGCTTCAATGGGTATTTATATCTTCGACTGGGAAAAGCTTCGTTATTATCTTACTGAAGATGAAAAAGACCCAAATTCTTCAAACGACTTTGGTAAAAATATTATTCCCGCAATGCTGGGTGCCGGCGAGCTTTTGAAGGTTTACCGCTTTAACGATTATTGGAAGGACGTTGGTACGGTTGATTCTTTATGGGATGCTAACCTTGACCTTTTAAATCCTAACCTCAATCTTGATTTAGCTGACAAAAATTGGAAAATTTATTCTAAAACCACTGGCACTTCACCTCAATACATTTCAAGTGATGCTAAGGTTGAAAATTCACTTATTACCAACGGTTGTGAAATTTACGGTAACGTTGATTATTCAATTTTGTTTAAGGACGTTACGGTTGAAGAAGGCGCAACGGTTGATTATTCACTTGTTATGCCGGGTGCTGTAATTAAAAAAGGCGCCAAGGTACGCTATGCAATTATTGCTGAAGACGTTGTTATTGAAGAAGGCGCAACAGTCGGCGGCGATCCCGCAGTTGTAGGAAATGATAACTGGGGTATTGCCGTTGTTGGTGACAATTTAACTGTTGGTAAAAACGCTGAAATTTCAGCTAATAAAATGATAACCGAAAACGTGGAGGAGGGCGCAAAAATATGAGAAAATCATTAGTATCGGGTATTATCTTTGCAAACGCTGAAGATAATATGCTTAAAAAATTAACCTCTAATCGTTCAATGGCATCGGTTCCGTTTGGCGCACGCTTCCGTATAGTTGACTTTGCACTTTCAAACCTTGTAAATGCGGGTGTTTCTTCGGTTGGTATTATCACTAAAGAAAATTACCGTTCACTTATGGACCACGTTGGTAACGGCGTTGCATGGGATTTGGACCGTAAAAACGGCGGTTTATATCTTTTGCCACCTTATTTAGTACGTGGGGTTAGAAAATATACCGACACTGTTGACGCACTTTATAACGCAATGGATTATTTGAATCGTTGCGGAAGCGAATATGTTGCATTGTGCGATTCTAACATACTTGCAAATATCGATATTGGTGCAGCAGTTAAGGCGCATATCGAAAAGGGCGCTGACATTACCGTGGTTTACCACAAGGGCACCTTACCTGAAGCTTCGGGCAAAAAGATGGTTTTAACCCTCGACGATGACGAACGTATTACTAAAATGACTCATTCACAGGTGGAAGAAGCCGCTTATGGTATGGGTGTTAGCATTATTAAGCGTGAATTATTAATTAAAATTATTAATGACGCTTATGACGAAGAAGTTAAAAACTATGAAAAAGAAGTTTTGTCAAAGGCAATTGCTACATTAAAGGTTTACGGCTTCGAGCATAAGGGCTTTGTTGCTGTGCTTGACAATACACATACATATTATCAGGCTTCAATGGCACTTCTTGATAAGGAAGTCAGAAAAGACTTATTTAACAAAGAACGTCCTATTTTAACTAAAACACGTGACGATATGCCTACACGTTACGGTATTGACGCCAATGTTCAAAATTCACTTATCGGTGACGGTTGTGAAATTTATGGTACTGTTAAAAACAGTATTTTGTTCCGTGGCGTTAAGGTTGCCGAAGGCGCAGTGGTTGAAAACTGTATTCTTATGCAGGAAACCGAAGTTTCAAAGGACGCTGTATTGGATAACGTTATTGCTGATAAAAATGCAGTAATAAGCGAAAAGGTTGTGCTTAAGGGCACTTCCGATCATCACTGCTTTGTAAGAAAGTCGCAAATTGTTTAAAAGGTGAAAAAAGTATGAAAGTTTTATTTGCTACAAGTGAAGCATACCCATTTGCTATGTCGGGCGGTTTGGCTGACGTTGCGGGTGCGCTTCCTAAAGCTTTAAGAAAAAGGTTTATTGGTTGCCGCATTATTTTGCCGCTTTACAGTACAATAAGTGAAGAAATGCGCCAAAAAATGACCTTTGTTTGCAACATTACCGTGCCTGTTGCTTGGCGCAGACAGTATTGCGGTGTGTTTGAAGCCCACGTTGACGGTGTTATTTATTATTTTATTGATAACCAATATTATTTTAAGCGTGACAGCCTTTACGGTTATTACGACGATGCTGAACGCTTTGCGTTTTTCTCACGTGCTGTGCTTGAGGTTTTACCGCATATTAATTTTATTCCCGATATTATTCATTGTAATGACTGGCAAACAGCCTTAATTCCTGTTTACCTTGACGCATTCTATAAGCAAGATGAATATTATCAAAATATGAAGACAGTTTTCACTATTCATAACATTCAGTATCAGGGTAAATACGGCTATGACCTTTATAATGACGTTGTTGGTCTTCCTGTTGAACGTTTCGGTATTGTGCAATATGAAAACTGCATCAACTTTATGAAGGGTGCAATTCAGTGCGCTGATAAAATTACCACAGTTTCACCAACCTATTCACGTGAAATTTTAGACCCCTATTATTCACACGGATTGGACGGTATTTTAAAGGAATTTACCTATAAGCTTTGCGGTATTGTAAACGGTATTGACGTTGACGTTTATAACCCTGAAACCGACCCGCTTATTTATAAAAACTTTACTGCCGACAATATGTCGGGCAAGGCATTTAATAAGGCCGAGCTTCAAAAAGAAATGGGTCTTCCGGTAAGGGAAGACGTGCCGATTATCGGCATTGTAACCCGCCTTGTTAAGCATAAGGGTATTGACCTTGTAAAGCACGTGTTTGAAGAGCTTTTACAGGCTGACTTACAGTTTGCAATTTTAGGCTCGGGCGAATGGGAATTTGAAACCTTCTTCTATGAAATGGCACAAAAATATCCCGACAAGGTTGGTTTAAAGCTTGGCTTTAAGCCACAGCTTGCACACCGCATTTACGCCGGTGCTGACATTTTCTTAATGCCAAGCCAAAGCGAGCCTTGCGGTCTTGCACAAATGGTTGCGCTTCGTTATGGTACAATTCCAATTGTGCGTGAAACAGGCGGTCTTAACGATACTATTAAGGACAGCGACGACGGTAAGGGCAACGGCTTTACCTTTGCTAATTACAATGCACACGATATGCAAAATACAATTTGGCGTGCTATTGACGGCTTTAAAAACCGCGAGGGTTGGGCTATACTTCAAAAACGCGCAATGCTTTGCGACAATAGCTGGAAAACTTCAGCCAATGCCTATATAGGTCTTTATAAGGAAATTTGTACTAAATAATTTTTAAAAAAGGGTTGTTATTTTATAACAGCCCTTTTATACTATAATAGGTGATTGTATGTTAGATTATTTGTTATCCGTCCTTTACGGCATTGTTGAAGGTATAACCGAATGGCTACCTATAAGCAGTACGGGACACCTTATCATTTTGGAAGAGCTTTTACCAATGAAAATTCAGCCACAGGTTTGGTCGCTGTTTTTGGTGGTAATTCAGCTTGGCGCAATTTTGGCTACCGTAATTTTGTTTTGGCAAAAAATTTGGCCTTTTCAAAAGCCCAACATAGCAAAAGGCATTACTATCTTTAAAAAAGACAGCTGGATGTTATGGTTTAAGGTTTTAGTTGCATCAATTCCGGGTGTGTTCTTTAAGCTTTTAGGCCTTGATGAAATTTGCGACAAATATTTTTACAACGGATTTGGCGTTGCGGTTGCCCTTGCGGTTTTCGGTGTGGCATTTATTGTAATTGAACATTTTAATAAAAAGCGCACCCCTAAATATAACGACCTTGGCGAGGTTACCTTCTTACTTGCCACATACATCGGTTTGTTTCAGCTTTTGGCTGCGGCATTCCCAGGCACTAGCCGTTCGGGTGCGACAATTATCGGCGCATTAATTCTAGGCGCTTCCCGTGTTGCCGCGTCGGAATTTACCTTTGTTTTGGCAATCCCCGCAATGTTGGGTGCAAGTCTTTTTGAATTTAAAGACTTTTTAGAATCCGACGTTGTAATTAGCAATAAGGAAATTGCAGTTTTGGTTATCGGTGTTGCGGTTGCTTTTGTGGTATCGGTAGCGGCAATTAAATTTTTAATGGGTTACATTAAAAAGCGTGACTTTACAGCATTTGGTTATTACCGCATTATATTAGGTATAATAGTGCTTTTATATTTTATTGTAAGGTAGGTTAAATTATGGAAGTTAAAAAAGTACATTTAAAGGATTATTTTCCTTTTTTGGCTGAAAATGGTTGTGACCCAACCCTTACAGCCTATATTCAGTACAATATGTCTGAAATGAGGTGGGAGAATAAAAAACGCCCCACACTTTTAATATGTCCGGGTGGCGGGTATGCATTTTGCTCACAAAGAGAAGCCGAGCCTATTGCCCTTGCATTTTTACCATTTGGTATGAATGCTGTTGTGCTTGATTATTCGGTTGCACCAAATAAATTCCCCACACAAATTAGGGAGGTTGCCGCCGCAATGGAACTTTTATATCAAAAGCAGGACGAATGGCATATCGACACCGAAAAAATTACAATAATCGGTTTTTCGGCTGGCGGTCATTTGGCGGCGCATTATTCGACAAGCTTCGACATTCCCGAAGTGCGTGAGGTTTTTCCGCAGTCAAAAGCGGTTAATGGCTCAATTTTGTCTTACCCCGTAATTATTGCTGAAGATGGACTTTGTCACCAAGGCTCGTTCGCTAACGTGGTAGGCAGTTACCCATTGGATGAAGAAAATTATAAGCGTTTTTCGCTAGATAATTGTGTTAGTGAAAACACACCGCCCGCATTTATTTGGCATACCGCTTCCGATACGGTAGTACCGGTTGAAAGTGCGTTGCGTTACTCTTCGCAAATGGCAAAGCATAATCGACCGTTTGAATTACACGTTTATCCATACGGTAGTCACGGTGGTTCAATTGCAAATTCACAGGTGCTTAACACCGTTGATGCAGTTGCCGATTATAATGCCCGCTGGGTATCAGAAGCGGGTCAATGGCTTAAGCTAATGAATTTATTATAAAAACAACCCACTATATACTTTCTAATTATGAAAGCTTATAGTGGGTTTAATATTTATTAAAATTATGTTTTTGCCATTTTCATAACAAGTGAGGTTGGCAATATTTTTGAAACAAGGCGGTAGAATTTATAAAAAATATGGTCTGCAAAAACAGCCTTTTTCTTTGCCGATGCTTTAAGCGAATGCTCGGCAACCTTTTTTGCATTATCACGGGGGAGAGTGTCAAAGGTTTTGCTATCGCCCTTGCCAATACCCGCAAGTGATAAAAATTCAGTTTCCATAGGGCCCGGGCAAACACTTAAAACGTTAATTTTGCGGCTTTTAAGCTCGTAACGTAAGGCACGTGAAAAGCTCATAACATATGCCTTGGTGGATGAATAAACCGCCATTCTGCTATTGGGCACAAAGGATGCAATTGAACAGGTGTTAATAATTTCACTGTTTTCCTTCATAAATGGTAAGCACACGCTTGTCATAACCGTAAGCGCTTCACAATTAAGGCGAATCATGCCTGCGTTATCCTCGGTCGAAATGTTATAAAAATAACCAAGCTTGCCAAAGCCCGCATTGTTTATAAGCAGTTTAATTTCAGCGTTTTCGCTTTTTAAAAGGGCTAAAAATTCGTTTAATTGTTGGTTATTTGTAATGTCGCATTTAACTGCACGGGTTTTTGTTTTTAAAAGTGACGCTACCTCTAAAAGCTTATCTTCACGGCGAGCTAAAAGCCAAATTTCGTCAATATCCTGTCGAATTTTGTCAACAGCCTTTGCATATTCGGTGCCAAGACCTGAGGATGCGCCTGTAATTACCGCAATTTTCATAATTAACACTTCCTTTTATTTAATTATATCATTTAAAAGTGTTTTTTGCAAAACATATCTATAAAATTATTAAGTTTTTCAAAATCCATAGCGTTTATATAATGCTTTTCTAGCTCGTCATGTACCATTTTAGCTTCACTTAGGGTAAAATAAGCGCTGCTTAATAATTCATCACTAAGCCGCTTGTTAAATTTAATGCGGTTTTTACTTTGGTGCAAAAGTCGACTGTCATAAAAACGGCGTGCGTGTATGCGGCGCTGTTCATTTTTAAATTTAATAAATTTATTTTCGCTAACAACCGCAAGGTTAAGCTCGGGTATTATAATGTGGTCAATAAGTTCGGGGAAGAAGGGACTTTTAAGGGTTATAATGTCATAACCGTTTAAAAGGGCAGTTTGCCGAATAACGCTTAAAATATATGAAGAAACGGCAAAAAAATCATCGCTTATAATTATTAAATTTTGGATTATTGTGGTTGGAAAAGTTACAAAGCCGTCGGGCGTAATGCCCGCAATAAACCGCACGGTTTCTTTCGGTATACGGTTAGTTTTTGTAAAAATATTTTTACAAAGCTTTTCGGCAAAGCTTTTACACTTGTTTGTATCAGCGCAAGCGGTAGCGGTTTTAAAATTGTCATAAAGCATTTCACCCGCCGCTGTTATGTAACGTGAAGCAGTTTTGTGAAGCGCTTTGTTATGGTTGGTAATTGCAATAATTTCGGCTTTGTTTTTAAGCTTTTCACTGTCCCAAAATTCGCCAAAGTTTAAAATTTCTTGGGCTACGGCAGGGTAAACGGGGTCAACGGTGTGTGGTGCGGTACCATCAATAATTATAATTTTTTTGTTTTCGCAAATAATGCCGTCAAGGCTTTTCGGGTCTGACGAGCAGGGACAGTATATAACCTTTTCGCCGCTTTTTTCAGCATAGCTTGCCACCCTTTTCATAAATGACGATTTGCCGGTACCGGGTCCGCCTTTTATTATGTAGGTTTTATACTCTTCACTGCAGTTTGATAAAAATTCACTTACAAAGCCACGGCATGAATTTGCCGCCAAAAAATATTTTTTACTGTTTTCTTGCATAAGAATGCCTCCAATCAATATATTTTATTCTTTTAAAAAGGTTTTGACACAGAAGCCTTTTTGTGATAAAATACCGTTGAGTTGGTTAGACGGTTGCGGGCAGTAATGCTTGAGGAAAGTCCGAGCCCCACAGGGCAGAATAACGGCTAACGGCCGCCGAGGGTGACCTTAGGGAGAGTGCAACAGAGATATACCGCCGAAATTATTTTCGGTAAGGGTGGAAAGGCGAGGTAAGAGCTCACCGACTTCACGGGAACGTCGAAGTCCTGTAAACCCTATTCGGAGCAACGTAAAGTGTGGCTATACATTTGCCCGATGTGCCACGAAATACGGCTGGAGCGTGGGAGCAATTCCACGTCGAGATAGATAACCGTCCACGACAGAACTCGGCTTATCGACCGACTCATTTTTTAAGCAGCCCTTTGTGGCTGCTTTTATTTTTGGTTAAAATTATAGTTTATCGGGCGGACGGAATTGTAAAAACAAAAGGCTCCCTTGTGTAAAGGGAGCTGGATTTTTGCAAAGCAAAAAGACTGAGGGATTGTAAAAAATAAAAAACATGTTATTTGTTATGTTTTGTAATGATAA
>JAZKZS010000053.1:0-4722 GCA_045612765.1 Acutalibacteraceae bacterium
AACAGTCCGGTGGACTGTTAGAGCCGCAGAGGGACCGAGCACCGCAGTGCGAGAGCTGGCACGAGGAACTCGTGACTGAGGGAGAGAAAGTGCTTATTTACAGTGTTTTCGGTCTCTCCCTCCGTCTTTTTGCTTCGCAAATATCCACCTCCCTCATCAGATGGAGGCAAGTGTTTGTACAATAATTCCGAATTACGCATTACGAATTACGAATTTCGCTCAGCGATACTCCCCCCATTTACGGTTCTTTAAATATTCCTAAATCAAGTGGGTTATAGGTGAAGAAAACAAACATAAGAGCCATTATAAATATCCAAATTAATGAAATCCAGTTTACTACTTCTAGCTTAAATTTAAGCGATAATAATATCGCTTTGGTAATAAGCATAATTAGTAATGCAATATAATAAATTGCAATGTTAAACCATTCAATTTTAAATCCTAACACACCCGAATAGGTATAAAATATGGTCACAATGGATATTAAACCGATTAATAATGAAATAGATACCGCGAACGGATAATTTTGCGGTTTTTCTTTTATTAAAAAATATTTAAAAACCGAAAATATAAGGGTGGGGAAGAATAAAAGCTTTAAATGCTCCCACACACTTTCGTTTACGGGTGAAAAATAACCTATAATGGTGTTTTTGCCGCTTAAATCAAAAACAAAATGGCTTAAAGTTCCAACAGCACCAATTATTAAAAAAGCCAAAACAAAGTTTTTAAATTTCATAATAAAATCCTCCATATTAAATTATATGGAGGATTCTTAATATTATTATGGATTACAGGTTTTACAGGGTGTATAGCCTTGTTTTATAAATTCGTTATAGCCTGAAAGGAAAACCTTATTTTCTTCTTTCAACTTTTGTGCCCATTGGCAATCCTTTAAATGAAATTTTTTAGTGGTTATACTGCCAACATAATAATCAACAATTATATCAGGCTCGGCAATAATAACTTCATTTTTATCAATGCTTTCGGGTAAGGATTCCTCGCCGTTTGCAATACTGCCATCGGGCAGGTTTACCACAATATCAGGGTGCGAATTTGTGTCAATTTCGCCACAGGCGGACAGTAAAACAAAGCATAAGCAAAGCGTTAACAATAATACTTTTCGCACAAAATCACCCCTTTTGTTGTTTAAATTTATTATATAAAATATTTTTGTTGAAGTAAAGCACAAAATATTATAAAATAAACTAAAAGGTGGTGATTTTAATGAATTTGACTGAACTTAAGTCCAAAGCAAATAACCTGCCGCTTAAGCCTGGTGTTTATATTATGAAGGACAAGGGCGGTGTTGTTATTTACGTTGGCAAGGCAAAAGCGCTTAAAAACCGTGTTACGCAATATTTTGGTGCGGGTAATCAGCACACCGCAAAGGTGCACAAAATGGTAAGTAATGTGTTCGATTTTGAATATATTATTTGTGACAGCGAATTTGAGGCACTTATACTTGAAAATTCGCTTATAAAACAGCACCAACCCAAATATAATATTTTGCTAAAAGACGATAAGGGCAGCTTTTACATTAAAATTACCGATGAAAAATGGAAGAAAATTCAGTCGGTAAAGCAGCTTGATAAGCAAGGCGAATTTATTGGGCCTTATAATTCGGGCTTTATTGTTTCACAAACGGTTGAAGAGGTGCGAAAAATATTCCGCTTGCCTTCCTGCAACCGCAGTTTCGATAAACCTACAAAACCGTGTCTTGATTATCATATTGGGCTTTGTGATGCGCCCTGTAAAGCAAATATTTCGGCTATGGCGTATAATAAAACTGTTGCACAAGCGGTTGAATATATTAAAAACGGCAACATTACCGAAAATTCAATTAGCCTTTTAACCAAGCAAATGGAGGATGCCGCCGAAAATCTTAATTTTGAGCTTGCGGCACGCCTTCGTGATAGAATAAACGCCATTAACAAAATTAAGCAAAAGCAAAAGGTTGTTGAAATCAGTTATAAAGAGCAGGATGTTTTTGCATCGGTTATTTTTGACGGTACGGCTTGTGTTGCCGTGCTTAAATTCCGTAATTTTAAATTGTGGGATAAGCAACACTTTTTTATTGAAGAGGTTAATGAAAAAGCGGATTTTTATGCCGAGTTTTTGCAACAGTTTTATAACAATAAAACCGATATTCCGTCACGTATTTTAATTGACTGTGAATTAGAGGAAGCCGAGCTTTTGGAAAATTGGCTTGGCAATATAACCGACAAAAAGATAAGCATTATTGTGCCAAAACAGGGCGAGCAAAAGCGCATTATTGAAATGTGTCAAAGCAATGCGGTGCAAAACCTTTCGGAAAAAACCGAAAAAACTACCCGTGAAATGTCGGTGCTTAACGAATTAAAGGAACTTCTTAATTTAGAAAACGTACCACGCGTTATTGAAGCTTACGATATTTCAAATATGTCGGGAGACAACAACGTTGCAGGCATGATTGTTTTTAAAGATGCAAAGCCCTATAAAGCGGGGTATAAGCGCTTTAAAATTAAAGGCTTTATGGGGCAGGACGACTATCGTTCAATGGCTGAAGTGCTTGACCGCCGTTTTAATGAATATAAAAAGGGTGAAAACCCTGACTTTTCGGTGTTGCCCGACCTTATATTGCTTGACGGCGCTAAGGGTCAAATTGGCGCAGTTTTACCTGTAATGGAAAAATATGGGCTTAATATTGCGCTTTTTGGTATGGTTAAAGACTCAAAGCACCGCACCCGTGCAATTGCTACAACAGGTGGGGATATTGTTATAAAATCCAACCGTCGTGTGTTTACCCTTATAACCAATATTCAGGACGAGGTTCACCGTTTTGCAATAAGCTATCAAAAGCAATTGCAAAGCAAAAAAATGCTTGGCCGTGAGCTTACCAATATTAAGGGTATAGGGGATAAAAAGGCAAATGCCCTTTTAAAGCATTTCGGCAGTATGTCAAAAATTAAAAATGCCGATATACAGTCTCTTGTGGCTGTAAAGGGTATAACAAAACAAAATGCGGCAGATATTGTAGATTATTTTAACAATTTGTAAATTTTTAATTGACTTTAACACTTTAGTGTGTTAATATTGCAGTATTGGTAGAGGTGCGGTTAGTCATCAGTAGCGTGCATTATAATATGCAGGTTAGCACGTGAAAGGGGCAATCGCCGAAATGAAAATTTTTCTGCAGTTTAAAAATTTTCGTTGGTTTGCAGTATAATATGCTGCTGACTGTCACTTTTTGTGGAGAGCTATCGGCAATTTATTTAAATTACCGTAATTGCTTTTTGCAGTTACGGTTTTTATTTTATTTTTTAAGGAGAGTTTTCAAAATGAAAGCAAAGCAAATTATCCCTAAGGTGCTTATAATAGCATTCGTTGTGGGCTTTGGTCTACTTTGTGCTTTCACAGGCAATATTATGGAACCTGTTGGCACACTTTGGTCACTTTTCCCACCCGTAATCGCTATCGGCTTGGCACTTCTCACTAAGGAAGTTTATTCTTCACTTTTCGTTGGTATTTTAGCAGGCGGTTTGCTTGCAGGTGGTTTTAATCCGTTAAAAACGATGGACAAAATCACAACAGACGGCTTTATTGAGGCAGTTTCCGGTACCGCAGGCGTATTTATATTCCTTGTAATTTTGGGTACCATTGTTGCACTTATTAACAAGGCTGGTGGTGCTCAGGCATTCGGTCGTTGGGCTGCAAAGCACGTTAAAGGTAAAATTGGTGCTTCGCTCGCAACCTTCGTTTTTGGTATTCTTATCTTTATTGACGACTATTTCAACTGTTTAACAGTTGGCGCAGTTATGCGTCCCGTTACCGATAAAGCAAAGATTTCACGCTCGAAGCTTGCTTATCTTATCGATGCTACCGCTGCTCCTATTTGTATGATTGCCCCCATTTCTTCATGGGCAGCAGCAGTAACAACTGTTTTTTCTGACAATAAGATTGATGCTGACGGCTTTGCATACTTTATTAAAGCAATTCCTTTTAACTTCTATTCTTTAATGACCTTTGTGTTCATCATTGCAATTGTTCTTATGAGGTTTGATTACGGCCCTATGAAGCTTCACGAAATGAATGCTGCAAACGGTGACCTTTTCACATCAGGTATGATTACCGCAAACGATGAAGAGTCCGATGCTAATCCTAAGGCCAAGGTAATTGATCTTCTTTTGCCGATTATTGTACTTATCGGTATTTGCATATATGCTCTCTTCCACGTTGGTAACAGTGGTGCAGGCATCATCAAGGCATTTGCTGATACTGACGCTACTGTTGGTCTTCCCTGGGGTGGTATAATTGCTCTTATCGTAATTATGTTCTACTTCATTGCTCGCCGTCTTGTTAGCTTTAAGGATGCTATGGCTTGCATTCCTAAGGGCTTTAACGCAATGGTTCCTGCCATCCTTATTTTAACAATGGCTACTGCTCTTAAGAATATGACCGGCCTTTTGGATTCTGACAGTTTTGTTGCAGGCGCTTTAGCAAATGCAAGCGGTTTACAAAACTTCTTGCCTGCAATCATTTTCATTATTGCTTGCGGCATTGCGTTTGCAACCGGTACGTCTTGGGGTACCTTTGGTATTTTGATTCCTATCGTTTTAAGTGTATTTGAATTAGGCACCGATCTTTCAGTTATCGGTATGTCTGCTTGCCTTGCAGGTGCTGTTTGCGGTGACCATTGCTCACCCATTTCTGATACAACAATTATGTCATCTGCAGGTGCTCAGT
>JAZKZS010000054.1:0-34903 GCA_045612765.1 Acutalibacteraceae bacterium
CACAAAGGTTAAAGACTTGTCGGCGTTGTCTAAATTAAAAAAAGTAAAGTATTTGTTGTTTTATAATTTTCGAAGCGAATCTTTGTGGGATATGAGCGAAAACGAAAGTTTGCGAGGAATTATGATATCCGATTCCAAAAAAATGATTTATAATCTTGAACAAATGCAGTATGCTCCAAATCTCGAAGAATTGCTCTTGTTTAGCACAACGTTCAATAAGTATTGTGTGAAATCAATCACTCCATTGAAAAAATGCAAAAAATTAAAACGATTATTTATTGAATTTAATACAGAAGATAAAAGCTTTATACCAGAAGAATTTAATTATTTGGACGAGTTCAAATATCAATGTGATAGAAAAAGAAATTTTACATATTAAAATCAAACAATTCCCCCTTTTGCTATCAGCACCACAGGCTGCAATTAGTCGTGAGCAAGGTTAAAGGGTTTAGCTTTTGCTAAAGTTTGGAAAATGTACGGCACATTTTCCCTGCTTGTTACGGTATAAGACAAAAAAGCCTCCCTTGTGCAAAGGGAGGTGGCAAAACGGAGTTTTGACGGAGGGATTGTCAATCGTTGGTACTTAACAATCCCCCAGTCTTTTTGCTTCACAAAAATCCAGCCCCCTTTACACAAGGGGGCCTTTTTACTGTCCTTTAGAATACGCCTCTTATTCAGGCGGTTTAATTTTTTGCTTATTTTAAAAATCCGTTAACGATTTGTTCTTCAGCTTCGGCTTCCGAAAGGCCAAGTGTCATAAGCTTTATAAGCTGTTCACCCGCAATTTTACCGATGGCGGCCTCGTGAATAAGTGCCGCATCAATGTGGTTTGCGGTGATTTGAGGTAATGCAGATACGTGCGCATCATCCATAATAATGGCGTCACATTCGGTGTGACCTGTACAAATATTATTACCGTTAATGCGTGAAACAAAAAGCTGTGACGATTTATCCTTAGCAACCGAACGTGAAATAACGTTTGCGCTGCAGTTTTCACCGTTCATATCAACCGTAAAGTCGGTTTCGGCGTATTGACTGCCGTGGGTCATAAGCTTTTCCTTTACAATAAGGGTTGCGTTGTCGGCCAAGGTGGCTTTTGTAATGCGCTTTGTGGAATCAATACCCTTAATTTGTGTGGTTTCCATTTCCATATAACCGCCGTCAGCAATGTTAATAACGGTAGTGGGGTTCATATTCTTGCCACCTTCACCGTCGCCTTCGCCAACGTGCTTTTCAACGTATTTAACCTTGGCGTTTTTGCCAATAAAAAAGCTGTGAATACCGTCGTGGCGTGATTCCTCACTACCGCAGTTGTGTATACCGCAACCGGCAACAATTTCAACGTCGCAGTTATCACCAACAATAAAGTCGTTGTAAACCATTTCGGTTAAACCGCTTTCACTTATAATTACGGGAATGTGTATTTTTTCGCCAATAGTGTTTGGCTTAATAATAATTTCAATACCCGAAACACCTTGTTTTTCACGTATGTCAACGTTTTCGGTAACGTGGCGTGAAGAAAGTGCGCCGTTTGCACGTATGTTAAACGCACCCGTGGGTGTGCCGTCAATGTCGGCTATCATTTTTAAAAGGTCAAGTTCAGTATTATTCACGGTGTTACACCTCCTCTAAAGCGTCGGTAAGCACCTTGCAAGCGGCATCAGCAGCGTGTAAAAGGCTTGGCAAAATATCGTCCTTTTTACCCTCGTCCTTTACGCTTCCGTTTGCAATGACTACTACCTTGTCGGCAATATTTAAAATGCGTTCCTGGTGAGAAATAATAATAATGCTGCCGCCAAGGGTTTTATGCATTTTTTCAAAAACCTTTATAAGACTGTTGAAGCTCCAAAGGTCAATGCCTGCTTCAGGCTCGTCAAAAATGGAAACCTTGGTGCCACGGGCTAAAACGGTGGCAATTTCAATACGCTTAAGCTCGCCACCTGAAAGAGACGCATTAACCTCGCGGTTAATGTAATCCCTAGCGCAAAGGCCAACCTGTGAAAGATAACTGCAGGCCTTTGTAACACTTATATCCTCACCTGCGGCAAGGCTTATAAGGTCGTGTACGGTAATACCCTTAAAACGAACAGGCTGCTGAAAAGCAAAGCTAACGCCTTTTTTAGCGCGTTCGGTAATTGATAAATTTGTAATGTCTTCACCGTCTAAAAGAATTTGACCTGCAGTTGGGGTAATAATACCTGCAATAATTTTTGCAAGGGTAGATTTACCGCCGCCGTTAGGGCCGGTAATAACCACAAAGCCGTCATCAATTTTAAGGTTAACGTCTTTTAAAATTTGTTTTTCGCCGTCTTCGGTTTCGGCGGAAAACGATATGTTTTTAAGTTCTAACATATATCCTCCGAAATATTAATAGTCCAAAAATATTTGCGGTTACAAACGGGAAAATCGTTCATAACGCCGTGTTCGGGGTCGTAAAAGGTGCCTTTATAATAAAGTGACCAATGCCAACACCGTGGAGTTTCAAGGCTTAAAAGTGCAATTTCGGGCAAATCGGTTTTATTATTTGCCAAAAGCCGCGTATTTTTCACCTTGAAGCCGTTATTATTTAAAAAAGAAAGCATTTCACAAAGTCGTGTTTCTTTTTCGTTATTAAGTGTTTGTACCACTTCATCAACAGAAATGCTGCAAAGCATAGCAAGTACAGCCTGTCCGCATTGAAGTGGTGTGGGTTCGTGAATGTAATTAATCATAAGGTTGCCAATTTTTCCGCCAAGGTAATCATTACCGGCATGGTTATAAATGATAATAATGTGCTAAGTGATACTAAATTTACCGAAAGCTCGGTATCACGCTTGAACTTTGATGAAAACATAGTGGTATTTGCGGCAACGGGTGCGGCGCAGCAAATAGCCTGTGAAATAAGCATATCGCCCTTTATACCGCAAAGTCGCATACCAAAAATAGCTAAAGCGGGGAAAATAACCAGCCTTAATAAAATTGCAAACAAGCATTTAAGGTCAGTAAAGCCATTAAGGACGTTAGCTGATGCAAGGTGATAGCCTATAATAATCATAGGAATAGGGGTGTTAAGGGCGGCAAACATACCGACAGGCTCGCTTATGAGCTTTGGCACGGGAATTGAAAGTATAAAAACCACAAAGCCTGTTATAAGCGCTAAAATTGCGGGGCGGGTAATAATTTTTATGGGGTTAAGCGACTTTTTGTCACCGCTCATAATTCTAAGACCCCAGCTCCACACAAAAGCGTTAAAAATTGCCACAAAGGACGAGCCTAAAAACACGCCGTTATCACCAAGCAAGGCTTGTTGAAGTGGTAGCGCCATAAACCCACAGTTTGAAAAAACCGCCGCATAGTGAAGCACTGCTTTACGGTTTTCTGATTTATCCCTTAACAGTAAAAGGGTTAAAAGAATATAAACCGTGTGTATTATAACCCCCAATAAAAAGCTTACAAGTAAATCGTTAAGGTCGCTTTTATTGAATTCACGAAAAAACGATTTTACAATAACACAAGCGGTAACCACGGTTAAGGCCAAATCGGTTAAGCCTTTTATGATTTCATCGTTAAGCATTTTAATTTTTGCAAGCGCAAAGCCGACAAAAATTAATATAAAAAGAATAATAACCTGTGTTAAAACGGGAATGAACATTATTTTACGCTTTCAATAAATTTCATAAATGCGGCCTGACCCTTTTCGTCACGCTTATAAACGCCCGCATCCTCAAGCACCTTCGAGAAAACAATACCAATTTCGGCTTTAATAATGCCTTCAATGTTTTCTGCGGTTATATTATTATATTTTGCCTTAATTTCTTCAGCCCATTCAGCGTGTTTTGCAAGAGCTTCGTCATTAGTAATGTCACGGTTTTCTAAAATAGCGGTTTGTAAATCAGCCATTTCTTGCTTTAAGCGGCCGGGAAGCACTGCAAGACCCATAACCTCAATGAGACCGATGTTTTCCTTTTTTATGTGGTGGTATTCCTGATGTGGATGATAAACACCCATGGGGAATTCTTCGGTGGTGATGTTGTTGCGAAGTACAATATCAAGCTCAAAGTCTTCACCGCGTCTGCGTGCAATAGGTGTAACTGCATTGTGTGGCTCGCCGTTGGTTTCGGCAAAAACAAATGCATCTTCGTCGGTATAGCTTTCCCAAGCGGTTAAAATTTTGCCGCCAAGCTCAATTACACGGTCGGGGTTAGAGCCTGTAATACGAATAACCGACATAGGCCATTTAACAATACCTGTTTTAAGGTCTTCATAACCGGGGAAGGTAACCTCCTTGTCGATGGGGGCTTTGGTCATAGCAAAGGTGTAATGACCACCTTGATAATGCTCGTGTGAAAGGATAGAACCGCCAACAATGGGAAGACCCGCGTTTGAGCCAATAAAGTAATGGGGAAAAACGGTTACAAATTCAATAATCTTGCGAAGGGTTGTAACGTCAACCTTCATAGGAATATGTTCGCCGTTGTAAACAATACAATGCTCGTTATAGTAAACGTAGGGTGAATATTGTAAAAACCAATTTTCACTATCAAGTGTAATGGGAATAATGCGGTGGTTTTGACGTGCAGGGAAGTTAATGCGACCTGCGTAGCCTTCACATTCCTTACATAAAGCACACTTGGGGTAGCCTGACTGTGGTGCGTTTTTAGCCGCAAGGATAGATTTTAAATCCTTCTCAGGCTTCGAAAGGTTTACGGTAATATCCATTGCGCCGTATTCGGTGTCAGCAAGCCATTTAAGGTCCTTTGCTACACGGTAGCGGCGTATGTAGTCACTGTCACAGCTAAGGTTATAGTAATAATCGGTAGCGGCTTCGGGTGATTCTTTATAAAGCGCATTAAATTTTGCGATTACTTCACTTGGACGGGGCATTAAGGCCGACATAATTTTGGTGTCAAAAAGGTCACGTTCGGTAATGTTATCGTCAATAAGACCCTGACTGCAGGCAAAATCAAGAAGCTCCTTCAAGGTTTCTTCTAAATTAACTTCTGCAAAATCTTCTTCACAGTCAAAGCTATCCAAATTTAAAATTTCTAAAATGCGGTTGGTCACAAAAATCTCATCCTGTTTATCAAAAAGATTTTTTGAAAGACCATAGCATACTAATTTTTTAATACTTTTGTTAATCACAAAAATCATCTCCCTTTAACATAAAATTATACTATATATAATATATAATTGTCAATCTAATTAAAGTTAAAAATATCAGTAATTTGCATTATTGGGTTTAGGGTGACGTGTTTAGATAAACCCCAATTTAATTGGTTGCACATCGTAGGGGCGAACTGTGTTCGCCCACTTGCATCTACATTTTTTTACGGGCGAACACAGTTCGCCCCTACGAGTTATATCAATAAAGTCACCGACAAACCCCAATTTTAACTATTGAAAAACATAATAAAAAACGCAATAATTTTTCTTGACAAAGTTGAGTGTTTGTGATAAACTGTATAAGCCGCATATTGTGGGCTTTTTTAAGTTGCGCCTTTTTGGTGCACGCCTTCTGTAGCGAGACTGAAAAATAAGCAGGTGAAAAAATGTACGCAATTATCGAAACAGGCGGAAAGCAATACCGTGTTGAAAACGGCGACGTTATCTACATTGAAAAGCTCGACGCTCAGGTTGACGAAGAAGTTACCTTCGACAAGGTTGTTGCTGTTAGCAACAGAACTTTAAAGGTTGGTAAGCCTTACGTTAAGGACGCTATCGTTAAGGGTACCGTTTTAAAGAACGGCAAGGGCAAGAAGATTACTGTCTTCACTTACAAACCCAAGAAGGGCTGCGCTCGTAAAATGGGTCACAGACAACCCTACACTAAAGTACAAATTACCGAAATCGTTTAATTGGGCTAATTAGTATGACTAGTGTAAAATTTTTGGCTGATGAAAAGCTTTATGGTTTTGAAATCAGCGGTCACAGTACAGTGGACTGTGATGACGAGGTCGGTAAAACGGTTTGCGCGGCGGTATCAAGCGCTGCATATATGACCGCAAACACCATAACCGAAATTGTTGGCGACAAGGCAGATGCAAAGGTGTCTGACGGCAAAATGTTTTTTGCAGTTAAAAATCCAAGCAATGCAGCTATAATGGTTTTGGAAGGTTTGAAGTTGCATTTAACCGAATTATCGATGCAATATAGCAATAACATCAAAATTTTGGAGGTGCAAAAAAATGTTAAAGATTAACATCCAGTTATTCGCTCATAAAAAGGGTGTGGGTTCTACCAAGAACGGCCGTGACAGTGAATCTAAACGTCTTGGCGTTAAGCGTGCTGACGGTCAGTTTGTTCTCGCTGGCAACATTCTTGTTCGTCAAAGAGGTACACACATTCATCCCGGCAACAACGTAGGCCGTGGTTCTGACGATACTTTATTTGCCCTTATCGACGGTAAGGTTAAGTTTGAAAGAGTTGGCAGAGACCGTAAACAAGTTAGCATTTACGCTGTTGAGCAATAATTAACTTTAAAGTCCGGGTGCTTTCAGCGTCCGGACTTAATTTTTTATTTAAAACCCTGAAAGGACTGAAAAGTTATGAAAATTTGTCATGTTTGCGGCATTGAATGTGATGACAGTCAAGAGGTTTGTTTGGTGTGCGGCGCCGATTTAACCGAAAGTGAACCCGTTTTAGATGAAAACGGTCAGGCATCAATTAACGAGCCTGTGCTTGTAGCCACTTTCGAGGATGTGGTATCGTCTGAAATTTATCGTGATATTTTGACCGATAACGGTATACCTTATTCTATGGGTAACGACGAAGGCGCAATTGTAGTAATGTTTGGCGGCGGCTTTTCGGCAGACGAAATTTACGTTGATAAGCGTGATTTTGAAAAGGCTGAAGCCCTTTATAACGATTTTATGGAAAATCAACCCGAATTTGAGGAAGATTTTTTTATTGAAGAGGAATAAAAAGTGTTTTTTAGAAGAAAAACTAAAAATGAATATGACGGTCTTCGTCTTGTAAAGGCGGTAATGCCTAATTTTGCAGGTATGTATGCCGAGATTTTAAAGGATAACGAAATTCCTTTTATTGCAAGGCAGGAAGGTGCTGCAGGTTATATGAAAATTGTAACGGGCGGTCTTTTAATACCTGAAAATTTTTACGTAAAGCCTGAAGATTATGACAAAGCGTTAGAGCTTTATAACGCTTTTATTGAAATTGAAGCAGAGGAAAACTAAATGTTTGTTGATATAGCAAAAATACATTTAAAAGCGGGTAACGGAGGTAACGGTGCGGTATCTTTTCATCGTGAAAAGTTTGTTGCTGCAGGCGGTCCCGACGGTGGCGACGGCGGCAAAGGCGGCGATATTATATTTAAAGCAGATAGTAACCTTTCCACCTTGGCCGATTTCCGCTATAAAAGAAAATATACAGCACTCCCCGGTGAAAACGGAGGCACTTCACGCTGTACTGGTAAAAGTGCGCCCAATCTTGTAATTTCGGTGCCGGTTGGTACACTTGTTAAGGATGCCGAAACAGGTCGTATTATTGCCGACATTTCGGGTGACGAGCCCGTGGTTATTGCAAAGGGAGGTAACGGCGGTTGGGGTAACCAGCATTTTGGTAATGCTACACGCCAAATTCCCCGTTTTGCAAAAAGCGGCAACCCCGGTGAAGAATTAGACGTAACCCTTGAGCTTAAGCTTTTGGCTGACGTTGGCCTTATCGGTTTTCCAAACGTTGGTAAGTCAACACTTGTGTCGGTTGTAAGCGAAGCAAAGCCTAAAATTGCTAATTATCACTTTACAACCCTTACCCCTGTTTTAGGTGTGGTAAGGTTGGATGAAGGCTCATCCTTTGTAATGGCTGATATTCCCGGTCTTATTGAAGGTGCGGGCGAGGGTATTGGCCTTGGCCACGAATTTTTACGCCACGTTGAACGTTGCCGTTTGCTTTTGCACGTTATTGACGTTTCGGGCAGTGAAGGCCGTGACCCAATTGACGATTTTGAAAAAATTAATCACGAGCTTTCGGTGTTTAGTGACGAATTAACCTTGGCGCCCCAAATTATTGTGGGTAACAAGTGCGACCTTATTGAAGAGGACGAAATCGAACGCCTTAAAAATTATTTTGAAGGCTTGGGCTATAAGTTCTTTCCAATTATGGCGGCTATTGCCGAAGGCACTGACGAGCTTATAAACTACGTTGCAAGCGAGCTTCAAAAGCTTCCACCTATTAAGATTTACGAGGCTGAAGAAAAGCCTGTTGAAGAGGTGGATAGAAACCGCCGTAAGTTTACAGTACGCTTTGACGGTACTTATTACTATGTTGAAGACTGTGACTGGCTTATGGAGGTCATGAACAACGTAGACCCCGACGATTATGAATCACTTCAGTATTTTGAACGTGTTATCAGGGAATGCGGTATTATTGATACCTTGGAACGCAAGGGCTGTTCCGAAGGTGACACAGTTAAAATTTTAGATATTGAATTTGATTATGTTCCTTAAATATTTATTAAAGCAGGTGTTTTATGGAAAACCCAAACCTTTTAAGCCCATCAGTGCTTGCATTTGTGGGTGACGGTGTTTATGGTCTTATGGTGCGTACCGCTTTGGCGGAGGTTAACCGCCCGTCAGGTGAGCTTCACAAGCTGTCGGTTAAGCTTGTTAATGCTACCGCACAGGCCGAGGCGTATAAAATAATTGAATTCGAGCTTTCTGAAAAAGAGGTTATGGTTTTTAAAAGGGGTAGAAACTTTAAAACGGGTAACACCCCTAAAAATTCAAGCGGTGGCGATTATCATACCGCAACCGGTCTTGAAACGCTTTTTGGTTTTTTATATCTTTCGGGCGAAAACGAAAGGCTTAAAACACTTTTTAATATTATTTGGCAAAATTCAGGAATTAACTAAATTAAAAAATGGGTACACTAAATGGTGTATCCATTTTATTTTTTAGGTGAATTATGAAGGCTAGAATTAAAGAATTTTTAACCGATATTATCTATTATATTGTAGGCGGCTGTATATATGCGGTTTCGGTCACAACCTTTTTGGCGGCAAACGAAATTTCACCCGGTGGTGTTACGGGTATTGCAACGGTATTAAACTTTTTGTTTAATACCCCTGTTGGTGCGGTGGTGTTTTTAATTAATTTACCGCTTTTCATAATTGCAATTTTCAAAATAGGTAAAGGCTTTATAATTAAAACTGTTGTTGCAACGGCGATTACCTCGCTATTGCTAGACTTTTTGGTTATAATTTTACCTCAAATGCATATCGACTTAATTTTAGCAAGTATTTTTGGTGGCACTTTAATGGGGCTTGGGGTTAGTATAATTATGCTTCGCGGATCATCTACGGGCGGGGTGGAAATTATTGCAAAGCTGTTTTCACTTAAATACCCTTATATCAGTATGGGTAGACTTATGCTTTTTGCCGACTTCACGGTGGTGGTTATTGCGGCTTTGGTTTACAAAAATGTCCAAAGCGCACTTTATTCTATTGTGGCGCTTTATTCTTGCTCTAAAATAATGGACCTAGTGCTATACGGCGCTGACAAGGGCAAGGTTATTTACATTATAAGCGACAAAGCACAATATATTGTGTGTGATATTTTAAATAAGGTAGGGCGTGGCGCCACCTTTTTAGATGTTAAGGGGGCATATACGGGTGAAAGCCGTCAAATGATAATGTGCACCGTAAGAAGAAATGAGGTGCATAACGTCTACGCTACCGCAAGGCAGTATGATAAGTCGGCTTTTATAGTTGTATGTGAGGCTGGCGAAATACTTGGCGAGGGTTTTAAAAAATAATTTAAAATTCGACAAAATAGTACTTGAAATTTCTATAATTTGTGTTATAATAATTCTTGCACGCACTAGATATTGTATAATTTGTTATGCGTTTTATTATAAATATATTGTTTTGAGGTAGAAGTTATGAAGATTATTAAGCGAAGCGGTGCTGAGGTTACGTTTGACCCGAATAAGATTATTGTTGCTGTTACAAAAGCTAATCAAAGCGTTGTTCCCAGCCATAGAATGACCGAAATTCAGATTAAAAGAATAGCCGAAGACGTTGAATCCGCTGCGGCTAATATTAATCGTTCATTAAGCGTTGAAGAAATACAAGATATGGTAGAAGACCAAATTATGAATCAACGTGCCTTTGACGTGGCAAGACGCTATATTACATATCGTTACAACCGTGCGTTAGTAAGAAAGTCAAATACTACTGATGAACAAATTTTAAGCCTTATTGAATGTAATAATGAAGAGGTTAAGCAGGAAAACAGTAATAAAAACCCCACTGTAAACAGCGTTCAGCGTGATTATATGGCGGGCGAGGTTTCAAAGGATATTACCCGTCGTATTCTTTTACAGCCTGACATTGTTGATGCTCACGACCGTGGTCTTATTCACTTCCACGATGCTGACTATTTTGCACAGCATATGCATATCTGTGACCTTGTAAACCTTGAAGATATGCTTCAAAACGGTACTGTTATTAGTGGTACCTCTATTGAACGTCCCCACAGCTTTTCAACCGCTTGTAATATTGCTACCCAAATTATTGCGCAGGTTGCATCCTGCCAATACGGCGGTCAGAGTATAAGCCTTACCCACCTTGCACCCTTTGTTGATGTAAGCCGTAAGAAGATTTATTCTGAAGTTGTTGAAGAATTTAATGAAGCAGGCTTAGACGTAGCGGACGATAAGATTAAAGAAATTACCGAAAAGCGCCTTTTGAAAGAAATTGCACGTGGTGTTCAAACCATTCAGTATCAGGTTGTTACCCTTATGACCACTAACGGTCAAGCACCCTTTGTTACCGTGTTTATGTACCTTAACGAAGCTAAGGACGAACAGGAAAAGGCTGACCTTGCTTTAATTATTGAAGAAGTATTAAAGCAACGTTATCAGGGTGTTAAAAACGAAAAAGGCGTTTGGATTACCCCCGCTTTCCCCAAGCTTATCTACGTTTTGGAAGAGGATAACATTAAAGAAGGTACAAAATATTGGGAACTTACAAAGCTTGCGGCTAAATGTACCGCTAAGCGTATGGTACCCGACTATATTTCCGAAAAGGTTATGCTTCAAAACAAGGTTGACAAAAATGGTGAAGGTCACTGCTATACCTGCATGGGCTGTCGCAGCTTCTTGACACCCTATGTTGACGAAAACGGCAAGCCTAAATATTACGGTCGTTTTAACCAAGGCGTTGTAACCGTAAACCTTGTTGATATTGGTTTGTCAGCCCAAGGCGATATAGAAAAATTCTGGAAGATTTTCGACGATAGAATGGAGCTTTGCCACCGTGCACTTCAGGCTCGTCATGAAAGACTTACAGGCACCATTTCTGACGCTGCACCTATTTTGTGGCAGTACGGCGCACTTTTGCGTCTTAAAAAGGGCGAAACTATTGATAAATATCTCCACGGCGGTTATTCTACCATTTCGCTTGGCTATGCAGGGCTTTGGGAATGTGTATATGCAATGACCGGCAAAAAGCTTACCGAAAAAGAGGGCGAGGAATTCGGTCTTGAGGTAATGCGCAAGTTAAATGAATATACAGCAAAGTGGAAGGCTGCCGAAAATATGGATTATTCACTTTACGGCACACCGCTTGAAAGCACTACATATAAATTTGCAAAATGTCTACAAAAGCGTTTTGGTATAATTAAGGGTGTAACCGATAGAAATTATATTACAAACAGCTATCACGTACACGTTACCGAAGATATCGACGCATTTGAAAAATTAGCGCTTGAAGCTAAATTCCAGGCATTGTCACCCGGTGGCGCAATTTCTTACGTTGAAGTACCTAATATGCAAAACAACCTTGACGCTGTGCTTTCGGTTATGCAGTTTATTTATGATAATATTATGTATGCCGAGCTTAACACTAAGAGTGACTACTGTCACGAATGTGGCTTTGACGGCGAAATTGAAATAAAAGAGGATGAGCACGGCAAGCTTGTTTGGACCTGCCCCAACTGTGGCAACACCGACCAGGACAAGCTTAACGTTGCAAGAAGAACCTGTGGTTACATTGGCACACAGTATTGGAACCAAGGCAGAACACAGGAAATTAAGGAAAGAGTATTACATCTTTAAAAAATAGTGGGCTTCCCAAAGCGGAAGCCCCTTGAATTTTGGGGTCTTGTTATGAATTATGCAGTAATTAAAAAATTTGATATTGCAAACGGCCCCGGGGTACGTGTTTCGCTTTTTGTAAGTGGGTGCCGTCATAAGTGCAAAAACTGTTTTAACAGCGAAGCGTGGGATTTTAATTATGGTCAGCCCTTTACCGACCAAACCATTAATGAAATTGTAGAAGCACTGGATAAGGACTATATTGAAGGCTTTTCACTTTTAGGGGGCGAACCCTTTGAGCCCGAAAACCAAGAGGGGATTTACAGTCTTTTAAAGGCAATAAAGGAAAAACTACCAAATAAAACAGTTTGGTGTTATACAGGGTTTGATTACGAAAAGCAGCTTATAGAAGGGCTTGTGGGCGATGAGGAACTAACCTTAAATTGCTTAAGGCTAATCGACGTTTTGGTTGACGGAAAATTTGTTGATGAGCTTAAAAGCCCGTCGCTTTTGTTCCGTGGTTCGTCTAATCAGCGCATAATTGACGTTAAAAGATCACTTAATGAAGACAAGGTTATTTGGCTTGAGGGCGTTTGGGAAAGAAAAATGGGCTCGGGCAATATTTATGAATAGGGGAATATAAAATGAAGGTAAATTTCAAAAAATTAGACGTTAATGCAAAGGTGCCAACCTATGGCTCACCTTATTCTGCAGGGGCGGATTTATATGCTCTTACAAACGGGGAAACAATTTTGTTCTTACCAGGTGAAACAAAAATAATTCACACAGGCATTGCTATGGAAATTCCCGTTGGTTATGCAGGCTTAATTTATGCAAGAAGCGGTATTGCAAATAAGCGTGGTCTTGCACCCTCTAACAAGGTTGGCGTGGTTGATGCCGACTACCGTGGTGAAATTATGGTATCGCTTCATAACCATTCAAACACTACACAAGAAATTGCCGACGGTGAAAGAATTGCTCAAATGGTTATAGCGCCATTTTTGGCAGTTGAATATACCGAGGTTCAGGAGCTTACCGATACCGAACGAGGAACCGGCGGTTTTGGTTCTACCGGTAAAAAATAATTAATAGTTTATTAATAAGGAGTAACAATATTGTTACTCCTTATTTAATTGACAAATATAAGGTTTTAGGGTAAAATAATAGGGTATGATATTTTTGAAAGGAACTGATTAGGTGAAGAAATATTATTATTGGATGTTTTTTCCAATAAGTATTTTTTATTGTGAATTATGGTTAAGACTTTTTAGTGGTGAAAGGTTTTTTAACTGGGGCATTATAACCGTTGCGCTTTTTTCGGTGTTTTTTGGTTTGGTGTCACAGTTTTTATCGTTTAATAAAAATGCCGGGCTTATTGCCGTACAGTCGGTTTTAAGTCTTTGGTACAGTGTGCAAACAGTTTATCATAATATTTTCGGCACTTATATGATTTTATATTCACTTAAAGGCGCTGGCCAAATTGCCGAAAGTGAAATGCTTGGTGAAGCATTTTTGGCAATTGTGAAAAGCTTATGGCAGGTTTTAATTTTGTTTGTGCCACTTGTTTTATTAATAATTGGCATTAAAAAGTTCAAAAAACGTTCTAAACCGTCTAAAAAAGTGCTTGGCATTGCCGCCGGCATAACGGCCACAGTTTTAGCTGTAACCTTGTTGCTACGTTTTGCAATTCCATATTATAGGGATAGAAACGCTATTTTCGAAATGAATCGCAGTGTTTCTTATAACGGGCTTTTATATACCGAATTTTTAGATTTTGGCTATAATATTTTGGGTATCGATAATGGGTATGAAATCGACCCCGATATTGAAAATGAGCTTATGCAAAATGAAGATCCCCCTACAAAGTACGAACCCAACGTAATGGAAATCGACTTTGAAACCTTGGCACAACAGGAAACCAATACTACCGTTAAAGCACTTCATGAATATTTTGGCAGTCGCACACCCACAAATCAAAACGAATATACCGGTATGTTTGAAGGGTATAATCTTATACAGGTTACTGCTGAAGGCTTTTCGCATTTGGCAATAAGCGAGGAATTAACCCCAACCCTTTACAAAATGCAGCACGAAGGGTTTGATTTTACCAATTTCTACACACCAATTTGGGGTGTAAGCACGTCTGACGGTGAATACGTTGCCACAACGGGACTTATTCCAAAAGGCGGTATTTGGAGTTATTTCACTTCGGGTAAAAATAATGTTTTCTTCCCGTTTACAATGCCTCAGCAGTACCTTAACGATGGTTTAAAAACCGTTCGTGCATATCATAACCACACCTATACCTATTATAGCCGTCAAATTTCACACAAAAATTTAGGATTTATATATAAAGGCATCGGCAACGGTCTTGAAAAGGTGGTAAATGCTAAAAATTGGCCCGAATCCGACCGTGAAATGCTTCAGGGTACAACCAGTGAATATATTGGTAACGAGCGTTTTATGACCTATTATATGACGGTTAGCGGCCACCTTAATTATACCTTTATGGGTAACAGCATGGCGGCACGTCATAAGGATAAGGTGCAACACCTTGATCTTTCAACCAGTGCCAAGGCTTATCTTGCTTGTAATATCGAGCTTGATTTAGCTATGGAGCATTTGCTTAAAGCATTAGATGAAGCAGGTATTGCTGAAAAAACTGTTATTGTTATAACACCTGATCATTACCCTTATGGTCTTGAAGATAAAGAGCATATTGACCCTTATCATTATTTCAGCGAGCTTGCAGGTCACGAAATCGACCCCGACCTTGAACTTTATAAAAGCTGTCTTATAATTTATTCAAAGGGTATGGAAAAGTCCGTTAAGGTTGATAAATACTGCAGTTCTTTGGATATTATCCCAACCCTTAATAATCTTTTCGGCTTTGAGTATGATTCACGACTTTTGCCCGGTAGTGACATTATGTCGGACAGTCAGCCTTTAGTTATGTTTAACAACCATTCTTTTGTTACCGAAAAAGGTTTTTATAATTCAAAAACAGATGAATTCACCCTTTTTGACGGGCAAGAGCTTGAAAATGAGGATGAATACGTTTCGTCAATGCGTAAGGTTGTAAACAACAAGTTTAAGGTTAGCGCACAAATTTTAGAAACAAATTATTACGCAAAGGTAATCAACCGTGAGCATAAATTATCGCAAAAATAAAGCAAATGAGCAGTTCATTCGAACTGCTCATTTTTTATCCTTTAACAGCGCCTGCGGCTACACCTTTTATAATATATTTTTGGCTTGATAAATAAAAAATTACAACGGGTATAATTGAAAGTACAAGCATTGCCATTAAGGCACCCATATCAACCGACCCATAACCACCTTTTAAATATTGCACTGCAACGGGAATGGTTTTATAATCGTTGCCAATTACTAAATAAGGTAAAAGATAGTCGTTCCAAATCCACATTGTGTTTAAAATCGCAACCGTTACGGTGGTGGGTTTTAAAATTGGGAAAACAACTAAAAAATAGGTTTGAAGCGTGTTGCAGCCGTCAATTGTGGCGGCTTCTTCTATCGTTTTGGGTACCGACTTTACAAAGCCTGAAAACATAAAGGTAGCAAGACCTGCGCCAAAGCCAAGGTAAATTAAAATAATACCTAAAGGGTTGTCAAGCTGTAGGCTATTTGCCACTTTCGACATGGTGAACATAACCATTTGAAAGGGAACAATCATAGAAAAAACAAGCGCATAATATAAAATATTTGTTAAAAGGCTTTTTGCCCTTACAATATACCAAGCGGTCATTGAAGTGAAAATCACAATGGCCGCAACCGAAAATACAGTAATAAACAACGACCAGAAAAACGCCGTGCCAAAGCCTGTTTGGGTAAAGCCGTTTATATAATTTTCAAGCCCTGCAAAGTTTTGAATATTTGGCAAGCTGAAGGGCGCTTCGGTAATTGAAAATTTAAATTTAAGCGAATTTATTATTATAATAAAAATGGGCAAAAGAAAAACAAGTGATAAAAACAGCAACACAATAAATATTGCCGTGCCTAATAAATGCTTTTTAATCATTGTTCAACCTCTTTTCTGCGGGTCAAGACAAGCTGTGAAAGTGCAATTGCGGCAACAATTATAAAGAATATTACCGCCTTTGCCTGTCCTACACCTTCATAACCAACCCTGCCGTAAAAGGTTTCGTAAATATCAAGGGCAAGCATTTTGGTGCGCCCACCGGGTGCACCTGCGGTTAAGGCTAGGTTTTGGTCGAACATTTTAAAGGAATTGGTTATGGTTAAAAACAGGCAAATGGTAATGGATGGCATAACCGACGGAATGGTTATTTTAAAAAGGGTTGTAAAAATGCCTGCGCCGTCAACCTTTGCGGCTTCTAAAATATCGGTTGGCACACTTGTAAGCCCTGCAATATAAATTATCATAACGTAGCCAATCATTTGCCAGTTCATAAGCACAATTAGTCCCCAAAAGCCAAAGCGTTCATCACTTGTAATGGCGTAACCAAAGGGCTGTAGCACCCCGTTAATTATAAGCTGCCAAATATAACCAAGCACAATGCCGCCAATAAGGTTTGGCATAAAAAACACAGTGCGAAAAAGGTTTGTGCCAACAATTTTACGGGTTAACAGTAATGCTAAAATAAAAGCGAAAATGTTAATTGTAATAACAGACACAACCGCAAAGGCTATGGTAAACCATAAGGCGTTTAAAAAGTCACTGTTGTCACGAAACGCGGTTATATAGTTTTTAAGGCCTACAAAGGTCGCATTTTCTACCGTGGTGAATTCGGTAAAGGAAAGGTAAAGCCCCATTATAAAGGGTATAACAAAGGCAATAACAAAGGCAATAAGTGTGGGTAAAACAAAAACGGGGAAATAACGTTTTAAGGGTTTCATTTAATCACGTTCACTCTTCCAAGCTTTTACAATATCGTTTTTAACCTTGTCCCAGTCACGCTTACCCTGTGCATAATCTAACAAGGCGTCACCCGTGGCTTTTTTGAAGGCTTCACCAGGGAAGGCGTTAAATACCCAAGGCACAGTTTTAAGGCTGTCATCACGAATATAACGTGTAATTTCACGGGCTAATGGGTCGGCGGGAGTTTCTTTTTCGCTAAAGGTATTAAATGGGGTTATAAAGCCAAGCTTTTCGGTAACGTATTTTTTGCCTGTGCTACTGCTGAAAAGCCATTCCAAAAATGCAAGTGACGCTTTTTGCTGTTCGGAGGTTGCGTTTTTGTTTATGGCAAAATAATTTTCGGTACCAATGCAAATGCCTTGCCTTTCTTCACCATCAATATCGGTATAAAGGGGAAGCATTTTAATGTCCTCGGCGGTGACAGTGTTGCCATTAACCCCTTCAATTTGTGACCAAGCCCAGTTACCGTTTTGCACCATTGCAACCTTACCTAAAGCAAATTCTGCCATAGAATCAGCAACCGATTTAGAACCCAAAAGGTTTTTGGGTGTAATTGAATTGTTTAAATATAAATCGAAAAGGTTTTTGTAGTTGCTGCCGTATTTAAGGGTTATTTCGTCGGCATCTAAAAGGGCAAGGGTGGGGTCGCTTTCCTTATGCTTTTGCGATATTTCGTAATAAATCGGCAGGTTTAAAAGGTGGGTTTGCCAACGCCAGTCTTCACCAGCCGAAAGCGAGGTAGATGCAAAAACACCCTCAATTGAAAGCTTTTGCTTGTTGGCGGTCATATCCTCAACAACAGCTTTAAGTGCCTTAAAGCTGTTAATTTCGGACATATCGTTATAATTTGTTTTCTTGTTTGGTAAGGCGAAATAGCGCTTCATAATGGCGTTGTTATAAATAATGCCATAGCCTTCAACAACGTAGGGAATAGCATAAACGCCGCCGTCGTCGTGAATGGCAAGTGATTTGTCACTTAAAAATTCGTAAAGCTTGCTGTCTTTAATATCAAGGCAGTAATCATCCCAGGTGTCATAACCAATTGGCCCGTTCACCTGAAAAATTGTTGGCGGGTTAGACTTTGCAATTTCTGACTTTAGGGTTTGCTCATAGGTGTTTGCGGCGGCGGTAACCACTTTGACTTTTACACCGGTTTCTTCTTCATATTTTTTTACAATTTCTTCATACGCTGCGGCAGATTCAGGCTTAAAGTTTAAAAAATAAACCAAAGCGGTATTCTTTTTGCTTGTACAGCCTGCAAGTGAAAAACAGGTTAAAACCAAAGCCACCACAGTTAAAAATGCGGTTAATTTTGTTTTCATTTTTTAAAAACCTCCAAAATAAAGTTCTTTTTATACTTTTCCGCAAAAACCAAAAATTATGAAAAATAAAAAATATTTTAAAAGTTAAAAAATTTTCTTGACAAAGTGTATTAATTATGGTATATTAGTTAGGCGCTTGAAAATGCTGGTGTAGCTCAGTTGGTAGAGCAGCTGATTTGTAATCAGCAGGTCGGGGGTTCGAGTCCGTCCACCAGCTCCAGCGTTTATGAGTCTTTAATCGGACTCGAAGCCTGAGAGGGTGAGTGACGTTAAGAAAACATCACAGTGCGATGTTTTTAGTCACGAGGTGCGCAGTGGCTATGCCGCAAGCACGGCAAACTTTTGAAAAAAGGTTGCGTCCGTCCACCAGCTCCAGCGTTTATTAATTGAATATGGGAGTGTTCCCGAGTGGCCAAAGGGGGCAGACTGTAAATCTGTTGTCTTCGACTTCGGTGGTTCGAATCCACCCGCTCCCACCAAACAAAAAGACTTGCTACGGCAAGTCTTTTTTTGTTTGGTGGAATGAAGCGTTCCCTTTGGGAACATTAAGCAGCCTTCGGCTAAGAAGACTCTTACGCTAATGAAGGGTGCCTACGGCACGATAAGGAACGTTTCTCTTCATACGAGCAACGCTCGTGCTTCATAGGGCGTAAGCCCTGCTTCATATTTGTGAAGCAAATACTTCATTTACAAGCCATAATATTTATGATATACTAAATTTGAAAGTGGGTGCGTTTATGCGTGATAATAAATTATCTGTTCAATCAATGGACTTTGCCGTATCTATAATTAACCTCGTCAAAGAACTTAAGCTCAAAAAAGAAAATATAATCTCCAACCAAATCGGCAGAAGCGGAACTTCTATTGGTGCAAATATCCGTGAGGCTCAATATGCTCACGGTAAAGCAGACTTTATATCAAAACTCCAAATTGCCCTAAAGGAAGCCAACGAAACAGGCTATTGGCTTGAACTTTTATATAAAACAAATTACATCGATGAGGCAACCTATAAAAATCTTGATTCCGCTTGCACAAGTATTCGTGTAATGCTTATTTCGTCGGTGAATACAGTTAAATCAAAATAATAGAGTTATCACTAAAAATTCCTTCAAGATGGATCGAATGACCGAGGTTACGAATGGCATTGTTGTGGTTTGTTTGATGCGATACAATTTATATGGTGGTGAAAAAGTTGAAAATTATGGATATTAACGACATTAAGGCAAATGTAGGTATTGTGTTTAATAAACAAGACCCTCGGTTTGAATCTGTTATAAACAATTATATTAGAAATAATGAGATTAGATTGTTGAATTGTTTAAAAGACAGTCCTTATTTAGAGGTGTTTAGATATACGCTATATGCTTTTGCTGATCGTTGCTTTTTTGTACAAATAAAAGAAAAAATGTACGCTTGCGGAGTCGAAAACTGCTCCGTGGATATATTGTATGAAAATGAAAGTTTAGTGCATTGTGCCTTGAGTTGTTCGTTTCATTTGTACAGTGCCGTGTGCGGTTTTTATAGAATTAGTGGTGTTTATGTTGCACAGAAGAAATTAAAGAAAATTAAATCCAAGGTAAATGGTGTAATACGGTTTGAAGAAGTTTTTGATAATTTGTTATTAAATTTAGATTTTCAATATTTTTATTTTCAACAAAACGGTACGATAGAACGTTTGAAATGGCGTGAAGTATATAACGCTTCGCAATTAAACACAGTATATTTTAAAACATGCCAACCATATCTCACTTCAGGAAACTTGCAATATGTTGTTAAGATAATGAAAAATAATTATTATTTTGATGAAATAGATGACATTGAATCGGTGTATATGAGTTTTGCATCGCCGAGAATAGTGGGATATGTAAAGAGTGGAAAAGAAAAATGGGAATTTTATGATTTCTTAAACAAAAAGGTAAAGTATACCGCCCCTAATTGTGGATATTATCAATATGAATTAGAAAATTATGACAATCTAAACGAAGCAAGCTTGCAGGACTTTGAATGGTGGCAAAAGCGTAACCCCCTATTAATGTTTACTTATTCTGATATGAAAGGAATAATTGAAAATATAAAGCAGTGTTTAAAAAATGAAATTATGTATTGGGACACTGAAATTGAAAAGTATAAAAACGATAAATTTGAAATTACTTTTAAAAGCAATTTTGATAAGATAAGCAACATTGCCGTTATATATGCTAGTCAGTTTGAAACATTCAAAAGAATTTCGATTGATACATATTATGTGTTGTTTGATTCAAATAATCCAGAGCATATTGAAATGATGTATTTTATTTTAAGAAAAATGAAACATGTATTTGACGAAAGATTTATGGAGTACATTAATTCAGTGTCCGTGTTAAGAACAGCGGAAAACGCAAAAGAAGCATGGCAAATTATGCAAGGTGCGACTCAAATAGTGAGCGGTATATTTATAAGTGATTCATCCAATGACGAATATAATGATTTTTGCAATCTTTACAAAAAGGTATATAACAAAAAAATTAAACAAAAAAGAAATAATGTATATAATGAAGCAATCGCAAAAGGTTTTAAGCTTAACAAATGGTCATCAGAACAAAGTTTATATGCTTTAATTGTTAGATTTTTCAATGACGCTATTTATCAATACCAAGACAAGTGGTTAGGGCTACAATCTTTAGATGTTTATATTCCTTCCTTGAAAATAGCGTTTGAATATCAAGGTGAACAACATTATGCTGCAACCGATTTTTTTGGCGGTGAAGAAAAGTTCAATATTCGTCAAGAAAGAGATGCAAGAAAAAGAAAACTTTGTTTAGAAAACGGTGTAACTCTAATTGAGTGGCGATATGACGAAAAAATTACAAAAGAAAATCTTGCAGCAAAACTCAAGCCGTTTATTGATGAATTGCCCGAAGAAAATCTTAACTATACTTGGGAAAATGAAAAACTAAAACTTGCGCTTGCAAAAGAAGAGAAAGAAAAAGAGAAGAAATCGTTGAAGCCCAAAGTTCCAACAAAAGTTTTAGTACAATATGATATTTATGGGAATTACATAAATCATTTTATTTCACAAGAAGAAGCAAGTCAAAAAACTGGTGCTTCAAAAGGGACAATATCTTTTGTAATAAATGGCAGACAAAAAACTTCTGGTGGTTATGTGTGGCGTTATTTCGATGTTGATAAAATACCCCAAAAAATTGAAGAAACCAGAACTGTGGTACCAGAAGCTAAAAAAGTTATACAGCTTGATTTGAGCGGTAACACAGTAAATGAGTTCGAGTCACTTGCAAGAGCTTCAAAGGCTTGTGGCATACATGTAAAAAATATAAGAAATGTTATTCAAGGAAAACAAAAAACTGCAGGGGGTTATAAGTGGAAACTAAAGGAATAAAATTCTTTATCAAATTCAATTTAACAGACGAATATGCCGATTCCTTAATTAACTCAGGCGAGATTTATACAAACTGTGCCAAATATTATATTCATCAAAAAGAATACCGGAACAAAGATGGTATTGGTGATGATAAGGAAGGTTTGTTACTCGAAGTGCTTAGAAAAGATGTGCGTCTACCGCTATACTGTATGTATGAAGCTAATGATGCTAATTTGATTTCCTATAACGGAAAATGTTATGTTAAGATTAATAAACTTATGATAGACCACTTTGCAAATGATAAAAATACAAATAACACTTCTTTTGTTGTGATCAATTCAAAAGGTCTTATAAAAGCAATTAAAAAACTCCCAAATATGTACAACCTAAGATTTGATAAGATTAGATATGGCAATCTTTCTATTTACAAGCAAAAAGATTTGATTAAGGACAAAACCGCCGAAAGACTGATTTTCAAAACGCCCGAATTTTCTTATCAACAAGAAGTTCGATTAGTATTTGATGATCCTTTTTCAACTCTCTATGTTACAAAAGATAAACGTTTGTGTTATTTTGAAAATGATAAGTTTTACGAATATAAAGGCAAAACTTACCACTTAGGAAATTTGCAAGAATATGCAATAAAATTAAATGTAACTGATTTAATAAAGATCGATGAAACGCATTATGGATTTGAGTATGGTTTGGTGAAAGAAATTGTCGAAAAAATGATTTGATTTTTCTCTGGACTTTTAAAACTTTTTAAATATAATTGCTGTTACCAAAAAGAAAGGTGGCGGTAATATGAACAAAGAAGAATTACGAGAGGAAATACGCTTTTTGTACGGACTTTGGTACAGATATTTTGACCTTTATCATTTCCTTAAAAAGAATAAAAAAAGTTTAGAATTGATACCAAAGCTTCGTGATAAACAAAATGAACTTTTACGGCTAATCGACTTCGCAAAAGACCAACTTTAAGTTGGCATCTAAATTGTTCGGAACAGCCAGAAAAAAGACCTTGTCATGCGACAAGGTCTTTTTTTAATGAAATTCGCCTTTCGGCGAGTGAAACATTACTTAGTAATATGAAATAGCTTCGCTATGAAATATTTGCTTCGCAAATGTTGAGGGGCAAATTTTATTTCACATTTTTGCAACGCAAAAATATTTCATAATTTACAAAGTAAATTATTTCATCGTGAGCATGAGCGAACGATTTCATTAGAATATAAAAAGTATTTTTTATTATAATCAACCATTAAATAAAAAATGCAAATTACAGTGAGAGAATTTGTGAAATTTTATGTCTAATAAGTAAAAGGTAAAAATATTGTAATTTGTTTTGTGAAATGTTTTATGCTATAATTTGCTTAAACGATTATAAGCTTATATTGTTAACGACTAAAGGAGAGAGATTTATGAGTAATACAACCGTAAAATGTGTAAATTGCGGCACAATTTGCAACGCCAAGGATGGTTTTTGCAAAAACTGTTGGACAAAGCTTGGTGATGATGCCCAACAGCAAGGTTATATTATAGACGGCATAGGCCAAACTGAATGGGAAGAATATATTGACAAAAATGCAAAGCGTTACGTTGATGTTTATAAAAAGAACAACGGCAAAAAGTGGTTTTTACATATAAATTGGGCGGCGATGGTCTTTGGTTTAAACTGGGTTTTATACCGCAAAATGTACAAGGTTGCAGTAATAGGCTTTATTGTTACGTCTTTAATTACGGTGGCGCTTTCGGTTTTGTTTTTGTTACCACACACCGAAGAAATGAAAATTTTAAACCAAGATATTGCACCGTATAAGGAATATATTGAAGGCGGAGGTCAAACCATTATGCATGATGCCGACGGTGCGCCATATTCACCCGAAATTGTTCAAAAGGGCGCAATGGCAGAAAACAAGCTTGCTAAAATAGAGGCAAAGGCTAAATTAAAAAGCTTTATAATAGTTCCGTTCACCTGTCTTTTTTGGGGACTTTTTGGCGATGCGATATATAAAAAGCACGTTATCAAAAACATTAAAAACAAAAACGGTGGCGCTTCAATCGGGGCGGTAATTTGCGGCAGAATGCTGCTTAGCTTAGTGGAATGGCTAATTATGGGAACGCTGGTATCGTTTGTTGTGTTATTAATTTTGGCTTAATTGTATTAGATATGAATTGATTAAAGTGCAACAAAGAACATAAATAATTTTAAAACCGATGGTTTTATTCATCGGTTTTTTTTATTACAATTTTATCAATAATTTAAAAAACAAAATTGACAGGTGGCAAAAAATAGTATATAATATACTCGTTGGTTTGCGCCCATATATTTTGGGCAAAATTTATATATCGACAAAAATTTGGATAGGAGGGGCATTAATGGAAAAATTTGTGATTTCCGGCGGCAACCGTTTATGCGGTGAAGTTCGGATAAGCGGTGCTAAAAATGCCGCAGTCGCAATTCTCCCGGCAGTTCTATTGGCTGACAGTCCTTCAATAATTGAAAATATACCTAACATTTCCGACGTTACAAACATTTTACATGTTTTGTCGGCGCTTGGTGCAAATGTAAGGCTTATAAATAAATCTACAGTTGAAATTGACCCCCGTAACGTAAATTCCTTTGTCGTTTCACAGCAAATGGCTGAGGGTATGCGAGCTTCAAGTTATTTTTTGGGTGCGCTTTTGGGTCGTATGCGCAAAGCACGTGTTGCGCCTCCCGGTGGTTGTAATTTCGGTGTTCGTCCTATTGACCAGCACATTAAGGGCTTTGAAATGCTTGGCGCAAAGGTATCATTTGAAAAGGGCATGGTTGACGCTAGGGCAGATGAGCTTCGCGGAAGCAGCGTTTATTTGGATGTTGTTTCGGTTGGCGCTACCATTAATATTATGCTTGCGGCGGTTAAGGCAACAGGTCTTACCGTTATTGAAAATGCCGCGCGTGAGCCGCATATCGTTGACCTTGCTAACTATTTAAACTCGATGGGCGCTAACATTATGGGTGCCGGCACAAGCGTTATTAAAATCCGTGGTGTTGAAAGCTTACAGGGCACCACTTACAGCATTATTCCCGACCAAATCGAAGCAGGCACCTATATGGCTGCCGCAGTTGCTACACAGGGTGACGTGCTTATTAATAACGTTACGCCAAAGCATCTTGAATCTATAATAGCAAAGCTTCGTGAAACGGGAGCGGTTATTACCGAATATGACGAAGCGGTACGTGTTACTATGGACCGCCGCCCCCGCAAATGCAATGTTAAAACAATGCCGCACCCCGGTTTCCCAACCGATATGCAACCCCAAATGGCAACTGTTTTAACTATTGCTGAAGGTACAAGCATTGTAACCGAAGGCGTGTGGGACAACCGTTTCAGATATCTTGACCAGTTGACACTTATGGGTGCTGACGTTCAGGTAGATGGTAAAACAGCGGTTATAACAGGGGTTGACGGTCTTTCTGCCGCACCTGTTAAGGCGGTTGATTTACGTGCAGGCGCCGCAATGCTTATTGCAGGTCTTGTGGCTAACGGCGAAACCGTTATTGAAGAAATTGAACGTATTGACCGTGGATATGAAGACGTTGTGGAAAAATTCACAAAGCTTGGTGCTAATATTAAGCGTGTGTATTATCCCGACGGTGTTGAAATTTTAAAACAAGCTTAAAATAATACAGGTCAACTGCGGTTGGCCTGTTTATTCGGTTTAGGAGGTGATTTTTTGTCAAAAATTTGTCCGCTTTTTAGCAGTTCAAGTGGAAATTGCACATACATAGGCACACAAAACGGCGGTGTTTTGGTTGATGCGGGCGCATCTTTTAAGGGAATTTGCGAAGCTTTGGCTAGCACAGGCGGCAGTATTGACGAAATCACCGCTGTGTTTATAACACACGAGCATGACGACCATATAAAAGGCCTTAAAACCCTTTTAAATAAAACAAATGCAACCCTTTTTGCAAGCGCAAAAACTCTTGAAAGCTTGGCTTTAATGGATAAAATCCCCGCAAAAGCAAGCGCTGTTGTAATTGAAGATAATTTTGTTGAGATTGGCGGTATAGCCGCCCGCCGTTTTGAAACCAGCCACGACTGTGACGGCTCAAGCGGTTACAGCTTTATTTTACCCGACAATAAAAAGGTTGCCGTTTGTACCGATAGCGGCATTGTAACTAATACAATGCGAAATGCTATTGTTGGTAATGACCTTGTGCTTTTAGAATCCAACCACGATATTGAAATGCTTAAAAAGGGTCCTTATCCGCCACACCTTAAAATGCGCATTTTGTCTGACAGGGGTCACCTTTCAAATAATGCCTGTGCGGGCGAGCTTTATAACCTTTTGCAAACAGGCACAACAAGGTTTATTTTGGGGCATTTAAGTCAGCACAACAATATGCCAATGGTGGCTAAAGCTACAGCCGAGGGTGCGTTAATGAAAAACGGCGCACAAAACGGTAGGGATTATATCTTAACGGTAGCACGCCCAAAGGGTAATGGGGTGACGATTATATGATGAAGGTAACTATAATTGCGCTTGGAAAGCTTAAGGAAGCATATTTGAGGGATGCCGTTTCGGAATATGTAAAGCGTCTTTCAAGATATTGCGATTTGGAAATAGTTGAGCTAGAGCCCGTAAAATTACCTGATGCACCATCAAAATCGCAAATTGATGCAGCGCTTTTAAAAGAGGCCGAAATGATAATTAAAAAAATCCCCAAAAATTGTGATGTTTACCCACTTTGTGTCGAGGGCAAACAACTTTCAAGTGAGGAATTTGCCGAAAAGGTAAATGATTTATCGCAGCAGGGCAGGGGAATAGCCTTTATTATAGGTAGTTCTTACGGTTTAAGTGAAACTGTTAAAGCTATGGCAAAATTCCGTTTCTCACTTTCTAAAATGACCTTTCCGCACCAGCTTTTTCGTGTAATGCTGCTTGAACAGGCTTATCGTGCATTTAAGATAAATGAAGGCTCAACATATCACAAATAATTATATATTATATATAACAAAAAATACTTGACCTTTTTGCAGGTATGTGGTATAATATCACTACCTCTGAAAGGTCTTTTTTTTTGCAATAAAGACCGGTTTTTATAATCTTTCAATATATTGCAATGTGCTTTTCGCAAACCGCTAAATGTGGTATGTGGTGCAGTAGTTGTAAGATTTGGACTGAGGGAGGCGTTTACTTTTACAAGAGTAAAAGCAAAAAATATTTCCGTAAAGCGGGAGGTGCCGTTATGAGAGTTAAAATCACACTTGCTTGCACAGAGTGCAAACAACGCAACTACAACACAATGAAGAACAAGAAGAACGACCCCGACAGACTTGAAATGAACAAGTACTGCAGGTTCTGCAAAAAGCACACCCTTCACAAGGAAACAAAGTAGGAGGCGGTTTAATGAAGATATTAAATAAAATTTCTCAAATTGCTGCTGTTGTTTTCGGTCTTGGTGCGCTTGTAATGTTTTTCCTTCCTTTTGTTGACGTTTTCTCAAAAGGCGAATTAGCAGGTTCTTACATCGCAGCTCAATGGGCGTTTGGCTCAAAGGTTGAATTCTTAGGTGAAAGCGTAAAATTAGCAATGTCTGCTAAAATTTTGTTTACCTTTATTCTTACCGCATTCGCTGCTGTATTAAATGCTGTTGGTTTGTTCGTTAACAAAAAGGGCATTCGTTACACTGTTTCTGCCGTAAGTCTTTTCACTGCTATTTACACATTAGTTTGTGTATTGGGCAAAATCACAAAGTTTGTTGACGTTCGTCCTATTACCCCTGTTTCAAGTGTTCACTACACTTGGTTTGCAATCATTATGGTTGTTGCAATGTTCGTATTTGCAGCATTCGCAATTACAAACCTTTTTGTTGATGACTACATTGAAGCTAAGGCAAATGGTGGCAAGACTATTGCTCAGCGTGTTGTACACTTCTTCAGAGATTATAAGAGTGAAGTAAAGAAGATTGTTTGGCCCAACTACAAAGAAGTTTTAAAGAATACAGGCATTGTTTTGGTTATGTGCGCAGTTGTAGGCGTGCTTATTTGGCTTGTTGACTGGGGCTTAGGTAGTCTTATCGAATTAATCTTAAACAGCGTTAAATAATCCTTGGAGGTAAATCATGTCTGAAATACAAGAAGCAAGATGGTATGTAGTGCATACCTATTCAGGATATGAAAACAAGGTAGCTACCGACTTGGCAACTATGGTTGAAAGTCGTGGAATGCAGGATTTAATACAAGATATTAAAATCCCTATGGAAACCGTAACCGAAATTAAGGAAGACAAGGTTCGCGAAGTTGAACGCAAAATTTTCCCAGGTTATGTGTTAATTAAAATGATTGTAACCGACGACAGCTGGTATGTTGTAAGAAACATTCGCGGTTGTACAGGCTTTGTGGGTCCGGCTTCTAAGCCCGTTCCCCTTACCGATGACGAGGTTGCAGCACTCGGCGTAGAAAAGCACAGCGTTGAGGTTGGTTATAAGGACGGCGATCTTGTTAAGATCATTAGCGGTCCGCTTGAAGGTTACACCGGCACAGTTAAATCGGTTGATACCGAAAACAACAGTGTTTGCGTTGTTCTTTCAATGTTTGGTAGAGAAACCCCAGTCGAGTTAGAACTTGACCAAATTTCTCTTGAAAATTAATTAGTTAATACGCAGAAATGCTTATTAAACCCCGACACGAAGCGTGTCACGGTGGGAGGGACGGAATATGACCGCCCCGCCAGGTATCAGAATTTAAGATACTGTTACCACGAATTATGGAGGTGCAAATAAAAATGGCTCAAAAAATTACTGGCTACATTAAATTACAAATCCCCGCAGGTAAAGCAACACCAGCGCCACCTGTAGGTCCTGCTCTCGGTCAACATGGTGTTAACATCATGGCTTTCACCAAGGAGTTTAACGAAAGAACAAAGAACGACGTTGGTCTTATCATTCCTGTTGTAATTACAGTTTATGCTGACCGATCATTCAGCTTCATCACAAAGACTCCACCTGCAGCTGTTCTTATTAAGAAGGCTTGCGGTATTGAAAGCGCATCTGGCACACCTAACAAAACTAAGGTTGCAAAAATCACAAGAGAGCAAGTACAAAAAATCGCTGAAACCAAAATGCCCGACTTGAACGCTGCTTCTATCGAATCTGCTATGAGCATGATCGCTGGTACAGCACGCAGCATGGGTATTGAGGTTGTAGATTAATTCTCTCTCGTGGGAGGAAAATTCCGATTAACCACTTGGAGGTAAAAAATGAAACACGGTAAAAAATATAATGAAACCGCTAAGCTTATTGAAACCGGTAAGCTTTACGATGTAAACGAAGCTGCAGAATTGGTTGTTAAGACCGCTACTGCAAAGTTCGATGAAACGGTTGAAATTCACGTTCGTTTAGGTGTTGACTCACGTCACGCTGACCAACAGGTTCGCGGCGCTGTAGTTCTTCCTAACGGTACAGGTAAAAAGGTTAGAACCCTTGTTATCGCTAAGGGCGACAAGGCAGACGCTGCTACTGCTGCCGGTTCTGACTATGTTGGCGCAGAAGAAATGATTGCTAAAATCCAAAACGAAAACTGGCTCGATTTCGACGTAGTTATCGCTACTCCCGATATGATGGGTCTCGTTGGTCGTCTTGGTAAGGTTTTAGGTCCCCGTGGCTTAATGCCTACACCTAAGGCTGGTACTGTTACTCCTGACGTTGCTAAGGCTGTTACCGAAGCAAAGGCAGGTAAAATTGAATACCGTCTTGACAAAACAAACATCATTCACTGCCCCATCGGCAAGGTTTCCTTTGGTGCTGAAAAGATTCAGGAAAACTTTGACGCTCTTATGGGCGCAATCATCAAGGCTAAGCCTGCTGCTACTAAGGGTCAATATGTTAAGTCTTGCGTTCTCGCAACTACAATGGGCCCCGGCGTGAAGCTTAACGTTGCTAAGTTTGGCAACTAATTAAATATTAAAGAAATGGGTATTTTCAAGTTTTACTTGCGAATACCCACTTTTTATATTAGAGGAATTTTATGAATAAGAAGAGAACGTATATTTTAAGTGTGCTGACACTTTTATGGACCGGCTTTGTTTTTTCAATGTCATTAAAGGTCGGGGAAGAATCCGGTCAGTTAAGCGGTGGCATACTTAATATTATACTTGACATAATTTCGCCCTTGTGGGAAAATATATTTGGTCCCATAACTGCTGACGGAATTGAGCTTTTTCATTATTTAATAAGAAAAGCGGCGCATTTCACCGAATTTTTAATACTTGGTGTATTAACATATTTGCTCAGCTTAAATTTTGAAAAATTAAGATTAAAATGGCTTGCCGCATTAGGTTACGGTGCACTTATTGCATCACTTGATGAAACCTTGCAACTTTTTGTAGAGGGTAGGGCAGGCGCAGTATTTGATGTATGTATTGACATTTCTGGTGCGTTTACGGGTATAATGCTTGTAGCTTTATTTTTAAAAATCAGAGGTAACTATAATGGAAAATGTAATCGAAAGTTTAAAGAAGAATAATATAAACGTTATAACCTGTGCTACAAAGGAAGAAATTCCCGAAATCGTTGAAAATATGCTTTTTGACGGCGCTAAAATTTCGGCAGGCGGTTCGGTATCTGTTAAGGAATGCGGTGTGTGGGACGTTATAAATAAGCCTAATTATCAGTTTTTTGACCGTAATAAAGAATGTATAACCGATGAAGAACGTCAGAACGTTTTTAAAGAGGTTATTGGATGTGATTTTTATTTTTGTTCGGCAAATGCCGTTACAGAAAACGGCGAGCTTTTTAACGTTGACGGTTTTTCCAACCGCATTTCTGCAATTGCATTTGGACCTAAAAAGGTAATTATGGTTGTTGGCAAAAATAAGATTGTTAAAGACCTTAACGAAGCATTTTTACGTGTTAAAAAGGTGGCCGCACCTAAAAACTGTGTGCGCTTGGGCATTGATAACCCTTGTGCAAAGCTCGGGCATTGTGTTTCACTTTTAAATAACGATAATCCGTCTTTTACCGACGGCTGCCGCAACCCAAGACGTATTTGTGTAAATTACCTTGTAAGCGGCCCGCAACGTGATAACGGCCGTTTAAACGTTATTTTATGTGATGAGGAATTTGGGTATTAATTTTTTTAAAATGATTATATGGAGGTTAAATATGAGTAGGTTAAAGAAAATATTTACCTTATTGATTTTTGTTTGTGTTTTTGGTTGCTTTTCGACATTTTCTGTATCTGCAAATGCTCCAATGCCTGCGGACCATTTGAGTATTTATATTTCAAATTTGCCCGAAGGTGCGGTGTATGCGGATTTATTAATCAAAATTCCCAAAGACGACTCGAATTATATTGATTTTCAGTCAAGCGCTTACGGCGATGACAAATCGCTTGTAAAAGAAATTGCTAACTATTCAAAAGACGGTTATAGAAGCTTTACATTGCATTATAGAAATGCCAAATCTAACATTAAAATAGAACACGCATATAATGAGAATTATATGGTGGAATTTTGTTGCGGTTCTGAATATCGTGAGTATTTAACGCAATATGAAGATTTACTTAATAATTATCGGAATTTTAAAATTGCTTTACTGGATAAGGATTATAAAATAATTTCAGTTTCGGATTCAGCAAAATTGCCGAAAGACATACCATCAATTTCTTTTTATGGCGACGTAGAGTATGATGCATTGGAAAATAAAATAGAGGTTGACTCGATGGTTAATCCTTATTTTGTGTTTTTTGGTAGTTTTCTATCTATAATTGTTATGATTATATCTATTGTAACCGAATTTTTAGTTGCGTTGATATTTAGGTTTAAAGGTAAACAGTTATTAAATATATTCATTGTAAATGCTTGTTCACAATTAATAATGAGGACATTGTACCTAGTTTTGCCATTCCCGTATTTAATTAAGACAGTGATTTTTGAAGTGATAGTTTATACTGCTGAATTTATAATTTATAAAAAACGCTTTGCCGACGTAAAAGTAAGTAAAATTTTAGCGTACACAATTGTTGCAAACACCTTTAGTTTACTGTTTGGTATAATTCTGAATACATTTATGTTTGCCTAAGAAATGAAATGTTTCAAATTATACTTTATCGAGCTAACGGAATTGTAACAAAACAGTCTTCTCCGCTGGAGAAGGCTTGCGGGCGAACACAGTTCGCCCCTACGAAAATATAATTTAAATTGTTCGTTAATTCCGAATTACGCATTACGAATTCCGCATTGGGCGTTAGCCCGATAAACTCCCAATTTAACAATTAAGCACAAAACAAAAACTCCTACACCGAGGTGTAGGAGTTTTTATTATTTAGCAAAGGAATTACATTTTGCCGTAAAGTTCAACCAATTTTTCAAGGTGAGCACGACGAGCCTTTGCAGCTTCACTTGCTTGCTCGAAGAGAGCTTCTGCACGATCAGGGAATGAACGTGTGAGTGAAGAGTAACGAGCTTCATTAAGGATGAATTCCTTATAATCAGCAGTTGCGGGCTTGCTGTCGAGTGAGAAGGGGTTCTTGCCTTCTGCCTTGAGAGCAGGGTTGTAACGGAACATATCCCAGTAACCTGCAGCAACAGCCTTGCGCATTTCGTTCTGGCAATTAACCATACCGCCCTTAATAGAGTGCATTTCGCAAGGTGAGTAGCAGATGATAATTGAAGGACCGTTGTAAGCTTCAGCTTCCTTAATTGCCTTAAGGGTTTGGTTCATATCAGCACCCATTGCGATTTGAGCTACGTAAACGTAACCGTAAGACATAGCAATTTCAGCAAGGCTCTTCTTGTTGATAGCCTTACCAGCTGCTGCGAATTGAGCAACCTGACCAATGTTAGAAGCTTTAGAAGCCTGACCGCCTGTGTTAGAGTAAACTTCGGTATCGAATACCATAATGTTTACGTTTTCACCGGTAGCAAGAACGTGGTCAACACCGCCGAAGCCGATGTCGTATGCCCAACCGTCACCACCGAAGATCCAAATAGACTTCTTGGAGAGGTATTCCTTGTTATCAACAACGTCTTTGCAGAGGTCGCAGTTAGCGCCAGCAGCTTCAATAGCAGCAACAAGTGCCTTAGAAGCAGCGGAGTTCTTAGCGCCGTCTTCAACAGTTGCAAGATATTCTTCAGCAGCAGCCTTAACATCAGCAGCACACTTGTCAGAAGCTACGATGCCCTTAACATCTTCAATAAGGCGTTCGCGAATTGCCTTTTGACCGAGGTACATACCAAAGCCGTGTTCAGCGTTATCTTCGAAGAGTGAGTTAGCCCAAGCAGGACCGTGACCTTCAGCATTAGTTGTGTAAGGAGATGTAGCAGCAGGACCACCCCAAATTGATGAACAACCTGTTGCGTTAGAAATGTACATTCTGTCACCGAAGAGTTGGGTAACGAGACGTGCATAAGCAGTTTCAGCACAACCTGCACAAGAGCCTGAGAATTCGAGTAAAGGCTTCTTGTATTGTGAAGTGATAACGTTAGCGTCGCTTGCGATACCGTCTTTTTCGGTTACGTTAGCTACACAGTAATCAAATACGTCTTGTTCAGCAAGTTGTGATTCTTGAGAAACCATCTTGAGTGAGTTGGTGGGACATTCGCCAACGCAAACACCACAGCCCATACAATCGAGAGGAGAAACGGTAAGAGCGTAAGAGTAGCCCTTCATAGTAGCCATCTTTTCCTTAACTGCTACCTTAATGTTTGCAGGAGCAGCAGCCTTTTCTTCAGCAGAAAGTGCGAAAGGACGGATAGTAGCGTGAGGACAAACGAATACGCACTTGTTACAACCGATACAGGTTTCGTTGTTCCATTCAGGAACCATAACAGCAACGCCGCGCTTTTCAAAAGCAGAAGCACCCTGTTCGAAGGTACCGTCAGCGTGGTCGATAAATGCAGAAACGGGGAGAGAGTCACCGTTCATAAGACCAACGGGCTTCATAATGCCGTCAACCATCTTAACGAGCTTAGAAGCGTCAGCAGTGTTAGCTGCAACATCAGCATCAACTGCATTAGCCCAATCAGCGGGAACGTCAATCTTAACGTAAGCGGTAGCGCCTGCGTCGATTGCCTTTTCGTTCATTTCAACGATTTCTTTACCCTTCTTCATGAACTTCTGAGCTTTTTCCTTCATGTAGCCGATAGCTTCTTCAGCAGGAAGAACCTTAGAAAGTGAGAAGAATGCAGATTGTAATACGGTGTTGGTACGTTTGCCAAGACCGATTTGAGCTGCAAGGTCAATAGCGTTAACAGTGTAAAGCTGAACGTTGTTTTTAGCGATGTAACGCTTAGCTTCAGCAGGCATATGCTTATCAAGCTCTTCAGCAGACCACTGGCAGTTGATAAGGAATACACCGCCGGGCTTAACATCGTTAACCATCTTGTAGCCCTTAATTACATAAGAGGGGTTATGGCAAGCAACGAAGTCAGCCTTGTTGATGTAGTATGGGCTCTTAATGGGCTTGTCACCAAAACGTAAGTGAGAAATGGTAATACCGCCGGTCTTCTTAGAGTCATACTGGAAGTATGCCTGAACATACTTGTCGGTGTGGTCACCGATAATCTTGATAGAGTCTTTGTTAGCACCAACGGTACCGTCACCGCCGAGACCCCAGAACTTACATTCGATAGTGCCTTCAGCTGCAGTGTTGGGAGCTTCTTCTTCAGCGAGTGAAAGGCCGGTTACGTCATCGTTGATACCAATGGTGAACTGAGCCTTAGGAGCATCCTTAGCAAGCTCGTTATAAATAGCAAAAATGCTTGAAGGAGGAGTATCCTTAGAGCCAAGACCGTAACGACCGCCGATAACGGTGTCAATCTTACGGCCGGTAGCAGCAAGAGCAGCTACAACGTCGAGGAACAAGGGTTCACCAAGTGAGCCGGGTTCCTTAGTTCTGTCAAGAACAGCAATCTTCTTAACGGTTTGGGGGATAGCTTCAACCAACTTTTCAGCAGAGAAAGGACGATAGAGGCGAACCTTTACAAGACCAACCTTTTCGCCTGCTGCTGTCATATAATCGATAACTTCTTCTGCAACGTCGCAGATAGAACCCATAGCGATGATAATCTTTTCAGCATCGGGAGCACCGTAGTAGTTGAAGAGCTTATAATCGGTGCCGAGCTTAGCGTTAACCTTGTCCATATATTCTTCAACAATAGCAGGAACAGCATCATAGTCCTTGTTGCAAGCTTCTCTGTGTTGGAAGAAGATGTCGCCGTTTTCGTGTGAACCACGCATTACGGGGTGTTCGGGGTTAAGTGCACGCTTGCGGAATGCTGCAACTGCATCCATATCGCACATTT
>JAZKZS010000055.1:0-3807 GCA_045612765.1 Acutalibacteraceae bacterium
TGCTAAGCTGAAGGTAGTGTATTCAAAGGAGCTTCCCGTCAATACGTCGGATAATTCAGTGTTAGACGTTCAAGAAGAACCTACGCTTAATACAAAGAGAAATCCCCCCGGAAGCTGTGCTTTCGTTCCGTCTGTTGCGGGATTGATAATTGCGGGTGAGGTTATAAAGGATATAATAAAAAAAGAGCCGTAGGGAGACACTTCTTAAATAAGTTTCTCCCTACTTCTTTTTATAAGAAAAACTGACACTTTCAAATTGAAAGTGTCATAGTGGGTTACATACTTTGAAAAATACCTATCTCAAAAACGAGAATAATAAGTGATATTGTGAGACAGGTCTCACAGTGATATTTTGCCTTATTGCAAAGTGATATTAAAACCTTTGATTTTAGTTATATTATATTGGCCCTAAAACTCGCAAAGCGAATATCACTTGAACGAAGTTCAAATATAACTGCGTAGCAATATAACTTGCCTTTAGGCAAATATAGCTGAGGCACACTTCCTTACGGAGTGTGCCTCTAACGGATCTTTTTTATTTTATAATATTATTTCTTTTGGAAAGGCTTCCCTACGCATAATCCCCCACATTTTGTCGATATATGCTAAGGTATAAAAATTTTCATAGTAATGATAATAAAAAGCACCCTTTAGTGTCATTTCATATAGGTCGCCGTTTTGTTTTATAAACCCAAACACTTTTGCCAACCAAATTTCAAAACCATAAACCTTTTTTAATGGAGTACCAAAAAATTTCAAAAAATCGTTAGCATTTATCTTGGTGCTATAAGCTGTCCAAAACAACCAGTAAATCATTCGTTGATATTTTGTAAAACGAATTGTTAATGATGTAGGCAAAGTGCCATTATTTATACGCTCGCAATACTGACCAGCGTTAAAGGTGTTAATTTTAAATTGGTCTTTAAGCAAGGTGGTTGCCGAACAACCAAAGCCCAAAAAATTATCACGTGTCATTGAAGAATAATTAGCATTTTGCGAATTTGAAAATGTCCAAATAGAACAACGCTTATAACCCATTTTATAACAATATTTTGTTATATCATCAAGAAGTCGACGCTTTTCCTTTTTAGGCAGTGCCTTAACCTTACTTTTTGTAAAAGCAAAATCAATAAACGGATAAATCGCAATATGGTTGGCACCAATTGAAAAAGCATTATCAATATCCGATTTTAAATCCTCAAAGGTTTGGGTTGGTAAAGCAAAAATAAAATCCATTGAAACAGTTTCAAATTTAACCTTTTCTAAAGCATTTTTCATTGCTATAGTATTTACACTTTTTCTACCCAAAATGGTTTGAAATTTATTTTGAAAGGACTGTATACCAATACTAATTTTTGTAATCCCTGCATTTTTTAATATTTGCAAGGTATTTTCATTAAGGTTATCGGGATGAAGCTCAAGCCCTATTCCGTCGGTTATAATAAAATGTTCTTTTATGGCGTTTATAATCTCTTCAATGCGGTCAATAGCAAGTGCGGGTGTACCGCCCCCGAAATAAAGACTTGTAACCTTTTTCTTGTCACTATATTGACCGCCAACCTTATGTATTTCACAAATCAAAGAATCAACATATTTGTCGCATAATTCATTAGAATATAAAACCTTGCAGTAAGGGCAAAAATCACAAATGCTTTTGCAAAACGGAATATGAACGTAAAGCCCTAAATTTTCACATTCTGAAAAAGGCAATACTTCGTCATATTCACATTTAAAAGTAAAAGGCTTAATAGTTTTAGTAAGCCACATTCTTGTTAAAGTTGTAATTAAGCTCATATAACACCTAAATATATTTTAAATACGTGCGTAGCATATCAAAAATAATGCGTATATTACCCTTAAACAAAAGTGTATATTCCGCAACAAAGAAATATCCGCACTCATTACAAAGACCGTCAACCTCAATACAACGGCCGCAGGTTGAAATTTTACCGTTTTCAATAACAACACATTGGTGGCAAGGTGTTGGAAAGCGATTTTCAATCAAATAAGGAAATGCACTTTTTAAATTAAAAATCGGAGCGCCTTCACGCATCATTTCAATAATATCATCACAGCATTTTGCCTTTTCTTCATAGTTCAAGGCGAGGCGGCGTGTATCAGGATAAGGTGTGTGAAAATTAAAGGATACCGCCTTTACGTTTTTAGTGTCCCGTGCAGTTTTACACACATCTTTTATATAGTCTTTATTAATTTGGTTTATAGCCATATAAAAGCAAATGTTATTGGCGGTTGCATTTTTAATATTATTCATTATAGTATCATAGGTGTCACCACGAATTATATTATGACGAGTCTTGTCACCGTCAATGCTAAGCAGTATTAAATCGGCTTCGGGCAAATCGATTGGATAAGTGCCGTTAGTAACAACATTAACAATTAAAAAGCCCATTTCCTTTGCTTCAACAACTAAATCCCTAAGGGTGTGCTCACCGTCACGCCACAAAAAAGTTTCGCCACCGCAAAAGAATAAAATGCGAACACCCATATTATAAAGTGTTTGCATTTCATTTTTAATTTGGTTGTAAGGATTTATAACCGCAGTTAAATTATTAACCGAACAATGTTTACATTTTAAATTACATTTATCGGTCAAAATTACTGTTCCCAATATTGGCTTTTTACCGCCAAAAATAATAGTTTTAACACCGAATGCTGAAAAATATATAAAATCTTTAATTTTCATTTTTATAATTTTCTTGTTCCTTAAATTTTTCTAAAAAGGAATGAATTTCACCCGCATCACCATCACGGTATGCCGGCATTGTAGCAAGGTTAACATTGTGAAGGCTTCTGAAAATATTATCCGCCGCATTTGGATTAATTGTATTCATATACTTAATAAGCGCTTTGGTTTCCTTACGCTTTGAAAGGTCTTCCCTGTCCTTGCTTTCAGCGGTCAATTTACAAGCACACTGCAAAAAATGAAGATCGTTATAATTTGCCCAGGAAATTATATCCTCTTCCTTAACCCTGTAAAGCGGACGAATAAGCTGCATACCTTCAAAATTGGTGCTGTGAAGCTTTGGAAGCATTGTTTTAATTTCGCTCGAATAGCACATACTCATTAAAACGGTTTCAATAACGTCGTCAAAATGGTGGCCTAAAGCAATTTTATTGCAGCCTAATGATTGCGCCTTGCTATATAAACAACCACGTCGCATACGGGCGCACAAATAACAGGGCGAGCCGCCAACACGGGTTGTAACGTCAAAAATATCACTTTCAAAAATATGAACAGGAATATTCAATAATTTTGCATTTTCTTCAATTAAAGTGCGGTTTTCGGGGGTATAGCCGGGGTCCATAACCAAGAAAACAAGCTCGAAAGGATAAGAACTGTGCTTTTGAAGCTGTTGCATACACTTAGCCAAAATCATCGAATCCTTACCACCCGAAATACAAACCGCAATTTTGTCATTTTCCTGTATAAGCTCATATTCTTGAATAGCGGCAATAAAATTAACCCATATTTTTTTGCGGTATTTTTTAATTATACTGCGTTCAATTTCAATATGTTTTTCAAATTCTCGCTTAGCCAAAATAATCTCCTAAAAAATAAAAATCCGTTGCAAGTAACATTATACCTGCAACGGATTAAAAATTCAATAATAATTATGCGGTTTTCTTGTTAGTTAACATTTTAATAACAAACAAGATAGCAACGGTTAAAACGGTTAAAGCCGCAAGGCAGATCCAAGCATTTTGTTCGAAACCTGCCAAGATATAACCAACAAAAGAAATACCTGCAACAGTTAACGCATAAGGTAACTGAGTTGAAACGTGGTT